>NZ_JBQFPG010000006.1:0-234431 GCF_056534355.1 Ruegeria sp. D7
ACACTTCGACCGTATCACCCGGGTGTGCGACCTCAGGGTTTATATAACCAAGCGCTAGCGATTTGCCGTCCGAATAGCCGTATGCACCGGATGTCACGCGGCCAACCGGGGTACCATCCGGGTTAAAAATCGGCTCACCGCCGGTAGCGTCGGCATCCTCGGAGACTTCGACCTCGAAGATTGACAGCACTTCGCGCGCGGCGTTGTCCTTGACCGACAGATACGCATCCTTGTGCAGGAAATCCTTGTCCAGCTTGATCAGGCCCGCCAGCCCGACCTCTTGCGGCCAGTATTCCTGCGAATACTCACGGCCCCATGAGCCATAACCTTTTTCGATCCGCAACGACCCCAGCGCGCGGCCGCCAACGGGGCCGCCATCCAGCAGCTTGGCCGCATCCAGCAGCGCAGCGTAAAGGCGGGTCTGATCTTCTTCGGCGCAGTGCAACTCCCACCCTAGATCGCCGGTAAAGCTGACGCGGATGGCCAGACAGGTGACACCTGCAACCTCAATTGTGGCCGAGCGCATAAAGCGGAACGCCTCGTTCGACAGGTCTGCATTGGTCAGCCGCTGCAGCAGGTCACGCGCTTTCGGACCGGCGACGTTGAACCCGGCTATGCGGTCAGTGGCGACTTCGAAGGTTGTGTGCTTTGGCAGGTCGATCATGTTGAAGAAGCGTTGATGATAGCGCTCGGCCATGCCCGATCCGATCATCATGAATTCGTCATCGGCCACCTTGGTTATGGTGAAATCGCCAGCCACGCCGCCACGGACAGAGATCAGCGGCGTCAGACAAGACCGCCCGATCACGGTCGGTACGCGGTTGGCAACCAAGCGGTCCAGCCAATCTTGCGCGCCGAGTCCTTTGATGATGTAATTCGCAAAATTCGATATGTCGATGACGCCCACATTCTCCCGCAGCATCTGTACCTCACGTCCCACCGGCTCCCACCAGTTCTGGCGTGTGAAGCCGTTGGTTTCCTGTACACCGGGCTGATCGGCGAACCATAGGGGATGCTCCCAGCCACAGTTCAGACCAAAGACACAGCCCATGTCTTTCTGCATTTCATAGGCAGGGCGGACTCGGGCGGGGCGACCAGCACTACGCTCCTCGTTCGGGAAGTGGATGGCAAAACGGTGGGTATACTGGTCCTCGACCCGTGCCTTGGTGAATTTTTTGTCGGCCCAGTCGCCGAAACGGGCCAGATCCCAGGCAAACATGTCGTATTGCGGCTCGCCCTCGATCATCCACTGCGCCGCCAGCAGGCCCAAACCACCCGATTGCGAGAAACCCGGGATCAGTCCGCCGCAGAGGAAATAGTTCTTCAGTTCGGGCACCGGACCCCACAAGGCGCTGGAGTCCGGAGACCAGATCATCGGCCCGTTGATCACCCGTTTGACCCCTGCGGTGGCGGCAACTGGCACACGTTCGGTAGCGCGGATCACGTTTTCCATGATCCGATCCAAATCGTCGGGGAACAGGTCATGGGCAAAGTCCAGCGGCGTACCGTCCTCGGCCCAGAACTTCATGTCCTTCTCATAGGCCCCGATGAGCAATCCGTTGCCTTCCTGACGGAAATAGTACTCGCCATCCCGGTCTGCAATTGACGGAAGGCGACGGCCCAGATTGGCAACTTCTTCGATGGATTCAGTCACGAAATACTGGTGCTCGGTCGGTTGCAACGGCAGAGTCAGCCCCGCCAGCGCCGCAACTTCGCGGCCCCAAAGACCAGCGGCATTCACCACCCATTGCGTGTGAATATCGCCCTTTGCGGTACGCACGATCCAAGACCCGTCGGGTTGCTGATCCGTACCTAGCACCGGACAGAACCGTTCTATGGTTGCTCCCATGGCGCGGGCACCGGCAGCATAGGCGTGGGGCACGCCCGAGGGATCCACATTGCCGCCATCGGGTTCATACATGATGCAGCGGATATCGTCGAACTGCGCCAGCGGGTGCAGTTCCTTGGCCTTCTCGCGACTGACCTCGTGGAAATTCAAACCATAGAATTTAGCCTTGGCTTCCTGCAGGCGCAGCTGATGTTCGCGTTCTTCGGTTTGCGCCAAATAGAGCGAGCCGGGCTGGAACACGCCGCAGCTTTGACCGGTTTCCTGTTCCAGCTCTTTATACAGATTCATCGTATAGTGCTGGATGCGGGTGATATTGTTGTTGTCATGCAGCCCATGAATGTTGGCCGCCGCGTGCCATGTCGAGCCGCTGGTCAGTTCGTCCCGCTCTAGCAGGACCACATCGGTCCAACCCAACTTGGCGAGATGATACAGAATTGAACAGCCGGCTAGGCCGCCGCCGATTACAACCGCTTGCGCATGCGTTTTCATGAGCTTCCCCTCTCAAATGCCTCAGGCGGCGATGGTTTTCATTGCACCCAGAAACTGGGCCACTTCGGCGACGCTGTTGTAGTGGCACATCGAAACACGCACGCAGCTGTCCATGCCAAGCGGTGTGAGGATGTTGCCCGAATAGTGATCGGCCTTGCGCAAATGCGTACGGATGCCTTGTTCGTTCAGTTGCTTGACCACATCGACCGACGGCACGCCCTCGACCTGCAGTGACACCAGTCCCTCGCGTGCTGGGTTATCGACACCGCCCAGAATGGTCACCTTCTCCATCTCGGCCAGCCCGGGCAGGTTGCCGGTTCCGCGGATCATCGCATCAGTCAACGCTTTTTCCTGCTCATGGATCGCCTCTCCGGCAGCGACGAATTTTGCGCGCCGGTCGGTGGCGTCGCTGACCTGTGCGCCCAGCCATTCGAAATAGCTGATTACGTCAGACATTGTAGCGTAAGAGCCGGTATCACGCGTCCCCATTTCCCAATTGTCGGCGGGGCCGTCGATCAAGCTGTTATGTGGCAGCTTGGTCAGCCGGTCAGAAATCCAGGCCACCCCGTAACCATGGCGCGAGAACACCTTGTAAGGCGAGATCACATAGCCATCGACATCATAGGCGGTCAGGTCGATCCGGCCATGCGCGGCGTGCTGGATACCGTCGATTATGATGAAGCAATTGGGCGCAACGGCGCGGATCTCGGCAGCCACAGCCGCTACATCCACGCCCATACCGGTCACCGGCGAGGTGTGCACGATAGTCGCAACCTTTGTGTCCGGCGTTACCTGCGCCGCATAAGCATCTGCGGTGACGGTGCCTGTGGCGTCGTCATGGACCACCAGAACATGATCTTGCCCGGCCACCCCGGCCCAACGCGCGCAAGCGCTTCGGGTCGCGGGATGTTCCAGCGTTGTGCCAAGCACCCGACCGGTGCCTGTGCCCAGACAGGCGTTCATTATCAAACGAAACAGCAGCTCGGTCCCGCTTTCGCCGACAAAGAACTGGCCACCGGGGGCGTTCATGAACACGGCCATATCTTCTTTGGCCTTGTTGATTACCCGCACCAGTTCGTGACTTCCCGGGTTGTCGCGGCCCTGATTGTCAGGGATCGCAGCATAAGCCTGCGAGGTGCCCACAACCGAATTCAGCGTCAGCGCCCCACCCGCGTTTTCAAAGAAAATACGCGGTCCCTGCTGCGGGCAGTGGTCAACCTGCGCAAATCGGGCACGGATTTGTTCAAGCAATTCTGGAGTGATCTTGGTCATCGGGAACCATTCCTGCGAAAATGTCATTCTGGCAAGATATATGCGCCCTTTTGCAAAACTACTCACAAAAAAACTTGGGGCATTGTGGGTGGAAATTGAGACCATCGAGCCAAGAGAACTCAGCCACAAGAACGATATGGTTCGCGAATTTCAATTTCGTCGGCCCGATCACACCCTCACGCATGCCTTCGCTTGGTTGAGAAACCGCTGGTCAGGCCGACGGTTTGTAACCTGAGCGTTGTTCTAGAGACATCGCTTTGCAGGACGGTGTTGAGAGAGTGACGATCCAACCTCATTGGCGCAGCCTGTACCGCCATCACAAACCAGACATCGTAGAAGCGGGCATGCATCCTGCATTCCAGATATTCCCATATCGGCAGGGGTATTTAGATTGATAGCGATTCATGCATTTGTTTACAGCAGTTTGGGATTTCGTCACGCCTTTCAGACCTGACTAATCGCCCTTGTAAGAGATCACGAACTTGCCTTCGACGCGGCGATACCGCGAACCACTCACGCGCTGGTGGCGCATTCGTCGATGGTCAATAGCTTGTAACATATTGGTGTATAGAGCTTGCTGATTGAAAGCTGGAAAGTTAATCGTCTGCAACAGGTTAGCTTATGTCCAGACTTCGAGTATTAAATCAATTTGCCAAAATTTCTGCTAATTAGGCTTAAACCCATCATCGACGCACCAAGGACATACGCAGAGCAGCGACAGACCGGTGTTGCGACCCAAACGCCGTTACCCCGCAAAAACTGACATAATTCACCTGAACGATGAACATTGGTTGTCCGGCCCACCAAAAAGGCAGGCCGAACAGTGTTAATAAGTACTTTTAGTCGTACAGAACGGCCGAGATCTTCGGGTCGTCAATATTCGAGGCATCGTAGTAGTAGAAGCCTGTGTCGATCAGACCTGGAACCTCTTCCCCATTGAGAGCCGCAACCGCTGCTTTCACAGTCTCATAGCCGATGCCCACAGGGTTTTGCGTGATCGCACCCGCCATCAGACCGCTCTTGATTGCGTCTTTCTGGGCCTTGCCACTGTCATAACCGATGATCACCAAACCCTCGGTGCCCAGCTCCTGAACTCCGTTTACAACACCAATAGCTGAGCCTTCGTTGGTGCCAAAGATACCATTTAGATCAGGGTTAGCAGTCAGGATCGCCTTGGTGACTTCGGTCGATTTCAGGTGGTCGCCCTGGCCGTACTGAACCGTAACAACTTCGATATCCGGATACTTCTCAGCCATGCGATTGACGAAACCGTCGCGACGATCAATACCTGTGCGGCTTGTCTGGTCATGGGCGACAACAGCAACCTTCCCCTTGCCCCCGATTTTTTCAGCCATCTTGTCTGCTGCCAACCCTGCTGCCGCCAGGTTGTCCGTTGTCGCAGTTGAAAGCGAAATATCGCTATCAACACCACTGTCGAAGGCGATGATCGGAATGCCCTTTTCGTTGGCCTGTTTCAAAAGCGGGATAGCAGCCTGGCTGTCCAGCGCAGCAAAACCGATTGCCTTTGGATTATTGGCCAGCGCCGCAGCCAGCATGTCAATCTGACGGTCCACCATTGTTTCGTTATCCGGACCTTCGAACGTGATGGTGACATCAAACTCGTCTGCTGCCTGTTCGGCGCCGGACTTCACCGCTTGCCAGAACTGATGTTGGAACCCTTTGGATACCAGTGGAATGTAAATCTCTTCGGCTACCGCCATCGAGGCGGGACCTGCCAGGGTGGCTGCGCTGAGCGCACCCAGAATGAAACGACGTGTTAACATGTTTTCTCCTCCAGTTGGTCGTTTTGGTCTTTGATTTAGTTGCTTGGTCATCCCGATTTCTTGCGCCGCGCCATGTCGGCATAGACGGCCAGAATGATGATCGCGCCGGTGACAACGGTCTGCCATTCCTGCGCGACTGACAGCACGCGCAATCCGTTGGTCAGTACAGCCATGATCAGGGCGCCGATCAACGTGCCCAGGATCGTGCCGCGCCCACCGGACAAAGACGTGCCACCGATCACTACGGCTGCGATCGCCTCCAATTCGTATCCCAAACCCAATGCCGGTTGCGCCGAGTTCAGGCGCGAGGCGATAAGGATACCGGCGATGCCGCAGATCGCTCCGGCCAGCGCATAAATACGCATCTTCCACATGTCGGTGTTCACGCCTGATAGGCGCACCGCTTCCTCGTTAGAGCCAAGCGCAAAGGTGTAACGACCCAGAACTGTGCGCCCCAGAATGTACGAAGCCGCGATGGCAACCAGGAACAGGATCAGCACACCGTTGGGGATGGGCAGTGACGGGAAAACCTCACCGATCAGCGACCCGCGCGAGATCTGGTCAAAGCCCGGCGTGTCATTGAAGTAGATTGGCCGTGTCCCAGAGATCACCAGCGACAGGCCTTTGAGAATCAGCATCATCCCAAGTGTGGCGATGAAGGGCGGGATTTTCATCTTGGCGACGAAAGTACCGGAGCAAAGCCCGCAGAATGCTCCAGCTGCAATGGCTGCGGCCACGCCTAACAGCAACGGCATTCCCAAATATGTCAGCACCACGCCGGCGATCACCGCGCAAAAGGTCATCAGTGTGCCGACAGACAGGTCGATCCCACCGGTGATGATAACCAGTGTCGCGGCGACGGCCAGAACGCCATTGACCGATGTTGCCTGTAGGATGGCAATCATGTTCGACGTCTGCATGAAGTTGGGTGAAGCAATGGAAAAACCGATTAGCAGAACGATCAAACTGGCAAAGGCCAACAGCTTTTGATACGCGCCGCTGTCCGCAAGACCCGAGAGTGGCTTTTTCTTTTCGATGTCGGTTGCTGTGGTCATTGGACTGTCCCTGTTACCTGCATCGCCGCTGCACGTTGCGTGGCCAGATGCATGATGTCTTCCTGAGTGGTGTCTTTTCCGCCGGGCAAAATGCCGGTCAGCCGCCCTTCGCACATCACCGCGATGCGATGGCTGAGGCGCATGATTTCGGGCAGTTCAGACGAGATCACGATGATCGTCTTGCCCTGCCCTGCCAGTTCTTCCAGCAACTTGTAAATCTCGGATTTCGCGCCGACGTCGATACCGCGGGTCGGTTCGTCAAAGATCAGAATATCGCAGTCGCGCAGCAGCCATTTGGCGATGACAACCTTCTGCTGATTGCCGCCTGACAGCAGACGAACCTCCTGCACATCCGATGGTGTTCGAATGCCCAATTGCTGGATGTAGCTTTTGGCGGTGTCGCTGATTTCACCATCGTGCAGAACCCCGCCTGCGCCGGTGAACAGGTCCATCGAGGCAAGCGCGATGTTGTCGCGTACATTCATACCAGTAGCGAGGCCGAAATGCTTTCGGTCCTCGGACAGGTACCCAATCCCCGCTTTGACGGCGTCAGTGGGTGATTTGATCGACACCACCTGACCATGTACCCGGATTTCTCCGCTATCCTTGGGGTCGGCCCCAAATATGGCGCGCGCGACCTCGGTGCGACCTGCGCCCATAAGACCGGCGAAGCCCAGAATTTCACCCTTTTGGACCGAGAAACTGACGTCCTGAATTTCGTTGCTCCGACTCAGCCCGGTGATCTGCAGAGACATCTCCGCATCACCCAGATCGGGCACGTCCAGCGGTTCTTCCTTGACCTCTCGGCCCACCATCATGGCGATGATCTGGCTGATCGGGGTTTCAGCAGCCCCAACTGTTCCGACATATTCCCCATCGCGCATAACCGTCACGCGATCCGAGATCTGCTTCAGCTCGTCCATCTTGTGGCTAATGTAAACGATGCCTACACCTTCAGCCTTGAGGCGGCGGATGATCACGAACAGCTCAGCAATCTCGGCGTCATTCAGAGCCGCTGTTGGCTCGTCCATGATGAGCACCTTGGACCGAAAGGACAGTGCCTTGGCGATCTCGACCATTTGCTGTTTTGCGATGGTCAGGCTGCCAACCAACGCCTTGGGATCAAGGCTGAGGTTCATCGAAGCAAAGATTTCGGCAGTCTGCGCATTCAGCGCCGCCTCGTCCAAACGGCCAAAGCTCTTACGCGGTTCGCGTCCGATAAAAATGTTCTGGGCTACAGTCAGGTCGTTCATCAGGCTCAGTTCCTGATGGATGATCCCAATACCTAGATCCTGCGCCTCGCGCGGGGTTGTCGGACTGACTTCGCGCCCTTCTATCTTCAAGGTCCCACCGTCACGTTGATAAATACCCGACAGGATTTTCATCAACGTACTTTTACCGGCACCGTTCTCGCCCATCAGCGCGTGAACTTCACCCGGTTCAAGATCGAATTGCACGGATTTCAGCGCGTGCACGCCGGGGAAAAACTTATCAATCCCCGTCATTTCGACCAGTCTATTTTTATTGCCTCCCATTTGCCCCTCTCCCCTTGGGCCAACGCGGTTTACATCACCGCACCTATTTGCCAGGGGACGAATTCAACGCCCCCAAATCCAAGTTCCTCGCTTTTGGTTTTCTTGCCTGAGGCGACACGGATCAGTATTTCGAACAGTTCTTCGCCCTTGCTCTCGATGCTGATCCCGTCTGTCACGATGTCACCGCAGTTCAGATCCATATCCTCGGCCATGCGCGCATACATTTCGGAATTTGTGGCCAGCTTGATGCAGGGCGTTGGCTGATATCCAGACACCGAACCGCGCCCGGTGGTAAACACGATCAGGTTCGCACCCGAAGCGACTTGCCCGGTGACCGAACACGGATCAAAACCGGGACTGTCCATGAAGACAAACCCGCTCTTGTCGATCATCTCACCGAATTTGTAGACGTCTCGCAGTGGCGCGGTGCCTCCCTTAGCTACGGCACCAAGCGATTTCTCAAGAATGGTTGTGAGCCCCCCGCGCTTGTTGCCTGGGCTTGGGTTGTTGTCCATCTCACCGCCGTTTCGGGCCGTGTAGTCCTCCCACCAGTGGATGCGTTCGATCAGTTTTTCAGCCACCTCAACAGTCTCGGCCCGCCGGGTCAGCAGGTGTTCGGCACCGTAGATTTCCGAGGTTTCCGACAGGATCGTTGTTCCTCCATGGCGCACAAGTAAATCCGACGCATACCCCAGCGCCGGGTTCGCGGTTATCCCAGAATACCCGTCCGAGCCGCCGCATTGCATACCGACCGTGATGGCACTGATCGGAGCCGGGGCGCGTTCGGCTTGATTGGCCAGATGGGCGATGCCGCGCAACTCCGCCAGCCCCCGTTCGATAGTGCGGCGTGTTCCGCCCTCGTTCTGAATGGTCATGTAACGCAGCGCACCGTCAGCGCGGATTGGTCGACCGCCGACAAGATCTGCCACCTGCATGACTTCGCAGCCCAGACCGATCAGCAGAATACCCCCGAAATTCGGATGCTGTGCATAGCCGGCCAACGTCCGAAACAGGGTAGCATAGCCCTCATCCTTGCTGGACATTCCACATCCGGTCCCGTGCACAATCGGGACCACACCGTCAACATTGGGATAGCTTTCCAACAACCCGGTCTTTTCCGCTGCGTCGGCGATAAAACGCGCTACCGAACCCGAGCAGTTCACGGTGGTTAGAATCCCGATGTAGTTTCGGGTTCCCACTTTACCGTCAGATCGATGGTATCCGTCGAATGTACGCTTTTCAGTCAGAACAGGCAGCGGGGTGTTGGCGCTGGCATGCGCATAATCCTGCTGATGCGCCCCCATGCCAAGGTTGTGCACATGGATATGTTCGCCAGGCGCTATATCGCATTTGGCCTGCCCGATGATCTGACCGTAGCGGACAATATTCTCGCCAGTTTGGATTGATGACACGGCAAGCTTGTGACCGCGGGTAACGGGCGCAGCCAATTGCACGGGAACATGTGCCAGCTGCTCACCAGCTTGCAAGTCACGCAAAGCAATAACGATGTTGTCCTTCGGATTAAGCTTCACGACATCGCGAGTTGCCTCTTCCAAAACGTTTATGCCGCCGTTCGCTCGCATCTCTTCTCCACTTGCTTGGTCAATGTTGCTAAATCCTATATCTCTACTTGTCAACTAACATGTTAGAATGCTAACTTATGCAGTATGAACAAACACCAAGATATTGATGCCGAACTGTTGCCCGAGATCACAACGATCGAAGGACCGCTCGCTCAGCGGGTTCACCACTCATTGAAGCAGGCGATTCTCTCGCTGGATTTCCCACCCGGAGCGAACCTCAGGAAGGCACCTGTGTGTGAGAGATTGGGAGTGTCGCGCGCACCTGTGGCCGATGCGATTGCGCGTTTGGCCTCGGAAGGGCTGGTGGATGTAGTGCCGCAATCAGGCACTCGCGTATCCTACTTTTCGATGGACGAGATCCGCGAAGGCGTATTCCTGCGTGAAGCGCTTGAACTTGCAACTGTCGCCAAAGTCGCGCGCGACATAACCGACGTTCAGCGTAAAAGGTTAAGCCGCAACATGCGTCTGCAGGAACTGTTGATCATGGATGATGATATCCCAGGCTTTTATCAGGCCGATGAAGAGTTCCACAGTCTTCTGATGGAATTTACAGGCTTCCGCCGCCTCGCCGACGTTGCCCAAACCGTTTCCTTACAGGTCAGCCGCGCACGCATGCTATTGCTGCCCACCCCCGGCAGAATTGCCGAGACACTAGAGGAACATAGGGCCATTTTCGAAGCAATCAGTAATCGCGACGAACAGTCCGCGCAGGTCGCTATGCGCGCCCACCTCGGGCAGTTGATGCCGCGCATTGAGCAGTTGGAGCAACTGAAGCCGCATCTGTTCAACCTCACCCCACAGCTGAATAGCGAGGCAGGATGACCGTTTCCCAGACAGAATTACTGAACAACCGAACCACGCGGCCCGTTCCCCTGACCCGCATGGGGTTCGGCGGAGCGCCGTTGGGGAACCTGTACCGCAAAGTCTCGGACGAGGACGCGCAGGCGGCATTGCAGACCGCTTATGACGCAGGCATCCGGTTTTTCGACACAGCGCCGCAATACGGGCTTGGCCGATCAGAGCATCGGTTTGGGCAGGCAATTGGTCGGTTCGGGCGCGAAAACATCCAGCTTTCAACCAAGATCGGTCGCCTGTTACTAGATTGCGAACCGCATGAAGTAACGCCCGAAGCTTTCGTCGATGTACCGCAGAAACGGATCGTATTTGACTATACCTATGACGGCGTCATGCGGTCTTACGAGGCAAGCCGCAACAGGATCGGTGTCGCCAATTCTGACATTCTTCTGGTCCATGATGTCTGTGTCTTCAGCCAGGGCAGCCAAGAGGTTTCGGACGCCAAGGTGCGTGAACTGTTTGATGGCGGAGGCTACAAGGCTTTGACCGAGCTGCGCGATGCGGGTGAAATCGCAGCAATCGGCGCAGGTGTAAACGAATGGCAAGTTTGCGAAAGGCTTCTTGGGCTGGGGGATTTCGACGGGTTCCTGCTGGCCGGACGCTATACGTTGCTGGAGCAGGAAGCACTCGACAGTTTCCTGCCGCTTTGTGAGCAGCGCGATGTCGGGATCATCCTCGGGGGACCGTACAATTCGGGCATCCTCGCCACCGGAGCTGTGCCTGGCGCCAAGTATAACTATGCAGACGCACCCGAAGATATTCTGGACCGGGTCCGCAAGATCGAAGCGGTCTGCGCCGCGCATGATACCCCGCTGATCGCCGCCGCGCTGCAGTTCGTTTTGGGCCACCCCTGCGTCAAAACCGTGATCCCCGGTGCCGTCAACGCGTCCGAAGTACAGTCCAATGTGGCACTGATGGAGCGTGACATTCCCCCCGGCCTGTGGTCGGATCTGCGATCCGAAGGCCTGATCCGACCCGACGCGCCACTGCCAAGCGAGACAGCTGATGCTGCGTAACATCGACCCGATCCTTTCGCCGGAGTTGCTTTTCACCCTCAGGGCCATGGGCCACGGTGATGAGATTGTTATCGCAGATGCAAATTTTCCGGGCGCCAGCATGGGACCAGACTGCATCCGGGCCGATGGGTCTACGGCCAGTGAAATGTTGAAGGCCGTACTTTCTGTGATGCCTTTGGATACGTTCGTTCCTGATCCGGCGTTGACCATGCAGGTTGTTGGCGACCCGGAGGCGGTGCCTGACTCAGTCGCGGACTTTCAGCGCATCATCGACACGTCCGCCGACAACTCTGCCAAGGTGCAGGGCTTGGAACGGTTTGCATTCTACGACCGTGCGGCCAACGCATTTGCCATCATCCAGACAGGTGAACGAAAGCTCTATGGCAACATCATCCTGAAAAAAGGTGTGATCGAATGAGGATCGACGCGCATCAGCATTTCTGGGCTTTGGCGCGGGGCGACTATGGCTGGCTGACGCCCGATCTGAGCGAGATCTACCGGGATTTTGCACCGCACGACCTGATGCCTCTACTCAGCGCCGCCGGGATTGATGGCACGGTCCTTGTGCAGGCAGCACCCACAATGGCCGAGACCGAATACATGCTCGCTCTGGCCGATCAGAATGCGTTTATCAAAGGTGTTGTGGGCTGGGTTGACTTTGAAGCCGCTGATGCACCTGCAAAGATTTCCGCGTTGGCTACCCACAAGGCATTTGTCGGTCTACGTCCGATGATACAGGACATCGCCGACCCGCTTTGGATGCTAGGCGACGCGCTAACGCCCGCTTTCGAGGCAGCTCAACGGCATGGCCTGACATTTGATGCCTTGACCTTGCCTCAACACCTGGGCCCGCTCAGGCAACTTCTTCAGCATCATTCCGATATGAGTGTTGTCATTGACCATGGGTCGAAACCATTGATCAAAGACGCAATCTTGGGTGACTGGTCCGACAACATGACCGCCTTGGCCCGAGATACAAATGCATGGTGCAAGCTTTCAGGCCTTGTGACCGAGGCTGCAGCAGACTGGACGATCGACGATCTGCGCCCGTACGTGGATCACCTGCTGAACACCTTCGGTCCATCGCGTCTGATCTGGGGTAGCGATTGGCCAGTTTGCACCTTGGCCAGTAGCTATGAGCGCTGGTGTGAAACCACCGACATGTTGCTGAAACATCTGAGCAGCGCAGAACGACAGGCAATAATGGGTGGCAACGCCGCCCGCGCCTACAACCTCAGGAATTAAAATGACCATAGGTACATTGGATTCGAACGGGCTGTGGCTCGGCCGTATTGAGCGCGGCGGAATCGGCCCCAGCGTGGTGACCCTGCGCAATGGGCGGATTATCGATATCACGTCAAAAACGGCACCAACTGTCAGGGACATTCTGGAACGCGACGATGAAGCAGATCATGTGCGCAACGCTCAAGGTGAAGATATCGGCCATTTGGACGCCGACCACCAATGGCTGGCCCCGTGTGACCTGCAGGCGGTCAAGGCCTGTGGTGTCACATTTGCCGGGTCCATGGTCGAACGCGTAATCGAGGAACAAGCCGCCGGTGATCCTGCCAAAGCCGACGCGATCCGGGCGCGCATCGGAGACCGGATCGGAGACAGCCTCTCGAACATCGTACCTGGATCGGACGCGGCCGCAGAGGTCAAAGAAGCACTGATCGCTGAAGGCCTCTGGAGCCAGTATCTGGAAGTCGGGATCGGCCCCGATGCCGAGGTGTTCTCCAAAGCACAAGTTTTGTCTTCGGTCGGGTTTGGTTCAGAAATCGGTCTTCACCCGATTTCGACCTGGAACAACCCCGAGCCCGAAGTCGTTCTGGCCGTTACTTCTAAGGGCGAGATTAAGGGCGCTACGCTGGGGAACGACGTCAACCTGCGTGACGTTGAAGGTCGTTCGGCTTTATTGCTGAGCAAAGCAAAGGACAACAATGCCTCTTGCGCGATCGGACCGATGATCCGGTTGTTCGATGATGGGTTCACACTGGACGATGTACGCCAGGCTGAACTTGCGCTGACCGTGACCGGATCGGATGGATTTGTGCTGAACGGAAGCTCATCTATGTCCCAGATCAGTCGCGATCCTGCAGACCTTGTGAAGCAGACTATCGGGCGCCATCACCAATATCCTGATGGGCTGATGCTTTTCCTTGGCACCCTGTTCGCCCCGACCCAAGACCGTGACACACCTGGCGGTGGGTTCACTCACAAAATTGGCGATGTCGTCACTATCTCCAATACGCGCCTTGGAGCGCTGACAAACACCGTGCGCCTGTCGACGGAATGCCCCGAATGGACCTTTGGGGCATCACACCTGATGCGAAACCTCGCCCATCGCGGCCTGCTGTAAGAGAGAACGAATATGTTGACCGGAAAACACCTAATTGCTGGCGAATGGCTCGGCGCAGACACTACTTTTGCGTCGGAACCAGCGCATGGACCAAGCCATGACTTTTCTGTGGGGACAGCGGCGATGATTGATAACGCAGTGGAGGCAGCAGAGTCGGCATTTGCCACTTTCGGGTGGTCCTCTCGTACCGAACGCGCCGCGCTATTGCGCAAGATCGCAGATGAGATTGATGCCCGCGGGGATGCCATCACCGAAATCGGCACTCAGGAAACCGGCTTGCCCGAGGCACGCCTGCAGGGGGAACGTGGCCGTACCGTCGGCCAGCTGCGTCTCTTCGCCGATCAAATTGAAGCGGGCGATTATCTGGACATGCGCCATGACCCGGCCATGCCGGATCGTACACCCCTGCCCCGCCCCGACCTGCGCATGATACAGCGCCCGCTGGGTCCCGTTGCGGTGTTCGGCGCTTCGAACTTCCCATTGGCCTTCTCAGTCGCAGGGGGCGATACAGCGGCGGCACTGGCCGCGGGATGTCCCGTCGTCGTCAAAGGCCATTCGGCCCATCCCGGCACGGGCGAGATCGTGGCGCAGGCCATCGACACCGCCATCAAAGCGACGGGAATTCATCCCGGAGTGTTTTCATTGGTACAGGGTGGCAAACGGGATGTGGGCACGCGATTGGTGCAACATCCCTTGATCCGGGCGGTTGGCTTTACGGGCAGCCTCGGAGGTGGACGGGCGCTGTTCGATTTATGCGCGCAACGCGATGAACCCATTCCGTTTTTTGGCGAACTGGGTTCAGTCAATCCGATGTTCATATTGCCGCAAGCGGCGGCCGCGCGCGGTGCTGAAATCGGCAATGGCTGGGCCGCGTCCCTAACCATGGGCGCTGGACAGTTCTGCACCAATCCCGGTATCGCCGTGATCATCGAAGGTCCGGATGCTGACGCGTTTCAAGTAGCGGCAGAGGCTGGCCTGTCTTCGGTGGCCGAGCAGACAATGCTGACCGATGGAATTGCGGAGGCATACCGAAACGGAGTTTCGCGTGTAGCTGCTGGTACCGGTGTATCGAAGATTATGGGCAAAAGCTGCAAGTCACGCGATGCGGCCCCTTACCTGTTCACTGTTTCTGGTGATGACTGGCTGGCCAATCGGAAGCTGCAAGAAGAGGTTTTCGGCCCATTAGGCATCATCGTGCGTGTGAAAGACCGCGCTCAGATGCAACGGATTGCCCGGACCATCGAAGGGCAACTGACCTGCACACTGCATCTGGACGCAGGTGACAAAGCGGACGCTCAGGCACTGCTACCGCTGCTTGAACGAAAGGCTGGGCGATTGTTGGCCAACAGCTTTCCGACCGGGGTCGAAGTTTGCGACAGCATGGTTCACGGAGGCCCCTACCCCGCCTCAACCAACTTTGGCGCTACATCCGTGGGAACACTGTCGATCCGCCGTTTCCTGCGGCCGGTTTGTTATCAGGACATCCCATCCGAGCTTCTACCCGAGAAATTGTGAGGTTGTTTATGTCGACAATCAACCCATCCAACCGGCTTGCAGATAAGACCGCTCTCATCACAGCAGCTGGCCAAGGCATTGGCCGTGCAACCGCCGAATTGTTCGCTGCCGAAGGCGCACGGGTGATAGCCAGCGACATCAACGATGCTGCGCTTGCCGAATTGGGCGGTATTCCGGGTATCGAACCGCTGCAACTGGACGTAATGGACGATAAGGCCGTTACAGATGCAGCGGTCAATCTGCCGCAACTGGACATTCTGTTTAACTGCGCAGGTTATGTAGCGGGGGGATCAATTCTTGAATGCACTGAAAAGGATTGGGATTTCAGCTTTGACCTCAACGTAAAGGCCATGTTCAGACTGATCCAACTGACTCTACCCGGAATGCTGAAAGCAGGCGGAGGATCAATCATCAATATGTCGTCGGTCGCATCGTCCATGAAAGGCGTGCCCAACCGATTTGCGTATTGCGCGTCAAAAGCAGCGGTGATTGGCCTGACCAAGTCTGTGGCAGTCGATTTTGTGACCCAGGGCATTCGGTGCAACGCGATTTGTCCAGGTACGGTGGACAGCCCCAGCCTGCATGACCGGCTTCGCACCACCGGGGATTATGAGCAGGCAATGACTGATTTCATCGCCCGTCAACCGATGGGCCGTATTGGCACAGCGGAAGAGATCGCTGAACTGGCTCTGTATTTGGCCAGTGATGCCAGCAAATACACTTCGGGCCAGCCCTTTGCCATAGATGGCGGCTGGACGATCTGAGCAGGAAGGACCTGACAATGAAACTACTACGCTATGGCCCGAAGGGCGCTGAGAAACCCGGCATTTTGGCCTCAGACGGCTCGGTTCGCGACCTTTCCGGTGTGGTGGATGATATCTCGGGCGATACTCTTGGCGATGTCGTTCTTGAAAAGCTCCGCGCACTAGATTTGGCCAGCCTGCCATTGGTAGACGGCAACCCGCGCATCGGTCCTTGCGTTGGCAATGTTGGAAAGTTCATATGCATTGGCCTGAATTATGCCGATCACGCAGCAGAAAGCGGCATGGAATTGCCTGCTGAGCCCGTGATCTTCTTCAAAGCCACCTCGGCCATCGCCGGCCCCGACGATACCGTAGAAATCCCGCGCGGATCGGTCAAAACCGATTGGGAAGTTGAGCTGGGCGTCGTTATCGGCAAAGAGGCCAAATATGTCTCTGAGGCGGAAGCCATAGACCACGTCGCCGGCTACTGCGTAGTGAACGATTTGTCAGAACGTGACTTTCAGCTTCATCGCTCTGGCCAATGGGTCAAAGGAAAGTCTGCGGACACGTTCGGCCCAATTGGCCCCTGGCTGGTAACACGAGACGAAGTCCCCGACCCGCAAAACCTTCCGATGTATCTTGAGGTAAACGGGCACCGATATCAGGACGGATCAACCAAAACGATGCATTTTGGCGTAGCGACGGTCATCTCGCATCTGTCGCAATTTATGTCTTTGCAACCCGGTGACGTGATTTCTACAGGCACACCCCCGGGTGTTGGTATGGGACAGAACCCGCAGACCTACTTGAATCCCGGCGACAAAATGGAGCTTGGTATTCAGGGGCTGGGCACGCAACGTCAGAACGTCATCCAGGGATGAGAGCGCGCTGTAGGCGAACACCATATGTAGCCTTGAAGCAACAAAAGTAAGCGAGAAGGTTTTGTTTCAGATAACGCTGCCCGTATACTGATTATCTATCAGGCCAGTAAATAGTCTTATAGGCGCTTCTCGCGCGATTAATCCGGTATTTGTAGTATCGGATCAGGTTACCGAACATCTTCCTAGTTGCTTCGGGCGTTTCAATACTGAGAAGAGTCGTTATTTTTTTGCAAGCTTTGACAAAGCCTGTCCTTAAGTCACGATTCAGCAGGCCCCCAAGCCGGCAAGATGGGTGCCCTTCGCATTAAAGTAGACAGACCGATACAGCTCTTAATAATACTTATTAAAGTATTTTGCACACTACGCCCAAATGACCTTCTACTCGGTCAATCATTCAACCCATCGCCGCCTTTTCTTTGGCAAGCCACAGCACGATCATATCCATCATTGATAGGTGCTCACGGCCAATCCGTTATATGCTCACGCGCCTCGAATATGTTTCGGTACGCTATGTTGGTCTTCCCGATGAAATGTAGTGCCGGGGCGCTCGAAGATAGAAGCGATCGCGTCGTCCCTGCCCTGCCGCGAAAACTGTATATCTGTTCAGCCGCGACTAACTACATAAATTGTAGATTATCTGCCCTAGTTCCATATCAATACGTTAAGAAACCTTCTACTGATGGCCCGAACTTGTATTCGTCAACTCTGCTCGGAACGTACCTGCCCGAACTACAAAACAAGAATTTGAGGCCGGGCGGTAAAAGCTAAGCGTTTAGATGGTCTCCCAAGGTACCGTATTATACGAATGGACTGTTTGTGCAAAAAAACGTCGCTGAGATTAACCAGCGCCGCGCTTCGGATCTATCTCGCTAAGCCCGTCTTACCCGTGGGTAAGATCGTCTTCTTCTCGCAGATCCTCGATCAAAGTGGCCACAGCACGTTCTAATTTCGCCCTATCGACACGGGTAAAATCGAGATCATAGCGAAGTTCGATCCTTCCGCTGGATGCAGAACATTTTGCAATCCCTGCCCTGCCCCTTACCTGAAACGTTGTCTTCGCGCGGCGTGGTTTACCAACGGCTTCAGCCTTTGGCTTGGCGGCGGTCGCATTTTCGATTGTGAGAAAATCGCGAAGAATGGCCACTTCGCGCACGCTGTCGCGATTTGGTTCACTCACCAAAGCCGTACTTACTTGTCGGATCAATCCGGGATCAGAGTCGAGCTTTCGTTTGAGCTCAACACCCACATTCCGTGGAATATCGTTTGGGTGCATAAGAGCCTTTTCCAACATGGCCAGCAAACTCGCAAACGCCCGAATATAGCTGCGCTTGGTATAGCTTGCAGATTTGAACAAGGTTGAAACCGCTTTGTCGACATCCGGACAATCATTGGCGGGGTCTTCCGCATAGGCACGCGCAAGCGCGCCCATTTCCGCAAACGAGATATCCTTTCGGATCAGGTTTTCATCGACCATGCGACGATAGCTATCATCCAGCTCTGCAACGTCAGAAACACCGGCCGGAATCGTCGCAAATCGCGCGTCGCCAGTTTCCTCAAGTAATGCGCGAAATGCCGATAATCTGCGCATTCCTTGAATTAACTCAAAGCGTCCATCGTTGCGACGCTCGACCCGGATCGGGTTCGAAAGACCCACATCCTGAATAGAAGCCTTCAACTCATCCAACTCAGGATCAGGGCCAGGCTTGCGGTCGCGCGTCAGGCGCTCGGTAACAACATCCGCCAATGCGATCTGTTCAGTAACATACCCTTCTGAACGTAGTCGTACAAGCTCGTGCGCTAACCTGTCATTTTCGACTCTGATTGCATCTTCGGTAGTTTGCTGGTCGCGTAGCGCATTAGCGTTCTCGGAGATTGCAGTGGCCATCGGTCCGCGCCTTTTCTCAAGCGCTTTATCCGGAACCTTGCCAACCGGGATTTCTTCCATCGCTGGCATATCGATATCGAACATTCTGCGTTTTCGGCTCATACGTCATCCTCCAGCTTGTCCCAGGCCGATAGCATGACGCCCCGGAATTCATCATAAACATTATCAAATGTCGAACGCGCGCGACGCCAGGTTTCCCTCGTCATCTCACGGTAATCCATCTCATAAACTGAACTCAGGAACCGACCAGATTGCTCGACCGCACGCGTCATCTCGACCGGGTGCTCGGCGAGGTGCTGACCAAAGACTTTGCGGAATGCGTCATACATCGCTGTGTGCAGTGCATTCCCCGGTTCATAGCGTGTAAGCAAAAACCGAATTTCGCAGAATGTCTTGGGTAAACCAATCTTACCCGTGGGTAAGGTCTTGTCGAAACCATAGGCCAGATCTTCGAGGGCCTCGGCCAACTGGCCAATGAATGAGGTGGTTGAATCGTATTCCCAGTATCCAGGCCCCGACGGGATATACAACATGTCTGCGGCGAACACCGCATTCATCGATTGGTATCCTATCGCAGGCGGGCAATCGAACAGGATCAGGTCATAAGCATCATTCGGTACCTGATCCAGATAGCGGGACACAGCTGCGAAAAATGACCACTCAGGATTCAGGTGCCGATATTGTGCTGATGCGAATTCGACGAAAGCAGCGTTGGCGCAAGAAGGGATCGCATCAATCGTTGACCATGAGGTCTGCTTGATAAAATCAGAAATGCGCAGTTCGCCGAGGCCTATATCCGTTATAGAAGGTGGTAATTCTCGGCGGGGCAGGGCGGTTCCTGACTCCGCAGCCGCAGGGCGGTTATTCATGCGCTCGGTTTCACGGATCAGATCCCGCGCCATGATACCCCAGACGGTGAAATCTTCAGCGACATCGGTCAGACCCATCGAATGGCTGAGCGTCGCCTGAGGGTCAAAATCCACCACTAATACTCGGTAGCCGTCCAGAGCAGCGGCATGCGCAAGATGCAACGCCACGGTCGACTTGCCAGCCCCCCCTTTGAAATTGGCAACAGCGGCCCGAACCGCCCGCTTGCCCGCAGGGCGTGGGGGAGTGAGCGCTTTGCGATTAACCTTAAGCCGCCGCCTGAGCTCATTTACCTCTTCCAGACTAAACCAACGCTGCCGCCCATCAGGCTCGACCTCGCCTCCCGGCAATGAAGGATCGGCAGCCAGCTTTCCTCGGAAAGTCGATTGGTTCACCTTAAAGATCAGCTCGGACACCTCCCAGCTTGAGAACCGCCTTAGCGTCTTCTCCATCTCAGGGCTGAAAGTCTGCTGGCGAATCCAGCCCTGCAATTTCAGGGACTGGGTGCGCAATGCATTCAGGTCTTCGTGCGTGTACATGCCTCAGTTCTCATTCTTCTGGACGTTATTTTTCTCTCTTTTGTTATTTACGCCTGATTTGCATATTTGGCAAAAGAAATTATTGTAAGGTTGTGATGTTACCCACGGGTAAGAAAATATGGCCGTATCTAGTGCTGACCGATTCGGGACGCTGCTGCTCTCTGCAATCGTCCTGACTTCGGATATCCTACCGGATTTAGGGGGACACAACTCAAGCAAATACGGTATATAGGGGGACATTATTGCTCCATAAGGGGACACCCAGTGTGTCCCCCATCACCATAGATTCACCTATTTCTTTTATTTTTTGATAGCGAATAGCACCTATCAAATAGCGTGATCTCAACGAACTCTTGACAGAATCGAAGTATTGGACGCTAATCAGTGAACAATCACGAAAAGCGTTGGGAAACGGCGCGATTACGGCGGGATCAACCCGCATGAGGCAAAAAAGAGCGGTGAGGAAACGGATGCAGGTTGCGAAACCGGTCGGGCGAAATGCGCCTGCACTGAAGTACGATATCTTGTCGGCGCTCGCCGTTCACGCCTTATCAGGTGACAAGCATCGTCATCGCAGTGTTCTACGCATCATGACATTAATTACCACGCGCTATAACTGGCGCTCCAATGAACTGTCGATTGGCCGGGAAGAGATCGCTCGGTTGTGGTCCGTGAACGAACGCACGGTTAAACGTGAGATGGCTAAGCTGCGCAGCGCAGGCTGGATTGCGGTCAAACGACCCGCCGCTCGGGGTCGGGTTGCGGTTTATGAACTCGACCTCAAGCAGATCATGCTGGACACAATGGAAGCCTGGCCCGTGATCGGAACGGATTTCCAGGAACGAATGCAGCAGAAGCCAGAGCGCGATACCAATGTTGTACCATTTCAGTCAAAGCCATCGATCCCGCCGCCACAGGGTGAAGACGTTTGGGCACAGGTTCAATCGATCCTACATGAGCGTGACCCAGAACTTTGGTCCAGTTGGTTCAAGCATCTGAACGAAGCCGAAAGGGCAGGGGGCCTGGCGACTCTGATTGCGCCAACGCGTTTTATGGCGGATTACATTGCACAGAAATGGTCGGGCAGGGTTTTGGCCGCTTATTCGCGTGCAGACCCTTCGGTTCGAACAATTCGCATTGAAGCGGCAGAATAGGACGCGGGCTTGCTCAACTGGCAACAGGCGACTATCTAGCGGAAACTGTTTATGAGCGCGTCAGATGTGACATAGCTCGATCCTGATCACAGTGGACATGTGCATTGCAAAAGATCAAATCAAAATTTGCGGCCATATTGAGTGATTCTGTCCTGTGGCGACTGCTCTCCGAGAATATGCGCGAGCAAGTGGTCCCTTATACCATCGCGATCATCGCGATGGTATTTGTTGCGGCAACCACAGCAGGTATCGCCTTTATCATGCGTGATGTGGTGGATTCGCTGTTTGACAGTGAAAACTCAGCTAAGATTTTTGGCGTTTCGATGACCGTGTTCACGATTTTCCTGGTCAAAGGCATTGCAACCTACGTCCAGATTGTGGCCCTTACGCGTGCCGGGAACCGGATTGTCTCGAAACAACAGATCAAGCTTTACGATAAGCTTTTGCGGCAGGGTGTTTCATTCTTCAACCTGACAGAAAGCTCGGATTTGTTGTTGAAGGTGACACAAACGGCCCAGGCAGCGCGCACGGTGATCGAGATAATGGTGACCACGGCAGTTCGCGATATGCTGACCCTGATCGGTCTGCTGGCTGTTATGTTCTATCAGCAACCCATATTATCCCTTTTTACCCTGATCGTCGGCCCGTTGGCGGTTTTAGGGATCAGGTTACTGCTCAGAAAGATTCGCGAGATTGCAGATATGGAACTGCAATCGATGGGCGCGATCATGAAAGTCATTCAGGAAACCTCGTCTGGCATTCGCGTGGTTAAGACTTTCGGGTTGGAAGAGCGCATGGCCAATAAGATGAACTCGGCCGTGAAAAGCGTCGAGAAGCGGCGCAATAAGCTTGCGCGTTTGCAGGCAGCGACAAGCCCGCTGACCGATATTCTGGCCGGGTTTGCAATTGCCTCGGTCATCGGGTTGAGCGCTGGTAAGCTGTTTGGCGCTGCAGCGTCTACTCCGGGTGAACTGATGTCGTTCGTGACCGCTGTGATGATGGCCTATGAGCCCGCGAAGCGTCTGACGAAGGTGCGGGTGAAGATGGAACTGGGTCTGCGCCGGGTGCAGATGTTGTTCAATATGTTGGACGAGCCTGAAACTCTGCCGGAAGAGGCCAATCCCAAAAGCCTGCCTGATGGTCCGCGAGAGGTGGTGTTCGACGCCGTCACTTTCGGCTACCGTCGTCGCGATCCGATCCTGAAAGGGCTTTCGTTGACGTTCGAAGCTGGCAAGACCACCGCTCTGGTTGGTCTGTCCGGCGGCGGCAAGTCGACCATTTTGAATTTGGCCCTGCGCCTTTATGACCCGAGCAGTGGTTCGGTATCGATCGATGGTCAGGATATCAAGTACGCCTCGTTCAAATCACTGCGCCAGAACATGTCGTTCGTCGGGCAAGAGACGTTTCTGTTTTCGGCCTCAATCGCCGACAACATCCGTTTTGGCCGTGAGGGTGCCTCGCAAGACGACGTGATCGAAGCTGCCAAGGCCGCGAATGCCTATGACTTCATCATGTCGCTTGAGAAAGGCTTTGACACTCTGGTTGGTGAAAATGGTGCCTTCCTGTCCGGTGGTCAAAAACAGCGCCTTGCGATTGCGCGCGCGCTTCTGCGCGACAGCCCGATCCTGCTGCTGGACGAACCAACTAGTGCGCTGGACTCGCGGTCGGAACATCTGGTTCAGGAAGCCTTGGGCCGCCTGACCGAAGGGCGTACGACAATCATCGTGGCTCACAGGCTTTCAACCATCATGCATGCGGACAAGATCGTGGTGATTGAGGCTGGTGAAGTTCTTGAGCAGGGCAGCGCCCAACAGTTGCTGAAGAAACCGGGGCCATTCAAAACCCTATATGACCATCAGTACTCGAACGCCGTCAATGCCGAATGATCCCGACGTGATCCAACGGCCTGACATTACACCGGCGCGTTCGTCCCTGAGCGCGTCAGTGATCATCCCGACCTATCAAAGCTGGGACCAATTGCAGCTTTGTCTGGATGGGCTAGCCTCTCAGACACTGAACACAAACCAGTTCGAGATACTTGCAGTCAACAATGACCCGACCGACCCCATGCCCGACGGGTTTCGCCTGCCCGCAAACGCCCGCATTCTAAGTGAGACAAAACCCGGCTCATACGCAGCGCGCAACCGGGGAATCGAAGAAGCCGCCTCGGAGCTGCTGTTTTTCACCGACTCCGATTGTCAGCCTGACCCGCTCTATCTAGAGGCCGGGTTGAAAATAGCCGAAGACCACCCCGAGGTTAATCGCTTTGGCGGCAATGTTGTGCTGATCCCGAACGGGCAGGATTGGAAGACGACCGAACTCTATGATGTTCATTTGGGATTAGAGCAAAAAAAATGGGTGGAACGTGGGCGCGCGGTTACGGCCAATCTGATCGTTCGGCGGGAGCTTATGGATCGCATCGGTCGGTTCAACGACACGGTGTTGTCCGGTGGGGACATGGAATGGAATGATCGTGCACAATCTGCGGGCGAAGCGATTGTGTTTGCCGAAGACGCCATCGTCCGTCACCCGGCGCGCGACAGTCTTGGGGATCACATCACCAAAGCCCGTCGTATTGAGGGGGCTAGGCTGCGCCGCAATGCCAAGCGCGGCATCGTTAATTACATCCCGCCTTTGCAGAAATTGATCCCTTCCTTCAAGACGTTAAAAAATCTCCTGAGGAATCAGGATCTGTCAACCAAACAGGCTTTTGGTGTGTGGGGCGTTCACTATGTGATCCGCGTTGCAAAAATTACGGAAACCATTCGACTTCTCTGGATGCAGAGGCCTGACCAGCGGAAGTAGTGGCCACTGGCAAAAATAAACCACCTTCAGACCATGACGCTACGCGTTCTGGTTCGGCTTAATTCAAGTTGATCCTTACGGTAGGACTCTTGGACAAGTGACTGCGGCACACTCTGCGTTCGCCGCTCGACCAATTAGCTTTGTTTAACATGGCGCTCTGGAAATCAATGTACTCTAGCTTTGAGCTCTTTCATCACAGCTGGTGGCACGATTAAAGTCGATCTCCGCGTTCGTGTATATTGATGTTCAGTACTTTGTTCATATCTGATCACGCTGATCCAGGTACCGATTGCACAGGGCATTGACTGTTGCGTGCAGGATGATGGTAAGTAGCGCCAACACGATTAGCGCGGCGAACATCAGGTCGGTTTTGGCACGGCCATTGGCCAGCAACATCAGATATCCCAGCCCACGCGACGCTCCGACCCATTCACCGATGACGGCACCGATCGGGGCATAGACGGCAGCCAGACGCAGGCCGCTGGCAAATCCGGGCAGAGCAGATGGAATACGGATGTGCCACATTACTCGGGCAGGTGACGCCCCCATGACCCGAGCCAGATCCAGCCAGTCGCGATTACTGCGCATCAGTGCATCAAAGAAAGACGAAGTAACTGGGAAATAAATGATCAGCAGCGCCATGGCGATTTTGGCCTCGAGCCCGAAGCCAAGCCACAGGGTCAGAATCGGTGCGAGGGCAAAGACGGGGATGGTCTGGGAAAACACCAAAATTGGTCGCACCAGCGCGCGTGCTAGCGGTGAGGCGGCAAGGCCGATGGCCGACAGCCCGCCCAGCACTGCGCCAAGGGCCAGCCCGATCAGCACTTCGGTCGCGGTGACCAGTCCATGTTCCAGCAGAAGGTTGCGGCTGTTCCAAATGGTTTCGGAAACCAACGCTGGCGGGGGCAAGATAAAACGCGGCAAGCCGGTGGCCCAGACCACCAGTTGCCAAAGCGACACTGCCACTGCGGCTGCAGCGATTCCTGCAGGCCAACCTGTCATCGGGCAACCGGGAATCCTGCCCATGCGGCATCGAAAAAGGCGCGCTCTAGGGCCACGGCTTTTTCGAAGGTGGCGGCAACCTCGGCCTGCGCCTGGTCCGAAAGGGTCGGCCAGATCGCATCCAATTGCTCACGCAGATAGGCCACCACACTTTCGAACCCGTCGCCGGAGTGCAGGGTGATCCATTCACCCAGCCAGAACGGCAGATTATCGGCGCGGTTTTCGACCGGGCTAGCCCAATCCAGATAGACCCATTCCGCGACGACCAAGACCGCCAGCATCCGCTCATAACGCCCTGATGCACGAGCCTCGTCCATCAGGGCTTGAAACGCCAGTGTTTCGGGTGCGGCTTCGCTTGCCTGCGGCACATCCAGCGCGTTGAATGCACGCAAAAAATAGGTGTTCTCCGGCCCGCAGATCTGACCTAGAAACTGTGCGCCCGGCACAGCATCGGCGAGGTTGGGTGCATGCGCCACTGCTGAGGCCAGCAGCCGCACAAAGCCTTCCACGAAAAGGTAATCCTGCTGTAAATAGCCAGCCATTTTGTCGTGATCGAGCATTCCGGTTGCCAGCGCATTGGTAAAGTCATGTGTCGTGGCCGCTGTCCAGTCGTCCTGGTTCAGCGCCCTGAGAGTTTCGCTTGCGCTCATCTGTTCGTCCTGAGTTGTTGAAGCAGCGCGGCCTGGATGCCCAGCACGCCCGGATCATCAACAGGGCGCGGGATGCTGCCCATTGGAGTTTCGACCGGGTGCAGCCCGTCGCGCGTCATGATCATGATGTTCTGCCCCAGCCGCGCCACTTCGGCCGGGTCATGGGTGATAAGCAGCACCGTACGTCCCTTCAGCAGCTGTGCGGTGAGGTCCTGCATATGCACCCGAGTCAGGGCATCAAGGGCGGAAAAAGGTTCGTCCAGCAGCACAATGGGGCGGTCTTCCATCAGGGTTCGGGCCAAGGCCACGCGCTGTCTCTGCCCACCGGAGAGCTCTCCCGGTTTCTTGTCTAGATGCGCGCCTAGCCCAACTTGCTCCAGCACGTGCTCGGCTCGATCCCGGTCAAGCGTCTCGCCGCGCAATCGTGCCCCTATTGCCACATTGTCGAGCGCTGATAGCCAAGGCAGCAACAAATCACTCTGCGCCATTAGGGCCACCCGCCCGGCCAGCGCGCCACAGTCCGAGGCCCAGATTTCACCGTCCAAAGAAACATGGTCTCCCAGTCCGGCCAGCAGCTTGAGCACTGTAGATTTGCCCACACCACTGGCCCCCAGAAGACAGGTCCAACGCCCTGCATCAAGTCGCAGATCAATGCCGCGCGCGATGGATGTGTCGCCAATCGACAGTGATCCGCGCAGATACAGGGCGGGGGCCGGGCTCATGGCTGCGATGCCATGCCCCAAAAGCCGACCTCAAGCTCGGTCGCCTTGTGGAAGCGGTCGCAAAGATTTGCCCAACGTGGGCAGTTTTGCGGGTCATCCCCGATGCGCCGCGCTACCACGCCATCGATCAGCGCGCCAACATCGCAGCAGACCTGTTGGTAATCTTCCCCGCCATAAGTGTTGATCCAATCGGCATAGGTTTCTGAGGTCTTTGCCACCGAAAGCTCCGCCCCGATCACACCATAGCCCATGACGCAGGGGGCCAGTGTGGCCAGCAGATCAAGCATATCCCCTGAATGCCCGGCATCCAGCACATAGCGTGTATAGGCAAGATTAGCCTGACGCTCTTGCGTTGCAATAAGTTCTTCCTCGGAAATCCCAGCCTTGGCACAGATGCCGATATGCAGGGCAAGCTCGTCATTGATCAGTGCATTCACGGTCCCCGCGGCGAGGCGCATATCCGCGACGGTCTCAGCCTTGGTCACCACCAGCGCCCAAGCGCGGGCGAAATGGATCAGAAAGACATAATCCTGCTTGAGATAGTGCAGAAACGCTGCGCGCGGGAGGGTTCCATCACCCATGCCCCGCACGAATGCGTGGCGGGTATAGGCAGGCCAGGTTTCCCCGGCCGCCGCTCGCCACGCCTCAAATGAGGTACCGTAGTTCATTGTGCCCCCAGATCGACCGCGATTTTCGATACCGGGCGGGTGCCCTCGACCAAGCCGCTTTTGGCCAGAAATTCCTCGAAGCGGATGTAGCGGCCTTCGTCCAGCGCCTCAGGACGCAAGGCAAAGCGGGGTAGGGTGTCGACCCAAGCCTTTGCATTCAGCTCGTCGTCCAGCTCTTCCGCGTAGCTTTTGAAAATCTCCCAGCTTTCATCCGGGTTGTTGACGATGTATTGCGTGGCCAGCTCGGTGGCGCGCAGGAAGCGGCGCACCTTGTCCTTGTCCATCAGCTCGGGGTTGGCGACGTAAATCAACTCGTCATATGTCGGCACGCCTTCTTCTTCGACATAGAAGCATCGGCCTTCGACACCTTCGATTTCCATCTGGTTCAGCTCAAAATTGCGATAGGCACCGATCACCGCGTCGACCTGCCCGGACATGACCGAGGGGCTGAGCGAGAAGTTGACGTTGATCATCTCGATCTCGTCCAGCGCGACCCCATGCTTGCCCAGCATGGCACCCAGCACCGCTTCTTCGACGCCGGCAACCGAGAACCCGATCTTACCACCTTTGAGCTGGCTGATTTCCTGGATTGGGCCGTCCTTCAGCGTCAAAAGGCAGCTGAGA
The DNA here is from genome assembly GCF_056534355.1 of Ruegeria sp. D7. NCBI lineage: Bacteria > Pseudomonadati > Pseudomonadota > Alphaproteobacteria > Rhodobacterales > Roseobacteraceae > Ruegeria > Ruegeria sp. D7. Next base: position 27,853 of record NZ_JBQFPG010000006.1, read on the forward strand.
GGTGTCGCCACTAACGTGCCGACGCGCATCAGCGGCAGACCTTCGGCTACCTGGAGGTGCTGGTTTGGTTGATAGCTCACGGCGATGTCACCCTGCCCAGCGGCCACCAGTTTCGGTGGGGCCGAGGGATCAGCAGGCGGCACAATCTCGACCTCAAGATTCTGGTCTGCGAAATAACCTTTTTGCTGCGCTACGATGATCGGACCGTGATCAGGGTTTACGAACCAATCCAGCAGCAGAGTCATCTTGTCTTGTGCCAACGCCGGTGTAGCCATCAGCATCGCCGCTATGGTCAGAAAATGTTTCAATTCGGTTTCCTCGTTTCAGTTGTTGTCACCTAGGGCCAGAAGCTTGATTTCGGGCCCGTTTTTCGTGGAAATCCGCATCGCCGCCTGCCAGGCCCGAAGACCGGAACGGCAGGCAAGGATGAGGCGTCTGTTGTTTTGCAAAAGGGGGTCACGCGGATCGATTTCATCGACACTGAGGCGCTGAGCACCAGCCAGCTCCGGGCCGGGTTCATCTGCAGCGCGCAGGTCGATTACCAGATCGTCGGCCCGAAGCATTTCGCGCGCTATGAAATCCGGCTCAGGTATAGGATCCGGTGCGCCGTCAAAGCGAAAACCGCCAAAGCGCATGCTGGTGGCGTCATAGGTCACCAGACGCCCCATTGGCGTAAGGTCCCCGCTCAGCACCGCAACCGCGATCTGCGCTTGCAGACTACCGATCACACCCACCGTCGGGCCAAGCACGCCATCGGCGTCGCAGGAACCCAGCCTTGCAGGCAGATCCGGGAACAGCGCGCGCAGACCCGGAGCCTTGTGGCAGAAGCCCCCGACATAGCCCTCCGAGCCCACAACGCTGGCGCTGATCAGCGGCAGATCGGCAGCAAGGCAAACATCCGAGGCCACATAGCTGGCGGCAAAACTGTCGGCGCAATCTAGCACCAGATCAACACCCTGACAAAGTTGCGGGGCATTGGCCGGATCAAAGCGGGTTTCGACCGGTTCGATCCGCACCTCATCATTTAGCGCCATCATTTCACGTGCTGCCACCTGCACTTTGGATTGCCCTATGTCGCGTTCACGGAACAGCGTTTGGCGGTGCAGGTTCGACAGGCTGATCATATCATTATCAACCAAACGGATACGTCCCACACCGGCCCCGACCAGATATTGCAGCACTGGTGCGGCAAGCCCTCCTGCGCCAATCACCAGTACATGCCCGGTGCGCAGGTTTTCCTGCCCCGATGCGCCAAAGCCAGGTACAGCAATCTGGCGTGCATAGCGGCTCATGGGCAGATCCTTAGCCACTCGCGTACACGGGCTTCTGGGTCGTCCTTCAAGGTGATGTCGGTCACGGCGGACACGATGTCGGCCCCGGCGGCGAACGCACCCGGCGCGCGCTCGACCGACATGCCACCTATCGCCACAAGCGGAATAGGTCCGATCCGCGCCTTCCAGTCGGTCAGCTTTTCAACACCCTGCTGGTGCCACTTCATCTTCTTGAGGATGGTCGGATACACCGGCCCAAGCGCCACATAGTCAGGCCGCAAAGCCAGCGCACGCTTAAGCTCTGCTTCGTCATGGGTTGAGACGCCAAGTTTCAATCCAGCAGCCTGGATTGCATCAACATCAGCGGTATCCAGATCTTCCTGCCCCAGATGCACCCAGTCGCAGCCAAGCTCAATCGCCAGTTGCCAATAGTCATTGACCACCAACAGCGCGCTGTGGTCGCGGCACAAATCCCGCGCCTCCGCCAACTGCGCGCGCACCGCATCCAGGGGATGTTCCTTGATGCGCAGCTGCACCAACCGCACTCCGAGCGGCAGCATTCGGCGCAGCCATGAGATGTCATCGAATATCGGGTAGAACGACGGCAGCGTCACAGCATGGCCTTTCCGAAAACAGGTGTTGAGGGCGCGGCCATGTCGCGCGGTTCCATAGCATCGGCACCGAAGGCCAAGGCACCGGCTTCAACCGCGCGGGCAAACGCTTGGGCCATCGCCGCCGGATCACCTGCCTTAGCGACCGCCGTGTTCAGCAGCACCGCATCATAGCCGATTTCGATGGCCTGTGCCGCCTGTGATGGCAGGCCCAGCCCTGCATCAACCACAAGAGGCACCTCGGGAAAATGAGCCCGTACCGAGCGAAGGCCGTAAAGGTTGTTCAGCCCCAGTCCGGTGCCGATCGGCGCCCCCCAAGGCATCAACACACGACAGCCAGCCTCGATCAGTTTCTCACACAGCACCAAGTCTTCAGTGCAATAGGGGAAGACGTCGAACCCTTCGTCGGCGAGAATGCGCGCCGCCTCTGCAAGGCCGAACGGGTCGGGTTGCAGCGTGTCGGCATGGCCGATCACTTCAAGCTTGATCCAGTTAGTCTCAAACAGTTCGCGCGCCATCTGCGCCGTGGTGACCGCTTCGCGTACCGAGTGGCACCCGGCGGTATTGGGCAACACCGCGACACCCAAATCACGGATCAGAGACCAGAAATCCTGCCCGGCCCTTTCACCACCCGCCTCGCGACGCAGCGACACCGTGGCAATGCCTGCGCCCGAACGTCGAAACGCATCGGCGAGCACTGCGGGCGACGGATACTGCGCGGTGCCCAACATCAGGCGCGACGCTATTTCCTTGCCGTAGAATTCCGGCATGTCAGCCCCCCTGCCGCGGCGAAACCAGCTCGATCCGGTCCCCATCGGAAAGCACTTGCGCCGCACGTGTTGATGCCGGAACGAACACCTCGTTCACCGCCGTGGCCAGTTTGTCATTGCCTTTGCCTAGTTCGACCAGAAGATCGGCAAGGCTGGGGCCTTTGGCCTCGACGGCCTCACCATTCACCATCAGTTTCATGTGGTTCTCCCCGGTGTTTTGTGTGCGATTTTCGTGTTTTGGCAGTTCTCGTACCAAAGCGCGGGCTGCGTGCCGCAGGTCACCAGATCTGCCACCATCCCTGCCAACGCCGGAGCAAGCAGATAGCCATGGCGGTACAGCCCGTTCACCATGATGCGATCGTCGAAATGGCGGATGCGTGGCTGATTGTCCGCAAAGGCCGGGCGGGCATCGACTCCGATTTCCAGCAGCTCGGCTTCACCAAAGGCTGGATGCAACGCGTAGGCCGCATTCATTAGTTCCATCACGGATCGCAGGCTTGCGCGGCTGCGCTGCCCACTTTCGATCTGGGTTGCGCCCAACATGAATACGCCATCGCCGCGCGGTACGATGTAGAGCGGGAAACGAGGATGCAGCAGCCGCACGGGACGCGATAGCGACACGTCCGGGCAGCGCACGATGAGCATCTCACCCTTTACCCCGCGCAAATCGCTCAGCCGATCCTGCGCGGCGAGACCACGGCAGTCGATGACCTGACCCAGCGTTTCGCCTGCAGTCAGAAACTCAACGCCCGAAGCCACCAGGTGTGCATGCAACCCGGTCAACATCGGGCGGGGATTGAGATGCGCTTCATTCGCGATGAACAACACCTTGCCGAATTGCTCGGCCAGATGCGGCTCGTGGAGCGCGATGCCCTCGCGGTCCAGCCATTCCACGCCTTCGGCGCGCCGTGCAAACGTCGTCAGCTCGCTCTGATCCCGGCCCAGAGCGACAACCAAGGTACCGTTCCGGGTCACATCCAGACCGAACTGCGCCCCCTGCTTTTGCCACCAATCCGCTGCTTTGCGCCCGTGTTCCACAACGGGCTGTTCGGTGACTGCGCCCTCGCATTCCGGTGCCAACATGCCCCCGGCCCACCAGCTGCAGGAATGCGTATTCACGGGACCTGCCGGGTCGATCATCCGTACGGAAACACCGCGTGACACCAGCTCGGCTGCAACGCAAAGCCCGGCAACCCCGGCACCCAGAATGGTGACAGCGCTCATGCCCACATCTCGTGAAAATGATGTACCGGGCCATGGCCTTGTCCAATCTCCAACCCGTCGGCACGTTTTATTGCAGCGTGCAGCCAGCCATGCGCCCGCCGCACCGCAGTCTCAAGATCCATGCCGCGCGCAAGGCAGCCCGCAATTGCTGCGGAATAACTGCAGCCAGTACCATGCGTGTTGCGGGTCGCGATCCGCGGTGCCCCCAGCGTGACAACGAACCCTGACTTTGCCAGCACATCAAGGCAATCAATGCCATCGGCATGGCCGCCCTTGATCAGAACTGCCTTAGGACCTAGCGCCAGCAACGGCGCAACCAGTCCGGCACTGTCGCCCTTATGGGTTTGTCCCAGCAGCTTGTCCGCCTCGGGCAGGTTTGGTGTCAGCAGGTCAGCGCGCGGCAGAAGATACTGCTTCAGCGCGGCAATCGCTTGATCTTCAAGCAGGGCGACCCCGGATTTCGCCACCATGACGGGGTCGAGGACGACAGGTCCGGAAAAACCTTCCAATGCACGGGCCACTGTTTCGACCAATAATGGCGTACCCAGCATTCCGATCTTGATGGCGTCTATGCGGATGTCGTCTAGGACCGCCTTGATCTGAGCCGCGACCACATTGTCGGGTACCGGATGTACTGCGGTCACGTCACAGGTATTCTGCGCGGTTATCGCGGTCACCACGCTGCAACCGAACACGCCCATTGCGCCGAAGGATTTAAGATCTGCCTGAATTCCCGCGCCGCCCCCGCTGTCGGAACCGGCAATCGTCAATGCTGTCGCAACCATGGCACATCCCTCATTGTCATGGTCAGGATGTGCGTGGAAAGACCCGTAGCCTGCGTTGTGACACGAGTTGTGACACGGGGCGCCCGGTATGCCTGTTTCCTCCGCCGGTCCTAACCGGGTCAGGTTCAATGGGTTTGCATGTCTGCATCTCAGCCCCGAGGGGCACCCCAACAGATGGTTACCGATTATTGATGAGATCAGGTCTCGTCAACAGTTTTGTTGCACACCGTATGATGGGTGCGGCTTCGCTTTGAGCTTTGCAGTTAACTCGGGGTGTCGCCGGTGTCGCAAAATGGTGGTGTTTCCAGATGCTATGACCGGAAAACGGCACAATAAGACAGGGACACCCAGCGCCGACATCGTGGTCGTTGACCCAGCCCCGCGATCCGAGATTGAAGGCAGAAACAGTTCTTTGAGGTCCTGTCACAAGTTCCCGTCCGCAGATGCACATAGTTGCAACGAATAAATTGCTATGGGCAAATTCAGGTCACAAGTCGGCTAAACGTTTCATTTCAGGGCGCTCAACTGCCTTGGCCAATTCGCATAGTTCGAAAATGCTCGTCTCAATGACGCGGTTCAGCCAAGATCTCGTGTGCAGGTCCAAACAACCCTCCAGGACAAATCGTCCAGCCGTAGAAAACCCGCGTTCGAAAGAATCCTTTTACAGGCCCGGACACCTTTGTGCCCATAAATGAGGCGATGGAATTCAATAACAATGGCTCGAATGCCCGACAGGTCCGCATTCCTCAAGAAATCCAGTTCCGCCCCCTCAATATCCATCACAAGAACCGTCGGAGCGAACTCTCGTTTCACCGCTTCGAAGTCCGCTTTAGCTACGCGCACTGATGTTGTTGATTCACCTTCATTATCAAAAACTGAAGACCCTAGATATGAAGCGTCAATATGAAACGGAATAGAGTCGGGATCCTTTGGATTGGCGCTTAGTATCGCATTCCGGACTTCGATCCGGTCTGAAAGCCCATTTAGGGCATGTAAACGTCGGATGTGTGGAATTAGATTTGGATTGGCTTCAAAACTGAGAATAGCCTCTGGTTTGTTCTCGAGCGCGACAACACCACTCACGATACCCAGCCCGGCGCCCATTTCCAGAATACGATCCTCAGGTTGAACGACGCTCAAAGCGCCATCCATTTCCCAGCTTTCATAATTGTCCTGCTCGATCAGATTTATAATCGTTTCGTCCAGAAATGGCGATGAAGGTATCTTCAATCCACGGTACTGGATCGCAACATCAGGGTTCGTTTCGGTCATTCTTGCTCCATTCCAAGGATGAGCGGTCGGTAGAGCATGTTTTGCATAAGGTCAGACTATTTGCATCAAACATCATGTCGGTAATCTCGCATAGAGGTCCGACATATTCGTCTTCAGAACATCGTTGAACCACTCAACCGACAAGTCAAACTCGTGGTCAGGATAATAGGAATCCAAACCCCGGAAAGGGCGGACCTGCACATCATCGAGAAGACCATGACCCCTTAGTCTTTCTTCGGTGTCCTTGTCGTATTTTCGGATAATGTCATGAAGCTCTTGAACAGCATTCAAAGAAGATGAATTTTTCAGGAATTGGACTTGTTCATAGCGGAAATCATTGCTGCCCTTAGGTGATTCATATGTTCCCATATCATGATATCTCAGCAATTTGAGCATCCAGTGAATTTCGGTCAGTCCGTCAAAGTGACAAATGACCGATTGCTGAGAAACATGTCGCTTGATGTTGCCTCTCCACCGCTGTGGCGCATGAACACCTAACTTGATGTTCTTCCCCGTTCGGGTGGCGCTTTTTCCGAAACGATGCGCACAAAATCCTCTGTCGCTGTACTTGAGTCTTTCTTCTCCGAATAAGCTTCGGGCGACATAGCCGCGGGTGTGCTTAGGCTTCAGCATAAGACCACCAAAAAGTCCGGGTGTGTTGTTCTCGGTTGAAAACACACGCTCGCCATTAGGAATTGAAATCGTATCAACATCCGAGGGCAGGTCAGCAAGCTCTTGTGCAAAATCATCGGCTTGCAGATACTCATCCGCATCGAGGAAAAGCATCCAATCGACTTTTGCTTCTCGATAGGCTTTTGTCGCTATCAGCCTTTGGCGTCTGAAACTGTTTTCTGGATAAGCACAGTCCCAGTTTCTTCGAAAAAACGTGTCATCCATCACTTCAACGCGACAGTTCGGTATCTGAGCCAGAAGTTGCCGCGCTTTCGGATCATCACCATCCAGAAAGATAAAGATCTCTTGCGCGCCGAGTGACGCATAATAGGAAGCAAATATAGCCACCAGCTCTGGCGGCTCTTTGACCATGGTAACGACACCCCAGGTGGCCATCTTCAAAGGAGTCCCGTGTTTGGGAAGGGCCAAATTCGTTGATCGCACGTCTTTAGAGTCACCGGCTTCCTCTATTGCCCAGTAAGTCTGGATTTGTGGCAACCTTGATCGGTGAATTTTCCGCCTTAAGCAAGAGCATCCTGAGGTCTTATTGGACGATCCGATTTAAGACAGTTTGGGTGATCTTGCGACCTTTGTCGGGGAGGACTGAGAAAATTGGACCAAAGTTGAGGTAACCAAACAATTTCTGCTTATTGCGAGCCCCTAAAGTTTGATCGTTACCGCTCGTTCTTTTTCGCGAAACACAAAGGTGCGAGAATTCTGACTAACGGACCTGCGCTACAGACAGTTCATATTGGACGGTTGGGTCACCATCACAATTGCGGTTGAATCGGGATCATTAAACCAGTGGATCGAATACCGGAGCCATGCTAATGCGGAGCAAGTGAAGAACATAACGGGCATCGATCCAGCATGGATATTTCTCCAGTAATTTCATCGTTTTGGCATGGATCCAGTCTGACTTTTTTCGAGCAACTCTGCCTCAAAAGCTTTGTGGATCACGGCCATAAGGTCAAGTTGTACTCTTTGAAAGAAATCACGAACACACCACCGGGCGTTGAAAATGCGGATGCACGTATTTTCTTGCCTGACCACCTGAAAATATGGCGAAACGAAAAGCGAAACAGCGCTTATGCCCCGTTGTCGGATTTTTTCAGGATCAACATGCTTCGGGAATCCGACGAAATCTGGATGGATTGCGATATGCTGTGTATGCAGCCGATCCCCGACATTCCGTATATTTTCGCAAAAGAGAAACGCTATTTTAACAATGCGGCTCTCCGGCTGCCGCACAGTTCTCCAACATTGCAGGGTATGCATGACTTTATGAACGGGTCTGAGATCGTGATCCCCAATGACTGGCCGTGGAAAAAAAATATTGATGTTTCCATCGGCAAGTCCAATGAAGACGGCTCTTTCTCGGTACCATTGGAAAACCTGTCGCAGCTGCCATTTTATACGTTCGGGCCTCAGGCTATCTCGTATTTTCTGGGCAAAAACGGTGAAGTTAAACACGCCCTGCCACCCGAGTCATTCTATTCCCAAGAACCTACGGCCATGCGCTTGAATTATTTCCGGCCGCGGTTTTCCCGCATATCGCTCGATGAAAACGCGTTGGGGGTTCATCACATTGGCGGCTCAAGCATGCGCAAGAAATACAATATGGATGGTGGGTTTCCTTTGCCGCATCCGAACAGCCAAGTCGCCAAGCTATGCAAGAAACATGACATCGATCCCTCTAAGGCGATGCCACAGGATGTGCTGAAGTCTGTTGACCAAGATTAAAGTGTCCGGGCAAGTCAGAAGCGCCAGTCTGTGTCCAAGTTTCGGACGATCGCAATCAATAACACTAGGTGTCATCTGCAAATACCGTAGTGCCAAGTTGTTTGGCGGACGGTTGCCCAACCGGCCATTGCATTGAGTACAACGGACAATAACTTGGCAATCAAAGTAGTGGCGGTCGCTTCAGGCAAGGATGATAAACTGCGACACTGTCAACATATTCGATTGTCCTTCTGCGGATAGAGCCTTTACTTTTTCTAGCGTAGAAATTTCACTACGATTGCTTGCAGCGATGCAGGTCCGGCCATATTAGGATGCTAAGGAGTATAGGGCCGAATGATAAGAAGCCCGAACGCGGGTCTCGGACTAATCTGGGGCCCAGTTTATCGGATAGTCGAATGTCAAAGACGCTGGTTGCAGATCACAAGGATATTCACCGATCATCTATCCCGGCTTCTAACAGCAGAAGACCGACTAGAAGCATGTCTTTGTCGACCCGGTCGCTCTGACCGGGTGTGAACAAAGATGTCTACGCTTAACGATAATGATCTGAACCAACCTCCTCAGCCTGATCAAGGATGGTCACGCGAACTTGTTGCGCTTGAGCGGGCCATTGTGGTTCCGCCCGCAGTCTCCGATACGGTGCAGGAAGCCGGTGTTCTGACTGAAGACCGGGAATACTGCGCGCATGGGGCGCTTTGGCGGGGAAAGCGTGCCATGACCACCCAGCCGATATCGCCAACAGACCCTTTGCCGCAATTGTCGGGTCGCTGGCTTTATGCCGGGCTGTTATGGGTACACTTTGGTCATTTCCTAGCTGAAAGCACCGCACGTCTTTGGCCGCTGCCGGCAATCGCGAAGGATATTGATGGGGTCCTCTTTACCCCCAAGCGACCCGCCAATGGGGATGAAACACGCCCCATGCAGCATAATTTTTTTAAGCTTCTGGGTATTGATCTTCCAATCAAAGTGGTGACCGAGCCAACTCAGATAGAACATCTGCATGTGCCCGGTCAGGGGTTTGGGCTGGGCCCGATTGTGGCGGGAACGCCTGAATATCGTGCCTTGATCCATCAAAATTTTGGCGCCGACGTTCCCCCTGATGGGCCGGAGCGGCTTTATATCTCGCGCGCAGGTCTTGGAATACGGCGGGGTGGCGTTATCGGAGAAGAGTTTCTCGAAGAGAATTTGCGCCAGAACGGGTACGAGATTTTCTATCCGGAACAACACCCGATGGAAAAGCAGATCGCACGTTACAAAGCCGCCCGTCAGATCGTTGCACTAGACGGGTCGGCACTGCATCTTTTTGCTCTGGTAGGCCGTCCAGATCAGCAGGTTGCAATGATCCCGCGCCGCACTTCTTCGGTGCATCACAATATCTCAGCTCAGCTAGCGGCCTTTTGCGGGCAAGAGCCTTTGGTCGCCAATGCCATTCGCACCGATTGGGTATTGGCATCGCGCGGTCGCCCCAACCGCCATTCACTTGGAGAGCTTGACATGTCCAGATTGCATAAAGTGCTTGCCGATGCAGGATTTGTCTCACCTGATCTGGCCTGGGAAGAAATGTTCTGGCGGCAGCGGCGGCGAACCATCCGAAAACTGGAAAAAGCCCTTGGCGACCAGCTGGTTCCCATCCATCAAGAGCCCGCTGACTAATGCAGCTAATCCTGGATATACGCGACACAGCTCGGGATCAGGCGCGCCAAGCCAATGGGGTTGCGTCTGTTTTGAGTATCGATATTGCGGATTTGCAGCAGCAACTGGTTGCGTTTGCGCAGATTACGCGGCGAAGACGTGCAAAGGCCGAGCCGCCCGAATTTTTGCCCGCACTCGCCAGTGCAATTGCTAATGAGCGACCGCGGTTCATGCTTTTGGCCATGCCAGCGCTATCAGAAAACCTCACCACGGAAGTCTCTGTTGGTCGAGTCCACGAAGTTTTGGGGCAATTGGCGGCCGACATCCTGATTTTGACTGATCTTGATTCAGGATCTGATCGCGCCAGAATTTGGGCCGCACAATTTGGTGCCGATGCGATAGTTAACCGGATTGAATGGCCAGATGATCTGACTGCGCAGCCTCCTGCATTCTCTACCCTGGCCTCCTGTGTAAAAGAAGAATCCACTCCAAAAGAAGTGCTGCCATTTGCCCGTCGCTTCTTGCCGCGCAATGACCTGACAAGTTTTGACGAAAGTCGACCCATGGGTGACACGGTGCCGGTGGACCTCAGGCCGCCAGAGGGTACCAGCGGCACGGTGCTGATCGGTTGCATGAAAAACGAAGGCCCTTTCCTATTGGAATGGATTGCATACCACCAATCGATCGGTGTGCATCACTTTGTTATCTATACCAATGGCTGCGAGGATGGCACGGATCTGATGCTGGATGCGCTGGCCAAAACCGGTCTGGTCACGCATGTCGACAACAACAAATGGAAGGGCAATTCCCCGCAACAGTGGGCTCTGAACCAGTCTGCAAAGCTCAAGGTGGTCAAACGTGCCGATTGGGTTATCCATATTGATGTGGATGAGTTTATCAACATCCGCTTTGGTAACGGGACACTGCCGGAACTTTATAAGCGCCTGCCTGAGGGGGTCAGCAATATTGCAATGACCTGGCGGCAATTTGGGTCGGCCGGGATAAAGACCTACGAGGACAGGCCGGTCCTGGCGCAATTTGACCGATGCGCTGCGTCATATCTGCCCAAACCGCATACCGCTTGGGGCTTCAAGACCGCCACCAGGAATATTCGTGCCTATCGTAAACTAAGCTGTCACCGGCCCAATAAGCTGAAAGAAGCAAAAGCCGGACAGGTGCTATGGGTCAATGGATCGGGTCAGGATATCACGCACAAAGTGGCAAAGAATGGCTGGAGATCCGATATCAAGACCATCGGTTATGAACTGGTCCAGCTAAACCACTACGCACTAAGATCTGCGCAGTCTTTCTTGGTCAAGCGTCAACGCGGACGGGCCCTGCATGTGGATCGCACTGTCGGGCGCAACTACTGGATACGGATGGATTGGAACCAGTATCGGGACGTCACTATCCAACGCAACTTGGCCAGATTGTCAGTGGCGATGGAAGCGTTGATAGCCATTCCCCAGATTGCGCGGCTACACGAAAAAGCTGTTGCCTGGCACCAGGCTAAGATTGAGTTTTTGATGGATGAGCCCGAGTTTCGCGACCTTTATGACGAGATCACCGGCATCGAACTTGAGGATTTGCAACGGATCCGCGCCATCATAGATGCGGATATGCATAGCTGACTTGTCGTGCCGCGATGAACCGATTCTTAGAACGGCCCGGCTGTCGCAGATAGCGTGCGGCTTGATATTCATTCGCCAACTAAAAGACCTCCGATGACCAAAAGTTGGCGAATAACCCTTCAAAGTCTTAGCGAGAGACATGACATGCCGCCATCCAGCTTGGCGCAATCGGTGTTGTCAATTTCTACGATCTCATACCCTTCACGATCCAACATGTCTGCTGTGCGCGAGAAGCCTGCGGCCATCAGCACCAGATTGTTGAAGCGGATCGCGTTGGCAGCAGCTTCTTCCCCATCAGCAACATGAAGCACTCGGTAGCCCTCAAAGCAGCCTGATGCATCAAGTCTTTGAGTTGACAGGATTGTTTCGGCATCCATCAGTGAACAATCTGTCTTGAAGTGCAAAACGCCTTCCGGTGTAAACACTTCGCGCAATTTGTGGCCCCACGCGGAGGTGATTTTAGACAGCTCGGCGACACCTTCAGCGTCAGTGCGGTCTGATCTGCCCACCAAAATTTCGCGACCGGTTACAAGAATATCTCCGCCCTCGATATGGCCGGGGCCGTTGATTTCCAGAACCGTCTCGTAGCAAGCGCGAAGATTTGGCGCCATTTCTGCCCCCTCACCCATCCGCGATGGTGCGCCTGGCCGCATCAGCACAGCGCCTTGCGGCAGGCAAAGGGCCGTATCTTCGACAAACTGTGCGTCGGGGAACGCGTCAAGGGGATCAAGTTCGATCACTTCAGCCCCGGTGCTTTTCAGTGCAGCCACGTAAGCCTTATGTGCCGCCATCATCCCTTCGAAATCGGGGTTTCCAATATCCTTTGCACGCAAACCGCCAGCAATGGTCGCAGCCGGGCGGCGGGTGATGGCGCGGGAGAACTCAAAGGTCGGGTCTGACATGTTTCAATCTTTCTGAGGTTCACATTTCGGAGCGATGACTTCGATCATTGCAGGCCCATCTAAAGCGACAGTTTCGCGCAACGCCTGCGCGACAGCCTGTGGTTCGGCCGGAACCTTGGTGAATGGAATGCCAAAAGACTTGGCTGATGCAGAAAAATTCGGGGGCGAAGGATCACAACCTATGACGGTCACACCCACATCCCGCATCGACGCGGCAATTTCCTGGTATCCATGATTGTTCCAGATCACGAAGGTGACCGGCAGGTTTTCATCTGCTGCGGCCATGATTTCAGGCAATGAAAACTGTGCACCTCCATCGCCGACAATGCAGATCGCCCTTGTAGTCGGATCGGCGATCGACGCGCCGATGGCAGCGGGTATCCCGTAGCCGAGCGCGCCATATCCCGTTGCTGCGTTGAACCAACCTCCGGCCCGGTCGTGGTCGTAGAAAAGATTGCCGGCATAAATTGGTTGGGTTGAGTCTCCGACCATCAATGCATTCGGAACTTCTGAGCGAATGGCATTCAGGATTTCGACCTGATGGCGATAGTCCGGACCAATTTCCTCCCAGGCGGCGCGGCGTGTTTTGCTGGCGCGTTCGGCACCGTCGTCTTGCTTTGCCTCATTGGACAATGCCCCAAACAGCGCCGGTACAACCAAATTAACGTCACCTTGAATGGTTAGCGCTGCCTCATGTCGCGCCAGTTGATGGCTGCAGCGATCCACCCGGATCAGGCCTGACCTTCCTGCTATTTGCTCGGTGGCGTACATGTCATAGTCGGTTGGCCCCAATTCGGTTCCCAAAGCCAGAACGCAATTAGCGCTTTCTATCAGCTCGCGTACTGCTTTGAGGCTCGGGCTGGCAGGAACGGTCAGTGGATGTCCGTGCATCAGGCCCCGTGCGTTGACGGTTTGCACGACGGGGGCATCGAGGGTTTCAGCCAATGTCTGTAAATCGGTTTCCGCTTTTTTCGCGCCACCGCCCGCCAGAATGACAACTCGATTTGCTTGAGCCAGTTGCCTTGCCGCTTGTGAGATTAAATCTGGATTGGCCGGGGGTGCTGGATCGAGCGTCTCGACTGGTGTTTTTTGATATTTTTCTGCTGCTACATCCAACGGGACCTCTATATGCACCGGCCCTGGGCGACCGTTGGTAAGGTCGTGAAAAACACGGTCCAAGACCGGGTCCAGAGCGTTGGAGTCGGGAACTTGTTCTGACACCAACGCAACTGTTCTGGCCAGCCCCAGTTGGTCTGGCAATTCATGCAGATGTCCCAAGCCCTTGCCAAGTGAAGCGGTTTTATTGACACCAGAGACCACCAACATCGGAATTGAATCAGCGCGCGCCTGCGCCATCGGTGTCAAGGTGTTGGTCAATCCGGGGCCGGTGATCACAAAGGTCACACCCGGTTTCCCCGAAACACGCGCGTAGCCATCAGCCATGAAACCAGCACCCTGTTCATGCCTGGGCGTGATATGACGAATGCCCGAAGCCGCAAGACCGCGGTAAAGTTCGACCGTGTGAACGCCCGGAATTCCAAAGACGCAGGTCACATCTCTTTGGCGAAGCTTGGCAACCAAAGCTTCACCGATTGTCATTCCGCTCATGCAACCTCGCGTGATTTGCTGTTGGCGTGATCAATGATGCGAGAAACCGCTGTGGCAAAATCGGCGTCACTAATCGTCAGCGCGACCCGGACCCAGTCTTTCAGGCCGTCGCCAAAGGCGGACCCTGGCATGACAGCCACCCCGGCCTGTAACAGATCCCACGCATAAGCTTCACCATCAAACCCGGTGGCAGAAACGTTGATGAGGGCGAACATTCCCGCCTCTGGGCGATGAACCGTCAGATCCGTTTCTGCTTCAAGACGATCAGCCAGCAGGGTGGCGCGGCCAGAGAAGCGAGCGGCCATGCCGGGGGCAACCTCGGACCCGTCGCGGATTGCCTTTTCGGTCATGTCCGCGATGAAGGGCTGATTGCCAAAGAGCATTGTTTCGGAATACGGCAGCAGCGCTTCACAAAACGCTGCTGGTCCGACACACCAACCGCTACGAAACCCTGGGGCAGCATGTGATTTCGAGATGGATGATACACCTATGACACGATCCGCCAGTTTCGGGTCTGCCAATGGTGAAGCAAATTCGGCCTCGTCAAAGATCAGTTCTTCATAGACCTCGTCCGAGATGATCCATAAATCGTGCGCCATGGCGAGCTGCCCGATTTCGGCAATTTCCGTGGTAGTCAGAATTGCACCTGTCGGGTTGTGTGGCGTTGTCAGAAGAATGGCGCGGCTGCGTGGAGTGATGCGTGCAGCAATATCTTCGGCTTGCATGCGAAACCCGTGCTCTGGCCGAAGCGGCACAGGCACCATATCCGCCCCGGATGCACGCACGACTCCTTCGTATGTCGCGTACATCGGATCACCAACCAAAACTTCGTCTCCGGCCTCTGCAATCCCGGACATCACTGCGAAAAGGGCGGTTTGCGTCCCGGGAAAGCACAAAAAGTTCTCGGGTCCGAAGGGCCGCCCACGAGAGGCTGAATAGCGAGCAGCAAGCGCGTCAAGCAGTCCGGCTTCACCGCGCCCGTTGGAATACCCTGTCCGTTGTGCCCGCAAGGAGGTTACGGTGGCTTCTACCAATGCGGCTGGCACGGGCACATCCGGTTCTCCAATCGTCATTTCGACGATATCCGCTCCGGCTTTGATAAGGTCACGTGCTTTCAGGTGTACACCCCATTTGGCACCACCCAACCCCGCTAAACGCTCAGTCACAGATGTTGTCTTCATGGCTGCTCCGCCTCTTTGTTTAATGGTATCCTCAGGATGGCGCTCACGGAGTCCAAGCCGATCCGCGCCAGTTGCCCTTCGGAAAACGCGTCCGGAAGCGCACCTCCTTCCAGCCAAAGGCCGTCGATTACCGCGTTGCAAGCAATGGCCAGTTGCGTTGCCTCCGTTGCAGCAACTGAACGTCCGGTTTCCAGCAATGCAGCGACGATCAGCTCCTCGAGGTGACCCCGGAAATAGTTATAGGTCTGCTGGTGAATGCGCTGCATTTTTGAATCATGTTGCACCTTGTTCAGAAAGCTGGCCCACAACGCCACAGCGCTTGGATCAACGATTGGTGGTCGCAGCGACGCGTCAACGAAGTTGGTCAACTGAGATACCGCGCTTCCCATTCCTGACGAAGCTGCTGTCTGATCGGTTAGCGTATTCATGTGGTGCTCATACGCCGCTTGAACCAACTCTTCTTTTGAAGAGAAATAATGACGGATCAACCCTTGGGTCACGTTCGCGCGGGCTGCAATCTCACGCACCGTGGCACCGCGGACGCCCATCTCGGCGATCAGGTCCAAAGTCGCCAATATCAGCGCCTCGCGCCGAAACTCAGCAGACTCACGTTTAAATTTGCGGCTGTCGTCCTGCACGTCAGTGTCATCCATGGCATGGAGTTATTATACACTTGCATAATTGCGAGATTCGAGGCTTACTGCAAGCTGAAATCAGAAGATTGTTAGATATGGACACAGCCGAAGCAGCATCACCCACACCCGAAGCCACTGCGTCCATTGAGGCGATAAAGATTGAGGACCTGCACAAATCCTTTGGTGCGCTAGAGGTCCTGAAGGGTGTCTCCCTGACTGCCAACAAGGGGGACGTTGTCGCAATCATCGGGGGGTCAGGCTCGGGCAAATCCACCATGCTGCGCTGTATCAACTTCTTGGAAACGCCGAGCTCGGGAAAAATCACCATAGGCGGTGAATTGGTTGAAATGCACGCCGATGGTAGCCCCGCGAACCGCCGCCAGATCGAGCGTATCCGAACGCGGCTGGCAATGGTTTTTCAGCAGTTCAATCTGTGGACGCATCGCACGCTTCTGGAGAACGTGATCGAAGTGCCGATACATGTCCTTAAGGTGCCAAAGGCAGAGGCTATCTCGCGGGCGCACGACCTGTTGAAAAGGGTAGGGCTTGGTGACAAGGCCGACACCTTTCCGGCCTATCTATCTGGCGGTCAGCAACAGCGCGCCGCCATTGCCCGTGCGCTTGCCGTAGATCCTTCGGTGATGCTTTTCGATGAGCCCACATCGGCGCTGGACCCCGAGTTGGTCGGCGAAGTTTTGAACGTGATCCGTGATCTCGCTGGTGAAGGACGCACCATGCTGCTCGTCACCCATGAAATGAAATTTGCGCGCGAAGTTGCCAGCCACGTTGTCTATCTTTTCGAAGGCCGCATTGAAGAGCAGGGTCCACCTGCCGAGGTCTTCGGTAATCCAAAATCAGAGCGGTTGAGGCAATTCCTCAGCTCGGTCGCCTGATTCAGTCAAAACAAACTAATGAACCAAAAGGGAGTAACAAAATGAACCTTAAGAAACTGCTTGCGTCCGGAGTTGCCGCCGCCATCCTTTCAGTTGGTGTCGCCAGTGCCGAAGAGGTCAAGATCGGTATCGCGGCTGAACCTTATCCACCATTCGCTTCGCTTGACAGCTCAGGCAACTGGGTTGGATGGGAGATCGATGTTATCAATGCTGTCTGTGCCGCTGCCGAACTGGACTGTGTTATAACGCCTGTAGCCTGGGATGGTATCATCCCATCGCTGACCGGGCAGCAAATCGACGCCATCATGGCCTCTATGTCGATCACCGAGGAGCGGCTGAAAACCATTGATTTCAGCGATCCTTACTACAACACACCCGCTGTAATCGTTGCGGACAAATCGATGGATATCGAAGCGACACCAGAGTCGCTGGCGGGTAAAGTTGTCGGCATTCAGGCTTCGACCATCCACCAGTCCTATGCGCAGGAATATTTCAAGGATGCTGAACTGCGGGTTTATCAGACACAGGATGAGGCCAATCAGGACCTGTTCGCAGGCCGTATTGATGCAACTCAAGCAGACAGCATCGCCATGGCAGACTTTGTAAACTCGGATGCGGGCGCTTGCTGTGAAATTAAAGGCGCCGTTGCAGATGATCCCGCTATTCTGGGACGCGGCGTTGGGGCTGGAGTGCGCAAAGGGCAAGATGACCTGCGTGAGGCGCTGAACAAAGGCATCGCCGCAATTCTTGCCGATGGCACGCACGAGAAGATCACATCGAACTATTTCTCGGCCAGCATTTACTAAGCCGCTGCTGTGAACGGACTGTTGGATTCACTTGGATTGGCGCAGAGCGCAGAGCTTTTGTCGCTCTCGCCGCCGGGATGGGGGCCCAATCTGCTGCGCGGATTGTCCCACTCATTGCAGATCGCTTTCGGCGCTTATGCCCTCGGTCTCGTGATCGGATTGTTCGGAGCTTATGGCAAACTCTATGGCGGGAAGGTCACGCGCGATCTTCTCGCCATCTACACGACGGTGATCCGGGCTGTGCCCGAGCTGGTCCTGATCCTGATCCTGTATTACGTGGGATCTGACATCATAAACAAAATCTCCGCCGCAATGGGCGGGGGTCGGGTTGAGGTCAGTGGTGTTGGCGCAGGCATATGGGTGCTGGGTGTGGTCCAGGGCGCTTACGCGACCGAGATTTTGCGCGGCGCTATTCAGGCGGTTCCGCCCGGTCAGATCGAAGCGGCCAAGTCCTACGGTATGCCCGCCTTCATGACCATGCGCCGCGTGACAATCCCGGCCATGATGAGCTTCGCCGTGCCAGGTCTTGCCAACCTGTGGCTGATTGCAACCAAAGATACCGCGTTGCTCGCTGTTGTGGGTTTCAACGAGCTGACACTGGAAACCCGCCAGGCTGCAAGCAGTACACGCGCCTATTTTACTTTCTTTCTGGCAGCGGGATTTCTTTATCTCATGGTAACGCTGTGTTCGGGCGGCATCTTCGCTCGGATTGAGAAATGGGCGCGTCGCGGCCAACCCTCCCTTAAAGGAGGGGGCAGATGATTGATTTCAGATCGTTGATGCAACCACATCGCATTGTGATGATGCTGATATTCGCTGGGATCGTTGTCTGGTGCGCCGTCTCTCTTCAGTGGGACTGGATCCCGAAATATGCGCCGCTCGCCCTTCAGGGCATTTGGACGACAATCTGGCTGTTGGTGGTCACCGTAGTTTTGGGTTTCCTACTCGCCGTTCCTCTTGGATTGGCACAGGCGGTAGGGCCTTGGTATCTTGCCGCCCCGGCCAAGGCATTTTGCACTATCATCCGCGGCACACCGCTGCTGCTGCAACTCTGGTTATTGTATTATGGGCTTGGGTCTTTGTTTCCGCAGTTCCCTTGGATACGCTCTTCCGAGTTGTGGCCCTATTTGCGGCAGGCCTGGCCTTATGCAGTACTGGCGCTGACGTTGTCCTATGCCGGCTACGAAGGAGAGGTGATGCGCGGTGCCTTCAAAGGGGTCGCCAAGGGTCAGCTTGAGGCAGCCAAGGCATTTGGCATGCCACGTTTCACCATGTTTCGCCGTATCTGGTTGCCGCAGGCTATCCGCAACGTCCTGCCGACATTGGGCGGTGAAACCATATTGCAACTCAAAGCAACTCCATTGGTTGCGACGATCACTGTCGTCGACATTTACGCCGTGTCTTCGCGTGTGCGCTCCGACACTTTCATTATTTACGAGCCGCTCATCCTGTTGGCCGTATTCTATATTCTCGTCGCGGGCGTGATCGCATTTGGTTTCCACTGGCTGGAAGTAAAGGTTCTTGGGACTGGAAACCGCAATGGCGGTACCAGTTAGTATCGCCAGCAGCGGAGGGGATCCATGTGCTGCGTCAGCTCCGACCAGTGCTTTGAGTTCATAGCAATCTGAGCTGCAACTTGCATTCAGCTTGGCTGAGTACTGATGGTCGATATCAATATCAGGCCCTACTGGAATGGTGCACAATTATATCTCTGCGCACCAATCCCGGCCGGTTCCGTTCACAGCTCTACAACAACTTTCCCGACCGCCGCTCCGTTTGTCAGGTGCTCATAGGCTGCATCGACATTGGTCCACCCAAACCTCTGTTCGTCAACAATTGGTTTGAGTTGGCCCGCGTCCGCCATTTCCGCCAGAGTTTTCAAGATGTCACCATGGGATTGACGCCCGACATCATGCATCATCGGGATCAGCATGAAGACGACGTGCAGAGACAGACCTTTGAAATGCACAGGTGTCAGATCAATCTCGACCATCGCGACGGTTGAGGCGACTTGGCCATTGAGCTTGGCCGCTTTGAACGAGTTCGTCATGTTAGGCCCAGCCACGCTATCAAACACCACATCGAAGCCCACGCCATCAGTGTGTTCGGCCACGTAGTCCTCGACCTTTTGGGTTGTGAAATCCAACGGGCGCGCACCGAGACCCTCGATCAGGGCTAACTGATCTGCTCCGCGACCTGTTGCCGAAACGGTTGCGCCAAAGTGGCGAGCAACTTGAACGGCAACATGACCAACGCCACCGGCACCGCCTTGAACCAGAACGGTCTGCCCTTCGCCGACACCGGCGCGGGTCAATCCTTCGTAGGCGGTGATGCCTACGAGAGGCAGCGCCGCGGCCTCTCGCATGCTCAGCGTCTTGGGTTTGTGTGCAATCAGGCGGGCATCCGCATTGATGTACTCGGCTAGCGAACCAGGGAGGTCCATCAAACCACCGGCGCAGCCATACACCTCATCGCCTATGGAAAAACCTATAACACCTTCGCCAACGGCTGTGATTGTGCCAGCAAAATCCATGCCAAGGACCGCGGGCAAATTGGGGGACAGAGGTAGATCCGCGCCCATGCTTCGGATCATTGTATCGACGGTATTGACGCTGGCCGCGGCCACTTTGACGACTACATGCCCAGACGTTGCGACCGGGTCAGGCATTTCTACACGCTCGAACGGTGCATCGGGTCCGTAGGCGTTCAGAACCATTGCTTTCATTGGGATATTCCTTTTTTAGCGAAGTGTCAGGCGCGGCTTTGAACAGCGCACGCCTGACGTGATCATTGTGTTGGAGGACGGATCAGTTGATATCCTGAACCTGCATAACCAGATCGCCCCACTTGCGCTGGTTTTCGATGTCGTGTTCCAGACCCTGTTCATCCGCGATGGTGAACCGTTTGACCGCCGGGGTTTTGCTTGTGGCCTGATACAGCCAATAGGCTTCGGCCTTCAGCGCTTCATCAATTGGTTTGTCAATGGATTCATAGACCATCTGCTTGCAGGCATTGATCGACTCTGCCGGGAATTTTGCGATCCGCTCGGCGAGCGCTGTCACATACGGGCCAATCTCATCTGGCTCCAAAGCCTTGTTTATGGTGCCCAGACGTTCTGCATCATCCGCATCGTAGTCTTGTGCGCTCAGGATGATCTCAAGCGCTTTTCCAAGGCCGGTTTGACGTGCCATGCGCGAAGCACCGCCGCCGCAAGGCAGGATGCCCATTCCAACTTCCATCTGCATGAACTTGTACTTACCCCGCGCCGCAAATCGCATGTCGAGCGCCAACGCCAACTCGTGTCCGCCACCACGTGCGAACCCTTCCAGCTTTGCGATGGTGGCTTGTGGCACCTTGCTGATCCGCTCGCAGACCGATTGAAGGTCCAAAAGCTGTGCGTCCTCCCGGGATACGGCCTCAGTCGACATATCCTTGAGCAGCTCGGTATCGTAGTGGCAGACCCAGATTTCCGGGTTGGCGGATTGAAAGATCACGACCTTGGTTTCGCGGTCTCGCTCTAGCCGCATGGCCAGACTGTTGAGGTCGGCCAGCATTTCCTGGCCTTGCACGTTTACGGTGCCAAAGTTGAATGTGACTGTTGCGATGCCGTTTTCAACAGCAACGTCAAAGGTTTGAAAGTTCTCATATTTCATCAGACAGTCCTTTCTTGGGCCTCGACGCGGCACGCGCGAGGGGTAAGGGAGGTTAAAGTTGGAAGCGCGTCTGGCTTTAGCGCAGCGCGGGTCAGTTGGTCTGGTTAATCAAACCTTTGATCGTGTTCATGACGTCGGCGACGTGAGTTTTGTCCAGTGCTGCAGCATGTGGATTCGCGAAGGCACCGCTGTCATTGTCAAAATAGGCACCTGACGCATCAGCGAACCGATCACCCAATGCCGCATCAATCAGGATATCAGCGCCGATGTTCATATCGTTCCCGGCTAGGCCGAATCCTTCTTTCACCATCTTTGAGGCCAACAGCGATCCCGGATTTACCGCGACCATGACGGGTGCATCGGACAGAGATTTGGCCCATTCCCGGGTCCAGATGGTGATCGCCAGCTTGCTTTGCGCATAAGCCTCCATATCAGCCAGCGGGACACTACCCTCCAGTGCATTAATATTCACCGGGGCCTGCGCTGCCGATGACAGGTTCACGACGCGCCCGTCGGCGGGAATGATCGGCATCAGCAATTCTGTGAGCAGATAGGGTGCGAGTGTGTTGACGACAAAGCGGATGTCCTGCCCATTCGCAAGCACGGTTTGCGGAGCTTTCAGCACACCCGCATTGTTGATCAACACGTCCAGTTTGTCATGTTTGGCCTTTACGCTTTCAGCCAGTTCTCGCACTACGGACAGATTGCTCAGATCAGCGGTATAAGTTTCGACATCGCCGCCGACGTCGGTGGCAGCGCTGTCCAATTTGGAGGTACTGCGTCCATGCAGAAGTACTTTGTGTCCATCGGCGGCCAGCTTCTTTGCCGTGAGCAAACCAATGCCGTCGGTTGAACCTGTAATGAGTATAGTCTTGGTCATTGATCTGATCCTTTAGGAAAAGTCGGGCAGTAAGGTATCCGCCAAGTGTTCGAGGGTCGTATCGATGGGCGCTTGATTGAACCGTAGGTTCAGTGCAACGTGATTGACCCCAAGCGTTTCTATTTCACGTAGATAGCTACGCAGGAAATCGGTGCCAGACTGAAACCCAAGATGGATCGGGCGCGGTGGTGCGGCGTGATCGGCAACGACATCGATATACAGGGATTGCATGACAGGCTTGTCTGGCTGGCCCGCTTCCTTCCCGCGCCTCCGATAGTCCGCAATAACCTGCCTTTGGGCAGTCGCATTGCGCGGATAGGTCATCCAACCATCGCCGTTCTGCGCCACCCAATCGGGGGATTGCTGGCTACCACCCGTAATAATCATCGGCAGGCGGGTCCCATGCGGCTTTGGCAGCAGGTCAATCCCGCCAGACAGCGTACCCTGTGCACTTTCACGCTCGGGATAGTCCGATCCAACGGCGCGGATGTAGTCAAAGCTGTCGCGGAAACGTACCCCGCGGTCATCATAGCTCTGCTTCATAGCCGGATACTCCTCAGGCCGGTCCCCGGAGGCTACACCCAAGAGCAACCGTCCGCCCGAGAGCACATCCGCGCTCGCCGCCGCCTTGGCTACATGAGCGGGGTGGCGCAATGGCAGGATCACGCTCGCCGTTCCAAGGGCAATTCGGTCCGTTACCGCAGCAAGCGCACCCAGATAGACAAATGGATCGAATATCTGTCCTGCATCACCAAAGTTTGGAACGTTGAATGGCACGTCGCGCAGCCAAAGTGATACAAACCCGAGGTTCTCCGCTTTCCGAGCCGCTTCCAGATGATCCCGAAGCGTCGGCTCTGCACCGACTGCATATGCTTCGAGTGGCAACACAAGGCCAACGCTCAGCTGTCCCGGTCGAAATACCCGGTTATAGGCCACGTTGATTTGGGCAAAATCAGCAGGCTGCATTTTATCCAACATGTCCGGCTCTCCTTTAATAGCGCACCAAGGTGCGGCTCTCGATGCTTTTGCGAATGGTGTTGATGTTTGAATCTTCGACCATATCAAGCGCACTATGCGCGATCGACGGAGCACCTTGATTGTCATAGATGTTGAAGATCGCGACCTCATCCGGCGTCATCTTCGATTGATAAATCCATTCATGCCTGGGGTTTCCTACCAGCCCCATTATTTGCCCATTGCGGTCGGGATAGATCAGGTCCAGCAAAATCCAATCAGACGGTTCAACTGATGACGGGCGAACAAAGCCCAGGGGTGCTGAGTTGATAGGATGATCCACAGGGCGCCACACATTAACAAAAGCATAGTGACCGCGCGCCCACTCGGCTGCGGCCTCGGCACCCAAAAGATCGACAAGCCGCTGTTCGGCTCCGTCCTTGCTATAGTCACTGTGGACGTTGCGCGCGGGTTTGCGCGTCGCTCCTGGGTCATCTATCCGAACCGTGTGATCAAAAACCACAACCTCGCGCGCACCTAACTTGTTCGAGAGCATTGCCGTTAGTTCCGCATCGTATGTCGGTTTCCAGACCTCGCCGGTAAAATCTTGTACCTGCGTTTCCAGCAGCGCGAACTCAACAGCATCAGACGCAAATGTAACTGTGTTGCTCGTGGTGCGGGCATCTGTCAATGCAACAGCCGTGCTGGCCAGTTCGGGCGAAATCAAATTACCAGCAATCCCGCCTGCATCTAGTTCAAAGGCTTGCCGCCAGGGCTTGTGAACGTGGTAGTTGACTGTGGCTGTCCGCGTCATCTGCGTCTCCTTCCCATGCCGAGTTGCATCCATGAAGGGGATTTAACGCTAATCTATTTGCGTATAAACTGCCCATTCATGGATTGATAATTCGGGTTTGCGATATAATGGGGCTTGATACAGACGCGCTGAGATTGTTTGTAGCGGCGGCAGAAAGGCTGAACATCAGTGCGGCGGGGCGCGCTTTGGGCATGGCTCCAGCTGTCTCGAGCGCAAAGCTTGCCAAGTTGGAGCAAAGCCTGGGTTCCGAACTGTTACATCGCACAACGCGCAAGGTGTCGCTGTCTGTTGAAGGTGCCGATTTCCTGCCCTTCGCCCGAGAGATTATTGCGCAGGAAGAGGCGGCACTTACGGCGTTGGGCAAACAAACAGCGACCATCCGCGGTACATTGCGCTTCGCTGCGCCCAGCACCTTTGCTCAGCTCTACATTGCTCCAATCCTGCCGAAATTTCTTCAACAGCACCCCGATCTGACGCTCGATTTGCGCCTATCGGATATGCAGTTCGATCTTATCGAGGGGAGTTACGATCTTGCACTAAGAAATGCGCCGCTTGTCGACACCAGTCTGAAAGGCCGAAAATTGGCTGATGACCGACGCATACTGTGCGCCGCGCCGCACTATCTTGACACATACGGCACACCCAAAACACCTGCCGATCTGAAAAGCCACCACCTGATCGCTTTCCAAAATCGCCACTTGCGCACGCTAACGGGAAAGGCAGGTGAGAAAGCCGGATTTGACCCAGCGATGGCTAAGGGTCAATTGATCATAGACGACGGCCAAAGCCAGGTCTGCGCCACTCTGGCCGGCGCCGGAATATCCCTGAACGCACTGTGGAGCGTGTATGATCACCTGAAATCGGGCCGGTTGATGCAAATTC
This sequence comes from Ruegeria sp. D7, assembly GCF_056534355.1. Classification (NCBI taxonomy): domain Bacteria; kingdom Pseudomonadati; phylum Pseudomonadota; class Alphaproteobacteria; order Rhodobacterales; family Roseobacteraceae; genus Ruegeria; species Ruegeria sp. D7. The sequence continues at coordinate 52,672 of NZ_JBQFPG010000006.1, forward strand.
TGCCAGATTTTGAGGCTACGGAAGACAATGTACTATGGCTTATCTATCCCAAGTCCAACGTATTATCCCCCAAAGTTCGGGTATTCATGGATTTTCTGATCGCAGAGATTGGCTCAAATCCACCTTGGGAAACATGATCCCAATATTGGTCAAGAGCGCCTTAAGACATCACGGCGCCAGTTTGGAGAAATGCACGAGGCGGACACGCCTTTTGCAATTGCAATAGCCTGATCTGTTCCGCGATTTATGAGTTCCCGTGAACGCGGCCATCGCTCCCGTAGCGAGTGGCTAGTTCGACAGGCTGCATCGCAGCATCTAAACGGTTTATCCAAGGCCGGTTCCGGTCGTTCTTGCGTGAACCCAAAAGAGGGTTTCAAGACCTTAGTCGATCAAGCCGAAGCCGCGAGTGCAGGAAAGGTGTTTCTTATTCGCCCGCAGCGACGGCCTCGCCTGTCGAGAATAGCGCGGCAAGCATCGCCTCACTTCCAGCCAGCGCGCCCTTGCGCACGGTCGCAAGAACAAGTTTCCGAGCCGACGATTGTGGGAGACAAATACTTTTGACGTCGTCAGACCGGTACCGCAAAACATCGGGGACAGGCAGAAGCGTAAATCCCAGGCCTGCCGAAACACATTCCATAATCGCTTCAAGGTTATCAAGGACAATGGTTTCGGAACCCTTCGGTCTTTTGTGCTTAAGCATCTCTCCAGCAATGAGTTTTCCGATCCCGGTGTCGGGCATAAAATGAAAGAAGGGCTGCGCATTCAATAAACCCGCGAGGCCATCTTTCAGCAATTTCTTATGGGCTGCAAAGGCAAAGGGTTCCTCTCGAAGCACCTCTTCCGCAAGCGTGTCAGGAACACCTTCTGCATCTGTAAGAAGGGCGGCATCAAGCTGACCGCTTACAACCTTTTCTTGTAGAACCTTGGACAGGCCGGTTTCGAATGAGAAGGTCGCTTGCGGTGCTTGACGTTTTGCGTTGTTCAGGAAGTTCGGCAGCAAGCGAACGGCAGCAGTTGTGACAAATCCTATTCGGAAATGCCCGACAAGCGTGTCCGTCGGGCGACAGATTTTGAGAAGGCTGTCTTCGTGCTGCAGGAGCGGGATCGATGCCTCGACGACGCTCCGGCCGATTGGCGTAAGTCGCGGTGGTCGTACGGTGCGGTCAAAGAGGTCGACGCCAAGCTCCACCTCAAGCGCCTTCATCTGCATTGAAAGTGCAGACAATGTCATGTTTTGCTGCTCGGCCGCTTTCGCAAAGGAGCCGACATTCGAGACCCGTATGAGGGTTCTGAGAGAACGTGTCTGCATAAGTTAAGGTATATTGGATTAGATATCCATTTTTATTCGATTGTGTTGTATTACTGCAAGCGTATTCTGTTAAGAAACAGAGACGAGGGACACGCATGCCGCATCCGCTTGTGAACGTTGCGAAAGAACTGGCCCCAGAATTTGAGAAACGTGCCGCAGATTGGGACAGATCGCGCAGGTATTGCTGGCAGAATGTTGGCGAATTGGCCGATGCTGGCATCATGGGTATGACCATTGCAAAGAAATATGGTGGGCAGGGCGCGAGTTTTCTGGACGTCACCATGGTGGTCGAAGAGATCGCGAAAGCCTGCACCCTGACCGCCCGCATCGTTGTCGAGGGCAACATGGGCGGCATCAGTGCGGTCATGGGGTACGGCAATGATGAGCAGAAGGCTTTTTGTGCTCAGCATGTTCTGGCAGGAGATAAGCCCGCGATCTGCATAACCGAACCAGACTCGGGAAGTGCCGCGACCGAAATGCAGACTACCGCGCGGAAACAGGGTCGCACATACATCCTCAACGGGTCCAAGCATTGGATCACTGGTGGAGGGGTCTCGAAGCTGTACCTGATCTTTGCCCGCGTGCTCGATGAGGCAGGCGTCGATCAGGGGATTGGCGGTTTCATTCTGTTTGCCGACCCGATGTCAGGAGATACGCCCAAGGGGTTCACCGTGGGGGGTCGCGAATACACGATGGGCCTTTGCGGTATGCCCGAAGCAGAATTGCGGTTCGAAAATGTCGAGATCAACGAGAAATGGCTGGTCAAACCGCCTTCAGGATTGAAGCGTGGCTTTGCCGACCTGATGAACGCTTACAATTCGCAACGCGTCGGTGCGGGAGCAGTTGCTATGGGTGTTGCGGCAGGGGCACTTGAACGTGCAAAACGCTACCTCGTTCAACGTGAACAGTTCGGGCGCCCGCTTGCAGAATTCCAGGGGCTTCAATGGATGCTGGCCGATATGGACACGAAAGTTCATGCAGCCAGGCTGCTGCTCCATGAAGCGGCACGATCGCGTGGCCCAAACGGCAGTCAGTATCCCGATATGACCATGGCCGCCCGCGCCAAGCTTTTTGCGTCCGAGATGGCTATTAAGGTGGTCAGCGATGCGCTGCAGATGTTCGGCGCGCGCGGCTACAGCGATCGTGAACCTCTGGAGCGGATGTATCGCGATGTGCGCATGTTCACTATCGGCGGCGGGACCGCACAGATTCTCCGGACCCAAATCGCCGGAAATATTCTAGGCATTAAAACACCACAGACGCGGGACGGATACACGCGCCTTGCCGACATGGAGCGTTACGCTGCTGAATAGAAGACCCTATGAAAATTGAAAAAGGACTTTCGGGCCGCCGACTTTCTTGTGCCGCAGCCCTACGCGGCTGCGTGCCGTCACGCCGTCGGCATGCTCGGCCGACGGTTTTTTCGCGTTAATCTAGTTGCCTATTTAGCCAACTTAGCTGCGCAAGAAAGGCGCTGCATTCATGCGCCAGAGAAGTTTGCGACCGAGCCAGCGAAACAAATGCAATTTTACGCTGCGTAAAATGGCGGGGCTATTTTTCGACAATCGTAAACTTCCTAAATGAGATTTGCCTAGGCAGGCAAGTTTAGCGTGTACGCCAAGCAATTACTTCGATTCCCGAAAGGAAAGCTGCGATGAAAAAGTTCATTTTTGTTGCTCTCATCAGTCTTACCGCATGCACTCAGTACCCGATGCAGAAGCCACTGATGGTTGACGGAACCAGGAATGCGACCTTCTACACAGATGAGGCTGAATGCCGATTGATGGCCGCGAGTTTCAATCCCGGGCAGCGTAAAATGGATGCTACGTTCGGCGCTATTGATGGCGCGGTCACTGGTTGGGTCGTTGGCGAGAAGGAAGATGTCATCGGGGGTGCGATCGCAGGTGGCATAGTCGGATCTGTGCGCGGCCAGTACAATGACGAAATGGCGCGGCGTCATGTGCTTGTGAACTGCATGCAGGTGCGTGGTCACGGTGTGGTGGGCTAGTAATGGCTGCAGATTACTCAGTGGTTTATCGAAAGGGGCCTTGGCCTTGACTCAAAAAAGGGCCCGAACAGAGTTCGTAATTTGGGGTAAATTCTGACCAGAGAAGGAGTGCTCTGATGCCGAATAAACGTTTCAGTTTTAACAGTTAAAGAAACCTGCCTGATTGGGTGGGTGAACAGTGTCGCGCAGATCTTCCAAAGATGCGTCTCGATTGCCTTGCATGTTGGCGCATCGAATTGACATATCCCACCCAGAAGCGCGCTTCTTTCAGGCTACAGGTGATCAACTTCCGCATGTTGAGCACCGATGAGCAAAGTGTTTTGCAATGCCGAAACTATGTAAAAGGCCGTCCCAAAAAAACGCCAACTCTGACAAACCATCCCAGATATGGACCGGCAGCGACCGTTGGCCCGCTTGCGTGAAAGCTAGAAAATCGAACGACGATCTGATGATATAAAGTCAGCCATCTGACGTGGTTTACTTATTGCTGCGTACAAGGGTGATGCGATTCCAGATAACTGTGAAACCCACCGATGAATAGGTGTGCGGAAACTGGATAAGCCGGTCAAGAATCTGACAAACCAGCCTTCTGGAGGCTGGCCAACAGGTTCTCCTTAAAAGTGGCGTCAAGTTGCCAAATGGCAAGTATATCCGATGCAACAGATGAAAAATCTGGGCGTAGAACCAACAAGCTGCGTAGAGCCGCCTGGGCCTGTTCCCCATTTCCCAGTTTGCTGTGTAGCGCGGCCTGCCATAGATGGGTCCAGAAGAAACCTGGCATATCGATTTGTTCCAATTGTGCCAGCACCGCTTCATAGTCGCCCCGGTCGAACTCGTAAAAAACCCGCGGAAACAGATACCACTGAGGATGCACAGGGTTCAGAGCGATTGCCCGGTCTACAATAGCAAGTCCTTTGTCCCATTCGCCACTGAACGCCAGACGCATCCCGTAATGGGCCAGAATGTCGGTGTCATTCGGATTCAGGTCAATCGCCCGTTGCCCGGCCTCGCGGAACCCAGCAAAATCACCGAGCACGAACCGAATATTGGCCATCATCAGATGTCCCGCCGCCAGATTTGGGTCGATCTCGACCGCCCGGCGTGCTGCGGCATCGGCTGCGGCCAGAATCTGTTCGCGATTTCCGCCCAGCCCAAAACGTATCTGTTGCAGATACAGGTTCGACAGCACCGCCCAAGCCTCGGCATAATCCGGAGCCTTCTCAAGCGCGTTCAGGATGCAGGATTTGATTTCGGCATGGCGATCCAGATTGATGGTTACCTGATAGCTGTAATAACCAAGCACACATTCATAAGCATCGCGATTGTTGGGTGGAATTCTATCGGCATCTCGCATCGCGCCAAGCGTCAGTAGCCCGTATTTCCCGGCCAGTTTACCCATTACATCTCGGATAATGCTGTCCTGTACCGCATAGATCTCCTTGGAGGTATTGCTGACCTCGTAGCTTTGCGACCAGATATATCTTCGGTCTTTCAGATCAATGAGGCGTGCGGAAAGGCGCAAGGTGTCGCTCCTGTCCATCACATTGCCTTCCAGCGCGAAATCGGCGTTGAATTCTGTACGCAAGCTCGCCGTATCAATCTCGGTTTCACCAGAATGCAGTGTGCTGCCAAGGGGCAAGACCCAGATGTCCCGGAACCGGATCAACTCGGTCGTCAACTGCCGGGTAAGACCATCGGCGAGGTACTCGGGGCCATCTCCCAGAGTTTCAAAGGGCAGTACAGCCACGACGGGCCCTTTGGGCAAGCTGTGATTTGCATGTTCCTCTGGCGTCCCTGAACGGGTCAATCCCCAGATTAGCCCAAACAATGCCAGGCCAAAGGCGACAGCCAGTCCAATCCCAGCGCGTCGTCGTCCGCTGAACCCGGCATTTGGCCGGGCGTCAGCAGGTGCCTGATCAGGGCTCGGCAGTGAAGATTTTGCGAACCGCGGCGCGTATCCTCCTTTGGGTATGGTGAGAGGTAACGGGTCGCCCCGACCGGGCCCGGCATAGTAGGTGTCAATCTCCTGCCGTAGTCGCCGCGCCTCAAATCGGACAATCGGATCGACCTGCTGGTCGAAGCTTTCGTCGCGGTCAAAGACGGACATGGCAATCGACACGCCTTTGATCTGATCTGAACGACCGGCCAGATATTCCTCGATGATATAGTTCAGAAATGCGCGGCGTTTGGGGCTGGCGGTGAAATCCGGATGATCCAGGATACGTTGCATCTGTACCCGAATTTCGCGCTCGGTAGTATCCACTACAATATCCCTCTGCCTCGGGAAAACCAAGGAAAACCATTATGTTGGCCTCGTTGATACATGTGTTTTTCGACATGTGGCAACATGTTTGCACTTCTCGGGAAAAATTCTGCGGATAAGAGGGCCGCACTGCTGGTCGTACAGGCAGGCACCCGGCTTCCAAAAGATCGCGCATCTCGGCACTTCTGGAGGTCAATGCACCGGCGGGACGAATTTCAACCTCGTGGTTCGTCCCGTCAGACCTCCTGCGCTGCGATCTCTTTTGAAGCGTTCATGATAGGAACCGATTATATATGCCACGCCGAACCACCTTACTCTTGACCGTCACCCTTTTGACGCTGACCTCAGGTCTTGCCGTCGCGCAGGATGATAGTCCTCAGCACTTTGACCCGAAGGGCAAGTTGCCCTCGGATTACACGATCGAATTCCAGCAAACCCAACGCAATAACCTGCCGTTCGATGACGAGCGTGACTTTGAAGAAAGCCGCAAGGGGCTAATTGCGGTTCCAGAATACCGCCAGATCAAAACCGAGGATGGCACCGTCGCCTGGGACATCGGCAGCTATGACTATCTGCTCGAGGGCAAAGAGTTCGACTCGATCCACCCGTCGTTGCAGCGTCAGGCGATCCTAAACATGAATTTCGGCCTGTACGAGCTTCTCGACGACAGCATCTATCAGGTGCGTGGCTTCGATCTGTCCAACATCACTTTTATTCGTGGCGATACCGGCTGGATCATCTTTGACCCGCTGGCCTCCAAGGAAACTGCCGCCGCAGCGCTGAAGCTGCTGAACGACACCGTGGGCGAACTGCCGGTCAAGGCGGTTGTCTATTCGCATTCCCACGCCGACCATTATGGCGGTGTGCGCGGAGTGATCACCGATGAGGACGTGGCAAACGGCGTGGAGGTGATCGCGCCCGAAGGTTTCATGGAACATGCGGTTTCCGAAAACATCTATGCGGGCAACGTGATGAACCGCCGTCTGTTTTTCCAATACGGCGTATTGCTGCCACGCAGCCCGTTCGGTCATGTGGATCAGTCCATCGGCAAGAACATCTCGGCTGGCACCACGGGCCTGATCGAACCGACCCGCCATGTCTCGGACGCGTATGAAGAGATCATCGTAGACGGCGTGCGTATGATCTTCCAGAATACACCGGGTACTGAAGCACCTGCTGAGATGAATACCTATTTCCCCGACCTCAAGGCATTCTGGGCGGCGGAAAACATCACTGGCACAATTCACAACATCTATACCTTGCGTGGCGCACTGGTGCGCGATGCGCTGAGCTGGTCCAAGCATGTCAATGACGCGCTGTACAAGTTTGGGCAGGATGTCGAGTTGATGTTCGCCTCTCACTCTTGGCCCCGTTACGGAAATGAGCGCATTCAAGAAGTGATGCGTGCGCAGCGTGACACTTACGCAAATCTTAACAACGGGGTACTGAATCTGGCCAACAAAGGCGTGACCATTAATCAGATTCACAACGTCTATGACGTGCCGGAAAGCCTGCAGCAGCAATGGGCCGCGCGCAGCTATCATGGCTCGGTCGAGCATAACAGCCGGGCGGTGATAAACCGTTATCTGGGCTACTGGGATGCCAATCCCACCACGCTGACACCTCTGTCGCCAGAAGACAGCGCTCCGCTGTTTGTCGAGATGATGGGCGGCGCCCAACCGATCCTGTCGAAAGGGCAGGAATTAGTCGACACCGGCAAATACCTTGAAGCAACCGAGATTCTGAACAAACTGGTCTACGCCGAACCACAGAACCAGGCCTCCAAGGACCTGTTGGCCGACGCGTTCGAGCAGATCGGGTATCAGAAGGAAAGCCCTTCGGTCCGCAACTCGTTCCTTGGCGCGGCGTTCGAACTGCGCAACGGTATTCCGCAGGGCGCTACCATCGAGACTACCGGTCCCGATACGATAAAGGCGATGCAGACCACGATGTGGCTCGACTTTCTGGCCATTCGCGTCAATAGCGCCAAAGCCGCCGATATGGAGTTCACCATCAACCTGTCGATCCCCGACCGGGACGAGAACATCTTTGTCGAGATGAGCAATGCCACCCTGACTCATATCGTCGATCAGGTGGCGGAAGACGCCGATCTTTCGATCAGTCTGAGCCGCACGGACCTAGAAATGGTCATGACCGGTGAGCGCAGATTGACCGAGATGCTCGCTGATGGCACCGCGCAGTCTGAGGGCAACGCCGAGATCGTAGCGCAACTGGCTTCGACCCTGGATCAATTTGATTTGGGTTTCGAGTTGATGCCCGGCACCGGTGCGCAGGATTTGACGCCACCCGCCAATGATTTTGCCCAGCCCGGGTTAGCAAACTCGAGTGGCGGCTGAGACGGGACCGTCCGATTGAAAGCTGGCTCAGGGTTTTGCTGCCCTGGGCCTCTCTCTTTCTGACTATTGGACCGGGAGAAGTTTTCGACCAGTAGTGCTGGTATCGGAGCAGCAGAATGCCCCGCCCGAACGACTGCTGGATTGTTACCGCCGTGCGCGGACTCTTTCATCCGTGGTGTCAATGCGGGATCAGAATCTTCAGCCTAAGAAAGCCAAAGCGCATGACGCAAAAATCAAACTGAGATGTGCTGAAACTTGCAATTTGTGAACATCAGCCAAGATATCAAACTACCTAGAGGTCCTGATCCGTGGATTTCAATTCACTCCTGGACCCTGTCCCGTACAACAATTCAAAAAACTGGCCGCTTAGCGCCGCGGGTCGGATGGGTATCTTCGAACTGGAGGAAGCTTCACAACCCAACTGTCGAATGTGACGTGGTCAGACTTTAGCTGCGATATGCTATGATCGCTTCCAAATTTCGATAAGACACTGTGTGTCGCAAATCGAAGTATTTAGTGTAATCAATAATGTCTTTGCGGAAACGGCAGCCTTTAAAAAGATCATATATACGACCGTTCTGAGAACTACCTTAGCGAAACGAACACCTCAACTGGCTGTTTGGTCAGCCCGAACCCATATCTTGCGACACTTCTCAAGTCGTGAGACGAAACTGTATTTCAGGTTCATTGGACCGAAAGTAGTAACCTGATGTTAGAACAGTGGGACGATTAACTGGGCCAGAAATGCTTGTTCTCTGAAGAAGCACCCGTCAAACTGTATTTTTCTTCAAGCCAAGGTACTAAATTTGGGTTAGAACGCACATTCTAACCAACGCTTCGCGACATTCTACAAACAGGAAATTCCTTGCCAAGTGGACTAGCCCCTGCCGAACTGATCGCAATCCTAATCGCCGTGACTGATGATCAGCCGCGTGTCATGACCTTGCGTGGCGGTAACGCGCTACCTTCGGGACCGTTCGAATCTTCACACCGCAGCTTGCAAAGCGGCTTGCGGGCCTGGATTGAGGCGCAGACCGGCCATCCGGTGGGATATCTTGAACAGCTTTATACCTTTGCAGACAAGGATCGCGATCCACGCTCGGGTTATGCCGACAACTCTCAGCGTATCTCGATCAGCTATCTCGGTCTGGTGCGGGAGCAGGATACTACCGGTGCTGGACGTCCGGCATGGCGTAGCTGGTATCAGTACTTCCCATGGGAGGATCATCGTGATCGCAGCCCAGAAGAGCTACTGCAAATTATCAAACGTATCTCAGCTTGGGCAGGAAGTGATCCGCTAAAACTGCAGCGTGTGGACTATCTGTTTGGTTTGAATGGGAAGACTTGGAACGAAGAACTGGTTTTGCAACGTTATGAGCTGATGTACGAAGCAGGGCTTGTTGACACTCCTGAATTCGGTCGTCACATGGAAGCGGACAACCGTCGCATTCTCGCCACCGGCATATCTCGCTTGCGGGCCAAGATAAAATACTCTCCGGTGGTGTTCGAGCTCATGCCCGAAAGCTTCACCTTGCTGCAGTTACAGCGCACAGTCGAAGCGCTGTCTGGTCTACACCTGCACAAACCCAATTTTCGCCGCCAGATTGATCAGCAGGAATTGATTGAAGATACCGGCGAAATGTCCAGCGGCACCGGTGGTCGCCCGGCGCGCCTGTTCCGATATAGGCCGGCCATTCTAGAGGCTCGCATGCTGTCGGGCGTCAGATTACCTCTCTCCCGGTCCTGAACCTCGCTTGACATAATCTCGAATCGAGAATAAGCATGGCCCCAATATACTCGATGCGAGTATAAATGGAGAAGCCAATGAAAGATTTTCGCCTTCCAGACCTCTACGACCGGGTAAAGCAGATCATCCCGCAACCCGAATGGATGCTGTTTGAAGATGATCTGGAAGCCGTCCTTGATCTCAAGCGTGAGAGGAATGCGGTCATCCTCGCCCACAATTACCAAACGCCGGAGATCTTCCACGGAGTTGCCGATATCGTGGGCGACAGCCTTGCGCTTGCGCGCGAAGCTGTCGAGGTTGATGCCGATGTCATTGTGTTGGCTGGTGTGCATTTTATGGCGGAAACTGCCAAGCTGCTGAATCCTGATAAGACAGTGCTGATCCCAGATTTGGGGGCGGGGTGTTCACTGGCGGATTCCATCACACCCGAGGATATTGCGCTTCTGCGCGAAGCCCATCCCGGCGTTCCGGTGATCACATATGTAAACACTTCGGCAGCGGTGAAGGCGGCATCGGATATCTGCTGCACGTCGGGCAACGCAGTAAAGGTGGTGGAATCCCTCGGAGTGCCGCGCGTGTTGATGATCCCGGACGAGTATCTCGCCAAGAACGTCGCCAAAGAGACCGATGTCGAATTGATCGCATGGCATGGACATTGCGAGGTGCACGAACTGTTTACTCCAGCCGATATACGTGAAATGCGCGAAGCGTGGCCGGGTGTTACGGTCCTAGCCCATCCTGAGTGCCCGCCCGAAGTGGTTGCCGAAGCAGATTTTTCTGGCTCTACCGCAGTCATGTCGGATTTCGTCGGCGACAAAAAACCGACGCGGGTTTGCCTGCTGACCGAATGCTCGATGAGCGACAACGTGGCGCTGAACCATCCTGAGGTGGAATTCGTGCGCCCCTGTAACCTGTGTCCACATATGAAGCGCATTAGTCTGCGCAACATTCGCAACGCATTGGAACTGGGCCATCACGAAGTCACCGTCGATCCGGCCATCGCCGAAGATGCGCGCCGCGCGGTAGAACGGATGCTGGCAGTGAAATGATCTGGCTCGAAGGGCTTCATGGTCGAACTGCCATCATCGGTGGCGGCATCGCCGGGCTGACGGCAGCGCTGGAACTAGCTCCACAACCCGTAGTACTAATCACCCGTGCAGGGCTGGGCCAGGAATGTTCCAGCGCTTGGGCTCAAGGAGGGATTGCCGCCGAACTAGGCACGGATGGTGATCCTGCGCAACACTTGGCCGATACTTTGCGGGCGGGCGACGGGCTGTGCGACGAAACCCTGGCGTCGGCCATTCTCTGCGAAGCGCAAAAGGCGATCACTGGTTTAGAGAAACATGGCGTTCGTTTCGATAGAACCGCCGACGGCACATATGCCTTGGGGCGCGAGGCCGCGCATTCCCGCCGCCGCATACTGCATGCAGGCGGCGACCGCACCGGAGCCGAAATCACATCGGCCCTTGCGAGTGCCGTGTTGCAATGCCAGTCGATCACTTGCTTGACCGGAGTCGAAGCCCGACGGGTGTTGACGCTAGACGGACACGTCACAGGCGTTCATCTGCAAAAAGATGCCCAAGCAGAGGTATTGCGCACATCTCAGGTCGTTATGGCGACAGGCGGTTGCGGCGGTCTGTTTGGTGTCAGCACCAACCCTTCAGGTAATTTCGGCCAGGGTGTCATGATGGCCGCCCGCGCCGGGGCAGCGTTGCGCGATATGGAATTTGTCCAGTTTCATCCCACAGCGCTGGATGCCAAGCAGACACCACTGGCATTGGTCAGTGAAGCCGTCCGGGGCGAAGGCGCAATTCTGATTGACCAAACCGGCAAGCGCTTCATGTCGCATATTCCGGGGGCTGAACTGGCCCCGCGCGACGTGGTGGCTCGTGCCGTGCATCAGGTCATATTGGAAGGTGGGCGAGTGTTTCTTGATGCTCGTGCCGCGCTTGGTGCCGAATTTGTCCAGCGGTTCCCTGGCATCCATGCATTGTGCGCAGCAACCGGAATTGATCCGGCGCGCGATCCCATACCGATACTTCCGGCTGCGCATTACCACATGGGCGGTATCGCCGTTGATGAGTATGGAAGAAGCACTCTGTCAGGCCTTTGGGCCATAGGTGAATGCGCGGCGACTGGCCTGCATGGTGCCAATCGCCTTGCTAGCAATTCACTGCTGGAGGCAGTGGTGATGGGACGCCGTGCCGCAAATGATGTTGCCACGAGTGAATTGCGAAATCTCTCACTTGCTCCTGCGGTGGACGTGCTGCCTAATTCTGATCCAAGCTTTGTCCGGCCTTTGGTTTCAAAATATCTGGGTGTGATCCGTGACCAGACGGGCCTACGTTTTGCCATTTCAAAGTTGTTGCCGTTGGTCGAAACCGCTGCCTGCGCTTCTGACCCGGCACTAGTCGCGCTTTCGATCGCGGTCTTTGCCGATCTGCGCCGAGAATCGCGGGGCGGACACTACCGAAGTGACTTCCCTAATCCTGAGGCGAACGCGCAATCTCTTTTGATGACTCTGACCGAAGTACTTGCTCATGCGAGTTTGACCAGTCAGGAACCCTTTTTGAGGACTGCTTGAGAAATGACTATCATGCCCCTAGCCCCGTTGCCCCGAACGATGCTGGAGCCGGTGATCCGCCGCGCACTTGATGAAGATTTGGGCCTCGCCGGAGATGTCACCTCTTCGGCTGTTATTCCTTCGGATCATGTTTCCGAAGTTGTGGCTTGCGCGCGTCAATCCGGATGTATTTCCGGTCTGGATTGTGCTGAATTGGCTTGTGAGCTGATAGATCCGGCGATCAAAGTAATCCGCCATGTCGAGGATGGTGGGACAGTCGCGCCCGGCGCAGTGATCGCCACTTTCAAAGGGCCGTCGCGCAGTCTGCTGATTGCTGAACGTACGGCGCTCAACTTCTTGGGTCATCTATCGGGTATTGCAAGTGTGACTGCCGATATGGTTCGCCGCGTCGAAGGCACGCGTGCTGCCATCGTCTGTACCCGAAAAACAACGCCCGGTTTGCGGGCGTTAGAGAAATACGCTGTGCGATCAGGCGGCGGCATGAACCATCGCTACTCCCTAAGTGACGCGGTGCTGATCAAGGACAACCACATCGCCATAGCCGGGGGTGTCCGCCCGGCCTTGACGCGGGCCAAAGAGACAGTCGGTCATATGGTCAAGATCGAGATCGAGGTCGACACGCTGGAGCAGTTGGCCGAAGTACTGAAAATCGGTGTTGATGCGGTGCTTCTGGATAACATGGATCCAAGAACCTTAAGCGAAGCTATAGGCATGATTGATGGTCAAGCCATTGCCGAAGCTTCAGGCGGGATAACCCCAGATAATGTGCGGGCTGTGGCGAACACCGGTGTTGATTTGATTTCTATGGGCTGGATCACCCACAGTGCACACTGCCTCGATATTGGTCTGGATTTTGTGCTCTAACAGCACCAAGAGTAAACCAACAGTTACGACGCTCATTGCCCAAATTGTCGAAATCAACGGCCTTTCCAAAAGATTGCCAAACGCAAGAGCATCGCCGACACAATAGGAAACAAGGCAATCAAAAGGTGCGCGGCGGCGCAGCCTGCCTGTTCAGTCTTGTCACTCCGTTAGCCAGCTAAGCTGGGCAAGTTTTAAGTCGCATTCATTCGTCAGAGAGTTGGCGACCGAACCTTTCGTTCTCGCCCACACTCGATTTCTTATGCTGCTTAAATAAGCAGGCCATGACATCTCAATTCGGAGAAACCGCATCGTCGGCGTCATTGCCTCCGGACGTTTTACCCTCATGGCCGAAGAAAGTCGGATCAGTCTCAAAATCAGGCGCAAGGAACTCGGACATCTGGTCAGGGCTGTCTGTTTCTATATTATATATCAATAATTTATCCGGTTGGTCCTTAAAAAATTCGGGCACCTCCTGATGATGCCGGTCCCATTCTTCTGACCAATGATCAATTACCTGATCAACCGACTCGAAATTCATACCCTTACGATAACGCTCGGCATAAAACCCATTGCCATGGTTTCGGCGACTTGCGATCCACCTGTCTTTGTCTCGAGTGTTCAATATGAAATAGGAATTGGGATAATATGCCGCGAGTTGACGAAAATAACGGCAACCTTCAATCACGCGCGAGCCGCTTACCATCTGCATGTCGGTGTAGCCGACCCAACGGTCAATGCCATTGAGCGGCGCATAGCCATACTTAAGATTGTTAGCGAGCGCGCGGGCCAGATTGCCACGCTTGAAGTGAACCGTCGGAATGCCGTTGTTATCTAGAAAGGCGGAAATCGACCTTGTGCCGCACTTGTTGAAACCGACCTGAAATATCCGCCGCGTACGGCCTGCACGAGTAGACAGATATTCAGGATGAGTTTTTGATGATTGCGGCACGAAGGAAGGCTCCTACTCGGACTCTGCGGCGGCTTTCTGGTTCGCGCGCATGGCAACTGAAATAAGCTGACGGGCCGTATGCTCCGTCAGAGGTGTGGTTTGGCCAGCCATCATCAGGCGAGCAAAAAACGCGCGTTCAGGTTCTGACTCCAAAAGTTCCTTAAATCGCTTGTGCCGCCATTCGCAGGCCTTGTCATGTTGCTTCTTCAGTGTGGCATCTGATTTTAGCTCGGTAACCCGAGCAGCCCGTGCCGATTGGTAGCGGGAAATAGAGACGTCCTGATCGCTGTTAAAGTTGTAATCGACCCAATAATCCATGCCGATTTTCTCTTTGAAATGCACCCCACGTCCACGCGCACGTTTGAGCAGAAAGGAGTCCATCGCGCCCAAAGCATAATGGTTAAGCTGAACCCTCATGGTCGTATCTTGCGTATAGTTGGAAAATACCCGCTGGCGGCGATGATCGCCACCAAGCAAACGGCCTGATCCATCATACCAGCGCGCCTCATCCACGCGGGTCTGATCAGGCGAAATTGGCCGATGAATGCCTGGTTTACGGTAAATCCCGTTGTTGCGATAAAGCGTTTTGAACATTGAGGCGCGCCACGGCCAAAGGATGGGTTTGGGGGCGCAGGAAGTGAACTGTTCGGTCACCGGCGCATCTTCAAAATAAACGATCCCTGCATTTCCGAATAGCCGCCAGGTGAGCGTGATCGCATCCGCCTCGGGGAGGCTATGGATGAGCGCGTTTAATGAGCCGTCGCCAATATGGATATTTACAAACTCATCAATATCGAGCGCCAGTATCCAGTCTGCTTCTTTCAATAGAGGATGTTTGGCGGCTTGTTTCATAGCCTGCCACTGTACGCTCTTATCGGGCTTGGCTTCATGGCTGACATGAGTGATTTGCCCCATCTCTTCGAGTCGGTGCAACATCAGATCGGTGCCATCCGCGCAATCATTCGAGAAGATCAGAAAATCAGTGAAACCAACCATCTGATGATGGGCGAGCCATTCCAACAGGAACGCGCCTTCATCTTTGACCGTCAGGATCGCTAGCTTTCGTGTCATTCTATTCCTTTGATCCGACGCTTCAGTCTGGTGATCCGCCAGACCGCATGTCATGTGGTGCTCATTGAGAATAACGGTTTTGCAGATGTTCTGAACTGCGAATTTCGCGTAGGAACGAAAAAAGTACGGCGCGGCATCATGTTGCCAACTTGGGTGATTTCCAACTCGGTGGTAGGTGGATCTAAAAGGCTGAGAGTGAACCGGATAGAGGCACTTATTGTTCAATTAGCCGTCGTAGCCCGACAGCTCCGTTTGCAAGTGCAGATCGGCGGTAAGACTTCAGTGCTACCTGCAGATCGCCGAGTTCTGCATCACTCGCCCCTGAAATGCGGGTCAGGCTTGCCTCCAACCCATTGTCAGCAATCAGCATTGGTGGTCGGTAACAGGCCTCTGACCAGCGGTCCATGACGATCGGCACACAGAATCCACCTGAAGAGGACAGGGCAGATGTGATCTTGATCCGTTGATATTGTTCATAGTCAAATGGCATGAGCGGATGTATCACCTGAGCGCCCGCCAGTGCGTCAAAATACGCGGCATGCCCGACCTGCCCGCTGTTGTCCAAAGGCACGCACGTAAAACGCGCGTCAAGCTTTCGGTCCTGGATCTCACTTTCAACCTTGGCGCGATCTCCGCCTCCTGACGGCAGGATGAAATGCAGATTCTGAAAGGCGTCCGGTCGATTGCCAAGAAGATCCAGCAGGCCAGGGTAATCACGTGTCCGCATGTTAACGTTGCCGGGGATCACGACCTGACGCGGCTGGCCCAACTTTGGTTCCGGATCATCGATCCAATAAAACGGCTCCAACGTCGCGATCCTGTCCATATGGGCTTTGCCCACCCGGCTGATCCATTCAGCCGTGACATGTGCACTCAGGCTGATGTAGCGCGCATTTGGCATCTGAAGCGTCTCGCGCAGGGGTGCCATCTGGCTGAACTGATCCAGATTATGCAGGACCATGATCAATGGCTTCTTCACTCCATGCGCCCAGCTTGCCGCTTTTGGACGACTCAAAGAGGCCATCAGGACGAAGTCATGTTCGGCCGCTTCAATTGCAGCCATAGTAGACTTGATATGTTTTGGTGCATCCGCAGCCCGGTAATCCGGTGTGCTCAAAGGCACATACTCAACATCAAATTCCAATCCCGGCACCAAGGCCATGATATCTCCGCGCAGCTTTAAGATCCGGCGATGCAGAAAGATTCGTGGTCGGTACCCGTTGGCATTACAGGCGGCCACCAAGCTGGGGATAACTTCTTCATGGCGCGGTTCAAATTGTACAATTGCACAGCGCTTCATAGTTTCTTCCTGTTGCCTGGGTTGCCTCGGGCCCTCGTTTTCGGTTTGACCCTGTGGAAGTTGTCTATCGATAGCTACACTTGCCGTCTACATCCAACGCCGAACCGGTCGGCTCTTAGACCAGTTTGTTTGAGCGGAGGTATCCGGTGTGATGGTGTTTCCGATCGTTGCGGTTTCCTTCACTATTCTGATTAAAATCTAATGTGGGCAAATCATCACGATCTGAGTCCGCAACTCCGCAGGCCCGGAGTCGACAACATGTGCGTGTTGAGCGAAATAATCTTATTCATCCGCATGGTTTGCGCTGGCGTGAGGCTCCTGTCGCATATGGCCCGCGCAAGACCTTGTACAGCCGATGGAAGTGCTGGAGCAGGAAAGGTTCTTGCGCGGATAATGGCTGAGCTTGGTGCCGAATACGGCGCGCAAAAGGTTGTTATGATCGACGCGGCCTATCTAAAAGCACACTGTACCGCGACCAGAGTGGTTGCCAAAAAGGTGGCGTGATCGTCTGAATGGTCGAGCCAAGGGCGACATGAACTCCAAATCGCACACCATCTGCGATAGCTAAGGGCGCCCGTTCAACCTGCTTGTCACCGCTGGACAGGTGAGCGACGAAATTGGCGCACACACGCTGCCTGGCAGCCTTCCAAATGTCAAAAGATTGCTTGGGGAACGCGGCTACGATGCCGACAGGTTCCGGGAAGCACTGCGAGACAAAGGGATACGTGCTTGCAATCTGGTCCGAAAGTAGCGCAAGACCCCGTTCAAATATGACAAGCGCCGATTCAAGCGGCGAAACCGCATCGAGATCATGTTCGGCACGCTCTAGGGCCGGAGGCGCGTTGCGACGCGCTTTGACTGCTGTCCAAAGGTCTGCCTCGCAGCCATCGCTCTCGCGGAAACCGTAATCCAATAGTTGGGAAACCTGACGCTATGCATCAAATTGTAGCTTGATCATTGGTATTCGAATCCGACCGTAAGACCATTATCACTCTTTGCCTTCAGATTGTAGTTGACCTCATCTGAAGAGACTGATGTGAAACGAACACTCAGTAATCGGAGGTGTATTGTGGACATCGTACTAGTTGGCGCAGGCAACATGGCAATCGCCTACGCCAAGACTCTAAGATATCTGGGCATCTCCTTTCGTTGTTTGGGGCGAGGTGTTGACTCTGCAAAACGGTTTGAAGCGGAAACCGGTATAATAGCCGGAACAGGCCTGCTTACAGAGCAGCTCAAGAAAACGGATGTGCGCGGCGCGTCAGCAATTGTGGCGGTAAATTTGAACCAATTGTCTGCGGTTTGCGCCTCACTTCTTGACGCGGGCATAAAGTCAATCCTTGTCGAGAAACCCGGAGGCATAGACCTTGAGGATATGCAAGCCTTGGCAGAGCTTGATCGGCAAGACTGCATTCGCGTTGCGTACAACCGAAGATTCTTCAAATCAACCCAGCATGCATTAGATCTCATCAATGAAGATGGCGGTGCGCAATTGATCCACTTCGAGTTCACAGAACTACCAGACAGGCTCGAATCTTTGGGTGTGCACCCACCTGAGGTTTTGGCGAATCTTCCTTACGCAAATTCGTCACATGTTTTTGACATGGCCTTCTATCTCGGTCAGGCCTCCGAGAATTTAGGTGAGGTCTTAATTTCCGGGGCAGTAAGGCAAGGTGAAATCCCCTGGCATCCGGACGGATCACGGTTCGCTAGCTGCGGGTTAGTCGGAGATCAATCGCTCTTTAGTTGTTTTGCAGATTGGCGGTCTGGTGGAAACTGGAATGTCGAAATAGCTACTGCCAACAGGCGGCTGCGATTAAAGCCACTTGAAACGCTTACAGAGCAATGTCGGGAATCATTCCAAGTGAATCCAATCGAGATTGCGGCGGATCCAGAAGGACTAAAACCCGGGTTGCCTGATATGGTTTCCAACTTTATCTACCATGATGGTCACCGACTTCCCAGCATGCGCAATCAGGTATCGCGCATGAAGGTATTTGCCAAAATACTGTCGCGTGACCACTAGTGTCTCCACACTTTTGAAGGGTCGTTTTCCTATTGGGTGATTCCCAGAGCTTCCAATGCGTCCGAGTACGATTTCCTTGACTGCACTTTTCTAGATCTCTCACGCTCTATTCGTCGTGCCCATTCTAGTACTGCGTAAATCTTTTCATCACCCGCTATGCCGGATTTGATGGTGAGGAGTCCGTCGAGCTCACGCGCGTAGTCTGCCTCCAGAAGGCTAGCATAACTGCCGGTTGCCAACACCGCCACGCCTTTGAGGCATGCTTCGAGGATTACGGCAGAGTATCCCGTTATAACACCGTCAACTGCATCAAGAAGTGACGGAAGCGGTGTCTCAAATGCCAAGGAGCATCCCAGCGCCGCTAGTTGCGTCGCATCCACAAGTTTTTCGGTTTCGTCTTTTCGTAGAGGATGACAACGAAATAATATGTTGAGGCCGGATTGGTGCAATTTTTGGGCCAACAGAATGTCATCAGATTGTTGCGCTGCAAATAGCACTAATGGCCCGTTACGCGATTGAAAGTCGGAAAGGGTTCTGCGGTTGCGGTCAGATTGATCAGGCAAAAACTTGGCAAACTGTTCCCATGTCGGACCAACGACCGCAGCACGGCGTTTGGCGTTCTGCCTCATGAAGCTTTCGGCGTCTGACTCAGTCCAGCACATATGCGCTGTAGGACAAGTCGACCAATCCATTTTTGGCGTTTTTTTGAAATAGTAGGACCCGTTGAAACGTCCCTCGATGCCGTGCTGGATGTCAATGTACGGAATATCGTATAGCCGACAAACGTGTGCCAGTGCCCAACCATAAAACGACGCATAATTGCTGGTAATTATTGCATCCGGCCGCATGGAACGGAAAAGGTAAGTAAAGCAGTTTGCCGCGTGATCAACTCTCCCAATTACTGTGTCGACGAAAGCACACAGTTCGGTGTCACCATGGCCGGTCAGACTGACAACCGACTCTAGTGATTTGAAGTGCTTATACAAAAACGCGTGCGAAAGTTTCGGTACTCGTGCTGTTAGCGCTACATTTTTAATAAACGGGTCTAGCGAAGCATGAGGTCCATATTCCGAGCGAGCTGGCATAGCATCGGGATCGAACCCTGAGTACAGCCCGATGCTCCGGTGCCCATTTTCCATCAACGCGACGCGAAGCGCGTGGTGATGCTGGCTTGCCTTTTCACCATCCAAATCATAAAAACCTGATCCCGAACCAAGACACCAGTATTTGTGGCTCTTCAACTGTTCGATCGGCAGAGTGTCAACGGACCGAAGACTATCGGCTGGCTTTCTACTTAATAGCCTCGAATAAGCGGGTCGAAGCCGGTTGCGCTTGGCGAAATTCGGATATCGCTTGTACCGGTCGGAAGATGAGTAGTTGCGGTTCATCGCAAAAACCATCTGTTTCACAATTACATACTTGACGATTGGCCAGACATGAAAGCCACGATAGCGCCAGCGCGTTACTACACCTTGCTTTTCGAAGTCTTCTATCTTCTCTATCGCGCTGATGAAAAGCTCAAGGTTTTTATCAGATATTGGTGGCACTTAGACTAGATCCGCCCCAGAACAGACCGCACGGCTTCAATCACGCGTTCTTGTTCAAGATCCTCGAGATGGGTGGAGCAGGGCAATGGTTGAACACGTTCCCAGATGGCTTCTGATCTTCCGCTCAACATATGCGGACAGCTCTTATATGGGGCTTGCATGTGAATGGGCTTCCAGAAGGCCCTGCCTTCGATCCCATTGTGCGAAAGCGCTTCTCGCAACTGAGACATTAACGCAAGCGACGCATCCGGAAGATAAATACCCGACAGCCAATTTGAACCGTTGCTGTCATCGGGCGAGGGAAACGAAAGAACTCCATTCAAGTCCTCAAATTGGCTGGCATAAGTTGCGGCGATCTTGGCCTTGTTTCGAAGAAACTCATCAAGACGTTCAAGCTGGGCGACACCCACTGCGGCTTGTACATTTGTCATTCGGTAATTGAAGCCGATGATGTCGTGATCATATGCGGCACCGACACGCGCAGTCGACGTCAGGTGTTTGATCTCCGCTCCACCGACGTCTTTTCCCGAGACGATCGCACCTCCTCCTCCTGATGTCACCAGCTTGTTTCCGTTGAAGGACAATGCCGTCAGATCCGCACCCATCTGCGCAAGAGGTCGGTCTTTGTAAGTGGCGCCAATAGCAGCGGCAGCATCGGCGACGATGGGCAGTTTATGAGACTTAGCTACAGTAACAATCGCATCCATATCTGCGGGCAGCCCCATTGCGAAAACAGGCATGACTGCTTTGACTGCCCCACCTGTCTTAGAATAACGCAAAACTCCACTCGCATCGCGGGTACATTCGCGTGCCAACAACTCAGACAAGAGGCTTGCATCCATACCCCAACGTTCTTCGTCGACATCAATGATGATCGGCGCCGCATGGCAGTGCGAGACTGCGTTTGCCGTAGCAATAAATGTCAGTGAAGGAATGATCACATGATCTCCGGGGCCTACACCCAACGAATGCAAGGCGGTGTGCAAAGCCGTCGTGCCTGCCGAGGTTGCGACTGCCCAGGCTGCGCCGGTTACCTCTTTGGTTCTCGCTTCGAACTGGTCCACAAATGGGCCTACGGATGACACGAAAGTCGAGGACACGCACTCGGCGAGATATTTGCCTTCGTTGCCAGAAATATTCGGAATGCACAGGGGGATCATAGCTATACCCTTTGATCAAGGTTCATGCCAGTTTCCTTGTGGCTGTCGAGGAATGCTGGCTCCGCAAGGGCGATCAGAGCTTTCAGGGATTCCTTAGAGATCGCCTCGGATTCAGCCCTCTTGAATATTTCTTGCATTTCAGCAAGAAGTTGCCTCATGACGCCCGCGTCTTCGAGCGGTAGGTATTGAACGCCTAAAAGAGCATCGTATCCTAGCTCAACGCAGGTCTCGCCGTTGGCGACGAATTCCTCGTAAGGCTTCTCGCCCGAAGTCGACAATGGAGTTAGAAGTAAAGGCCAATGCCCTGTTGCTTTGTCGGCTAATACCGTAACGCAGGCCTGCGCCTCATCAGTGTAGTGCTTTGGCTGATAACCGTTCGCCATCAGAACATTTTCGGCAACGGATTGCATTTCTACAAGCGCAGTTTCTGGGTCGAGATCTGGTACCATAATATGCTTGTGCGGGGCGGTTGTCGCGGCCAATAGGCATAGCTGGCCGCTTTCCTTCAGCGACACAAAGTAACGCCGCGTGCCTTTAGGTGCGGCCAAAGGTTGGTCTTTTTGTAGGCGCTTCTCAAAGCTCTGAAGTAGAGATCCATTGGAGAAGGCGACATTTGCGAAACGGGCAGAAGTGATCGTGCAGTTAAGACCGTCGATCAATCCGTCATCGAACATCACATGTTCCATGACTCGCTTTGAGGCGCCCATCAAAGATGTTGGATTTGCAGCTTTATCCGTGGAGACACTGAAATATCTTCCGTCAAATCCGACATGTTTTAACAGCTCTACGAGGCGCGCCTGCTTCAGGATGTTTGTTTCAAACATCTGAAGCGTTGAGTAGCCGTCCTTCTCGGATCTTACATGTTTAATGGCAGCAAAATTCAGAACAAAGTTATAGGGTCCTTCATTTCTCACAAACGCTCGAAATGCGGGCGAACCATAGTCAAGTGGCAGCGTGCGGAAGTCATTTACGTCTATTGGCGATTCCGCCGACCGTAGATTGCGCACCAATTCTGCCAATTCGTTTTCATTCTGATCGATGACATGCAGTGCGGCCGGCCGAAACGGCAAAATCTCGTTGACTGTGGAACTGCCGATTGAGCCAGCACCGCCGATAACTAGAACGCGCGCGCCATTCATAACACGATGAATCTCGTCGCGTTTAGCCCAGAGATCACTTTGGAAAAGGCTTTCAACTCGCCCCGTTGCAAGGGGTGATAAATCCTTCTGCTCCATAGGACACTCCATTTCTAATGATGCGGCTTTTCCGGTAATTTTGGCCTCTGGTCAAGCAGCAAAAAAGTCTGCAAACAGGTGGCATGGCACGAGCGAATGAAATAGAAACCGAGCAGAAACAAGACATTTTCAGGAGCGACAGGTGCAAGATTCAGACCTCCATGTGACCTGCATCACGACAGGTCGTGCGGATTATTCACTACTACGTTGGCCTATGTACAAAATTGCTGACTGTGATGGGCTGAGGTTGAGTATTATCGCAGGGGGAGGGCACCTCGCAACGTCACAAGGCGCCACGATTTCAGAAATTGAACAAGACGGATTTCGAGTCGATCAGACAGTTGAGATGTACCTTGATAGCAGCACTGCAACTGGCCCGGCAGTCAGTGCAGGGCTTGCAACCATGGGCGTAGCTCAGGCTCTCGGGCGGTTGGCGCCCGATTGGGTCGTGCTTCTGGGCGATCGGTTCGAGGTTCTAGGGGCTGCCACAGCCGCGGCCCTTCATCGATTTCCCGTTTGCCATTTGTGCGGTGGTGATGTCACCGAAGAAGCCTATGACGACGCCTTCAGGCATGCGATTACAAAACTAAGCCATCTGCATTGTACGTCGACCGATGATGCGGCGCAGAATGTGCTTCAGATGGGAGAAGAACCCTGGCGCGTAGTAAATGTGGGCAGCCCGGGGCTTGATGCGTTGCACAACATACCACAGATGTCGCGAGCCGATGTTTTTGCAGCATTGGGCTTATCTGATGGTGTCTCTACTTACCTGATCACGTTGCATCCCACTACTTTGAAAGAAGATTTCGGTCGCTCAGAATTGCAGGCATTATTGGCGGCATTGGACGAGCTTCCAGACGCGCAGCTAATTTTCACTGGTGCCAATGCCGATACAGGCGGGGCAGAATTCAATGCCGCTTTACAAGCCTATGTTGCTCAGCGGCCAAGTTCTATTTTCAAAAAAAGCTTGGGTCAGACCCTCTACTTCAACACTGTTCGTCAAGTGCAGGCCGTCATCGGCAATTCGTCCAGCGGCCTCTACGAAATCCCTAGCTTGTCGGTCCCAACAATCAATATTGGGGACCGACAAAAAGGCCGATTGCGCGCAACAAGTGTCTTCGATTGCGCCGGTACAAAAGATGAGATCCTGGCATCTATTCACGCAACAACGGAGTATTCGGACAAAGACGTGGTCAATCCGTATGGGGATGGACACAGTGCGGCGAAAATCGTTGACGCTTTGCGATCAGTATCCCGCAATCGCTCGCGCCACGAAATACTGGCGAAGCGCTTCCACAGTCTGCGATAGAAAGTCGTAATCATGCTGAATAGCAAAATAACCCTCATTGCCGAAGCCGGTGTAAACCATAACGGGGAGCTGGACAAAGCCCTTGCGTTGGTCGATGCAGCCGCCGATGCCGGGGCTGACCTGATCAAGTTTCAAACCTTCTCTGCCAAAGCGATGGTATCAAAGTCTGCTGCGTTGGCCGACTATCAAGAGCAACAGATCGGTTCCAGTAAAACGCAGCTTGAAATGCTCATCGATCTGGAATTGAACGAAGCTGCGCATCACACCCTCATTCAGAAGTGTTCGGAACGCGGAATTGGTTTCCTATCGACACCTTTTGATATTGTGAGCCTCGAATTATTGACCAAGGGGCTTGGGCAACGCCTGTTAAAAATTGGTTCGGGTGATCTTAATAACGGGCCATTGCTTTATGCTGCGGCACAGACCGGATGCGATATTATTCTATCGACCGGAATGTCCGACTTGGGGGAAATTGAGCGCGCTCTGGGTCTTCTAGCGTTAGGATATAGTCCGGCACCACCTGCTGCCCCCAGTAGGCACGATATGAGTATGGCGTGGGCGGATCCGGAACTGCGCGCAGGTCTGCAAGACAAAGTGACCATCCTGCACTGCGTTTCAAATTATCCATCCAGCCCAGAAGCTACAAATTTGCATACAATCAACACCATCCGCTCAGCGTTTGGTTTGCGTGTCGGCTATTCTGACCATACGCTGGGTGGAACCGCTTCAATTGCGGCTGCCGCGCTTGGTGCGTGCTGCATAGAAAAACACCTTACACTCGACAATTCGCTAGAGGGTCCTGATCACGCGGCTTCAGCTGAGCCCGATGAAATTGCCGCTATTTTTTCTAGCGTCAGAGAAGTCGAAGCAATGCTCGGCTCTTCTGTCAAATGCTGTACGCCAGAAGAGCGCAGCACGATGAATGCGGCACGAAAACGTCTGGTAGCAAAGGCGGACATTTCCAAAGGAAATCCTTTCACGCTGGAAAATCTATCAACAAAGCGTGCGGCGTCTGGCAAGGACCCGCTGTTGTTTTGGGAGATGCTTGGTACATCAGCTTCAAAAGACTATCGTGAAGGTGACCCGATTAATGACTGAGAGGTTGTGCATCATCCCGGTTAGGGCGGGGTCCAAAGGTGTTCCACACAAGAACATCCGGGATTTTCGTGGCCAACCTTTGTTGGCCCATAGCGTCCAACATGCGGTCGCCGCTGGCATATTTACGGAAGTCGCGGTTTCCAGTGATAGCGACACCTATCTAGCGATCGCAAAGGAAACAGGCGCAACCAGATGTATCAAACGACCAGATGAGCTGGCATCAGATTTGGCTGGATCGATGGATGTTGTATTGCACGCACTTTCCGAATGCGAAGCCCTGTCTGCCAAGAAATACACTACCGTCGTGCTTTTGCAGGCAACATCTCCATTACGGCAAAGCCGACATATTCAGGAGGCGGTATCTAGGCTCGAAGACGATAAGCTCGATAGTGTGCTCAGTGTAGCGCGCGCCAAGAATTCTCCGTATTTCAATCTTCTTGAATTTGACGCCGACCAAGGAACTTACTCGCTGTCCAAGCCTCTTTGCGGCGATGTCAAGAGACGGCAAGATGCACCAGAAGTCTTTCAGTTGAATGGGTCTATCTATGCGTGGTCAAGGGAGGCATTGACTATTCAGCAAAGGGCAATTTGCCATAAAACAGATATATACGAGATGGACAGCTTATACTCGCTAGATATTGACACGGAAGACGATTGGAGCTTTGCCGAGTTGGCATTCGATCTTCTGGCAAAGCAAGATTTGCAAAATCCCGAGAATAAAGAGGTAAATGAGCATTGAAAGAAATTGCTTCAATTCTTGTCTCTCCGACGGATGATTTTCGCCAAGTTCTTAAGATCATAGATAACTCAGCCGTGGGGTTTGCCCTCGTAGTCGGGCCCGAAAACAAACTGCTGGGTACCGTGACCGACGGAGATCTTCGACGGGCGATGATTCAAGGTCCATTGGTCGACAAGACTGCAGAAGATTTGATGAATAAATCGCCGCGAACAATTGACGCTGGGGTAACTCGCTCGGATCAGCAAAAGTTCTTAATGCGCAACAAAATCACTTTTGCTCCGATCGTTGATCAGACAGGATCGGTCGTGTCGGTTGCTGTTTCCCCACATTTGCCAGGTAGTACACTGGACAATGTAGCTGTTGTAGTCATGGCTGGTGGCCTTGGCTCGCGCCTTGGGGAATTGACCAAAGACAAACCGAAGCCGCTTCTGGAAGTTGATGGCGAACCCATCCTTGAGAAAATTATCAAGCGGTTCAGAAACAACGGTTTGGAAAACTTCATCTTCTGCGTCAACTACAAGGCTGAGATGATCCGTAATCACTTCGGATCCGGCGACAAACTGGGTGTACGCATCGAATACGTAGAAGAGCAAGAACGCCTTGGGACCGGTGGTGCACTTTCCTTGGTCGATGCCGGTGTCTTTGATCAGTTCTTTGTCACCAACGCGGATATCTTGTGTTCGACAAACTACCGCGAGATGCTTGAATTCCACTTGGATCAGAAATCCTGTGCGACGATGGCAGTGCGAGAACATGAAATCGAAATTCCCTTCGGAGTCGTGGAGACCGAAGGTTTCGAAATAAAGTCTCTGAGCGAGAAACCCACCTATAAGTACTTCATAAATGCCGGGTATTATGTGCTAGATCGCACTGCCATTGATCACGTTCCAAGCGGAACATTCTTCGATCTGCCCTCATTGTTCGATGTTTTGCGCGAGCAAAAAATCAATACGCGCATTTTTCCGACAAGCGGAGATTGGATCGATATCGGTAGGCCCGAGGATTTGCAGCGCGCGCGCAAGATCGTGACAGATAGCGAAGGATAAAGATGACAAAGAGCTTTGGAGTAATTGGCCTGGGGCGCATGGGCTATCGCACTGTGCTTGCTGGGCGCGCAGCTGGCCTTGAACTTGCTACGGTTCTGGACAGTTCTGATGAGCCGTGGGGCGTGACACAAGACGCGACGCTAGTGTCGGTTCTAGTTAATTCGATGGATGCCTTTCTCGCTAACGTTCCAGACATCGTAGCAATTTCGACGACTGCCGATAGCCACGCTGATTTGTTCCGCGCTTTGGTCGACGCAGGCGTGAAAATGGTTCTGGTAGAAAAACCGGTCGCTTGTTCAGTTGCTGACGGTTTGGAGATGGTGCGGATCGCTAAGGAAAATAGTATCAATGCGTTGGTCAATCACAATCACCGGTGCTGGAATGTGCTTCGAACAATACGCCAGTTTGATGGGGATTCTCAATTCGGGAAATTGCAATCCTTTGTAATCACACAAGGTGCTGGTGGATTGGGAAACCTAGGCACACATTATTTTGATCTCGCAAATTGGATGTTCTCCGATACTCCCCTTTACGTTTCAGCGGTTGGTACTCAGCCAGAGTCAACAAACCCACGTGGCCCGCAATTCAAAGACGTGGGAGGTGCCGTTCTTGTAAGTTATCCCAAACAACGACGTTTGCTGTTGGAGATCGGTGATGATATCGGTGTCATCGGCGGATATGAGTTCCGATTTGAACGCGGGCGCGTGCTGATGCCATTCACTTCGGAACCTCCTCAAGTCTTTGTACGTAAACCAGAAACACAAGACCTCCCGAAGCATTTCTATGGTGCTGCCTTACAGGAGATTCCGTGGAAGGATTTTGTTCCCGGCGATGTAGTCAATCATACGCGTGACGTGTTTCTTGATCTGTTAAATGACCGCAGCGAAGGCGGCGCTTCGTTGATCGACGCGACATTAGCTCTGGAAGTTATGATTGCAGCTCGCAAGGCAATCGAGACGACTTCAGTCATTGCGTTGCCGTTAAGTGACGTTGATCGCGCAAGCGTTTATCCATTAGCCTGAAATGTCGATATCTGGTCAGGCGTATCTGCCCGCCTGATCTCGCACCAATGGCTGATAGGATCGTGAAAACCTGGGGTTTCGTTGATATGTTCACTTGTACCCAGAAATCTGTGAAGATCTTCCAAGTCATTACACAGGTGAATGTGTTGCGAAGCATCTGACAGGTTCAATCCCAAAAGATTTGGCACGGGTAGGCAGACAGCGGTTTTACCCACCAAAGCAGTTTGCAATGCAACGTTTGAAAACCCGGTTACAACCAGAGAAGTGTTTCGGATGAAGTCCACAAGTGTGCCGTCATCGATTTGGCCGTACCTCCCAAACTGGGCTTTGACCCGAGCCCGGTCTAACCTTGGATGTGGTCGACACAGAATATCGTACCCGGCGTCCCTAATTAGACGGCACGCGGCTTCGAATTCCTTATCATTGATCGGTTGCAGGGCAATACCTATTGGTTTAGGTGATTCTTCCTCGGGTTCTTTTGACAAAGAAACCGCGTAGTCTTTCATGAAATTTGCCATGCCAAAAGATGGTCCAAGCACAACTTTAGTCTCGTGGCTAACGCGGTCGATTTTCTCTTCGATAACCTTCATTGTTGCTGCATCCGAGCAGACAAAGAGATCCATATCAAGGACTTGATACCTGGGATGGGCGCTCCAGAAAAAAGCCTGATATTCTATGGTCTTGACGCCTTTTAGCTTCAGGCCCAAGGCGACGGGGACAAAAACTGCGGAACGGCTGGGTGAGCAAACGAGCGTTTCGATATTCTGAAACTGCGGATGGTTCATGAGGCAGTAATAGAACCCTGCTATCCTGGGCAGTCTGCTATTCGTTGCTGCGAGTGTTTCATTTAACAACAGAGCAAACCAATTCTCTGGGTTAAACCCAAATCTTTGTACCAAAAGCGGGTCGGATTTGGACAACTGCGCATGTACCGTTTTGCAGGTATTCTGTTCGGGTAGTGCCAGTCTTAGTTTTGCGTCACCAAGGGCCGGTTCCGGTGAATTCAGATAGAACTCCGAAGAGTGACAGACAAACTCATCACCCCAATGCAAAGGAGCTATCTTATTAGGGTGTCGAACTTCGAAAATCGCGTCAAAACGCTTTCCCATCTTTAGTTCGGCGTAGCCGATCGCTTCAGCGGATCGAAGATATGTCGGCTGCCCTGGGTTCCCTAATAGGAGTGTCTGAGGCCGTGAATCTGGGAAATGCCCAAACCCTGAAGTTTCAATGTCAGGTCTAAAGAAGTTTGGTTCCTTTGCTACTAGATTAACGTGGGCCGGCCATTCCTGATAACGCCCTGGATAACAAAGGCTCTGGGCATTGAGATTTGTCAAAAGTGAATTCCCAAAGTCTTCCCAAAGATCGTTCTTATCGACCTTGCACTCATCAAATATCGCAAGAAACTGTCTGATTCTCGAATAGAGGTTATCGGCCAGCTGTAACTCTAAACCTGCAGACATATTGGATATGTCTATTCTGTCAAAACTGAACCCGGATTTCGATAGCATTGACGGGGCAATTTTTGACACGATGTACTTTGCCAAAAATTGAGTCTGGATGGCGATCTGAAAGTCCGTTTCGGAGTAGAAACCCGCCAGACCGTCAACCTGGAAAACTTCGATCAATCCCAAACGCTTGTACCGTTTGATCTGTTTTGCATGCTCCTTCGGTATCTGGGTTTGAAAGAACACCAATATCCTACGCCGTGCACGCAATCGAAAGGCAAACTTTCTTAGTTTCGTCCGAGACAATGTTGCCCGCGATGAAGATTGAAACCATATTGTGCAAGATAGTTTACGCATTTACCATTTCCGGTTTAAATAATCCTTTTTATGAGAGTGTTAGCGATCAGTGCGGTTTAGTGGGCGGGCCGGAGTGCCAGCGACTAACTGCTCCGCCGCGACCGTTTTGATCACCGTAGCGCCTGCGCCAACAACCGCTCCGGCCAGGATTGTAATTCCATTTCGCACGCTTGCCCCGACGCCTATGAATACCCGCTCACCCAAAGTAACATCTGCTGCGATCTGAGAACCGGGCGCTACATGGCAAAATGCGCCGACGCTGCTGTCATGGTCGATACTGGCATTTGTGTTTACGATTGTCCCGCGTTCAATCTTGCAGCCGATATTCACAACGGCACCGGCTGAAATCAAGCAGCCTGGTGCAACGTCTGCATAACGAGACACGATTGCTTTGGGGTGCACCAAAGTGGCGATAGGCAGATTAAGATCTTCTAGTCGTTCTTGTAAAAATGCACGTTTCTTATTGTCACCTACTCCAACAAAGAAAAAGCTGTCATGAGGCTGACTCATCAGCACATCCGTGCGATCATCATCGACTACTGGCCAAATACCACTTTGGCGTTGGCTTTCCCAATTGGGGTCAAGAAACACAACTTGTTTCCATCCTGACAGCTCCGCAATTTCAGCGGCAACGCGCCCATTTCCCCCCGCGCCAAGAATAACTAATCGCTGCATTTTTTCTGATCCAAACATTTTTTCTGATTGCCAGAGGCGCAAGGTTGAGACTTCGAACTCGTCCAAACGATGGCTTATACGATCAACGCGCGCAACCGCTTCCATAATGGTGTGTCGCTAGCAGGGTCCGTTCGCTGGGTCGGGATGCCCCACAAGGTTGCTCCATCAAAGCTTGGTCATGACGGGTTTGGGTTTCTGCCGAACAGAAGCGGTTTAAGCCCAATCTTCTGTAGGTTTGAAGCGAATGATGACGCAGCATTGTCAAAACGTGAAGCGAGAAGTTTCCAATCTCTTAGTTTACGAGCGGGATCTCGATGCAGTTTCTGCGCCTGCTATGTCGATTGCGAGCTGCGATGCGGGTTGGAAATCAATGGTTTCTGGTTTTGGGTCCACTTGTTTCGATGCGGCGTTTGCCTCCGATGTTGTAATAGGGGATCTGGTCCAGATCGCAGAGAAATGTGCCTGGAGCGGCAACGGCTTTCACGTCGCTTGCGATGGGTTGGAAATCCGCCCGGAAATGTGTGGTGCTTTTGACACAGATCACTGAATAGGATGTGGGATTCAGGCCGATATGGGTGAAATGAGCGCGGTCTAGGCATTGGTTCCGCACACTGGTGACGACCAAGTCTATCTTCGCGCCAGACTCTATCATCCTCAGAGCGGCCGTTTTGCCAAGCGTCGCGATGCCGCCTCCGTACATCTCACCTGAGTATCGGCAGATGCCATCTCCGATCGCCAGAACTTCGAACTTTGCCACAACGGGGTGGTGTCCGGGCAGACCTGATTTTCCGCCGATGGCCAGGTTCAATTTTGCGCCTTGGCCTGCACGATGCGCTTTCTCTGCGCTTTCGGCGTCGTGGAAGAGACCCATCAACACCTTCTGCGCGTCCCCCTCTATCAAAGCGGCCAGAAGTCCGGTGGTATCGGATGTGCCGCCTGCGCCTGCGTTGTCCTGTACATCCGCTAACACGAGCGGTTTGTCGCGATGCCAACGACAGGCCAGAACGGCTTCGTCCAACGACAACATAGAGCAGTCCACATCAGGTTCTCGGGCCAGAAAAAGGTCGACAATTTGATCTACTGCGGCGGTCGCTTGCGCGGCACTGGTCGCGTAGGCAACGCAGGACGGACCAGTGTCGGGATAGTCGGCCGCTGTAAAACCCAGCGCGATTTCTGCATAGACATGGGCCTGTTCGAACCGGGTGGGCAACTGATAAATCTCATCAAACGGTGCGGCCCAGGTGTATTGCGCATGCAATGGGATCAGATAGGGCACCTGCCGGAAGGCTTTGTGCAGTTTCTCTCCGGCCAGTAGCCTTTGCAGAACCGGTACGCATCGTGCACCGGTTTCGCCCATATCGAGGTGCGGGTACGTGCGGAAAATTGCCAGATAGTCCGCCTGCGAGATCATCTGGTCAGAGATATTGGCATGCAGGTCCAGGCTCGCCACGACCGGAACGTCCTGCCCTACCAGATCACGTACTCGGCGCAACAGCTCTCCCTCACCATCGGCAAGGCTTTCAGTCACCATGGCACCGTGCAGGTCGAGATACACTCCGTCCAGCGGTCCCGCGCCGCGAAGGCCATCCAAGATCATAGTACATATCTTCTCGAACGCGTGATCCGTGACATGAGCGCTAGGTTCTGCCGCACACCACAGGATTGGGAAAAGCTCGAAACCTGCCTGGTTCGCGGCGGAAGAAAACCCGGCGATGGGTAGGTTCATGCCTTTGGTGTCTGCGATGACACGCGCGCCATGCAACATTTCGGGCCAGGAATCTGCCATCTCGAACTCGGGCAGACCCGCTTTGGTCGCTCCGAAGCAGTTGGTTTCGTGTTGAAATCCGGCAATGGCAATGCGTTTGGCTGTCATTCTAAAATTCCAGTTCTTTTCTGGATTTGGTGGTGCCAAACACAATCTGACCTCGCCGGATGGTTGCAACAATCGATGTGTCGAGTAGCCGTTCAGGATCATCTAGGGGATTGCGAGAAAGGATGGCGAAATCTGCCAGTTTTCCGGGCTCAATCGAACCGCGCTGATCTTCTTTGAACACTTGCCACGCCGCATCGATGGTTTGTGCCCGTAGCGCAGACAGTACGCTGACCTTTTCCTTTTCACCCAGTTGCCGGCCGGATGCAGTCAGTCGATTCACCGCGCAATGCGCCAGATGGATTGGCCGCGTTGGCGTAACCGACGCGTCATTGTGGATAGTATAGCGTACACCGTATCGTTCCGCAGTTGCGGCTGGCGAAATCCGTTCAGCGCGTTCCGGGCCGAGGAAGGTATCGTAATGTCGGTCCCCCCAGAAATGCACATGTGCTGAAAAGAAGCTGACAGTTATTCCAAGCCGCGCCATGCGGTCCAGTTGATCGTCGCGCAGAACCTGGCCGTGGATGATTGTATGGCGGTGATCGTCTCGCGGATGCGCTAGCAAGGCCTTGTCCACCGCATCGATGAACATCTCGGCCCCGGCATCCCCGTTGCAATGGCAATGGATCTGAAACCCCATAGCGTGTAGGCGGAGAACCTCGGAATCCATGTCGACCTGCGTGGCATAGATCATGCCACAGGGGTGATCGGGGTCCAGCGACTTGTGGTAGGGCGCAGACAGATAGGCAGTCTGTAACTGGAATGCACCATCGGTAAACAGCTTGCGCGCACCCAGCGTAAAATGTGGGTTGCCGGGCCAGTTATTGTCGATCCAGCCCTGGCTCAGAGCCGGTTCCAGATCGGCAATTGGCAACAATTCCAAATCAATGCCGGGATCCTGATCGGCAGGAAGGCTGGCAAAGTGGTCGAGCATAACCTGCGATGCCCAAGCGTTCTGTGCATAAGTTACTCCGCGGGACAAATACTCATCACGGCAGGCGTTGAACCCTTGCCAGAACCTGTCCCGGTCGATCAGAAAATCAGTGTCGCCCATTTCGCCCATGGCCGACAGCCCTTCGACAAGTCCCGTCAGGGCACCGGTATCGGGGTCGCGGCTATAACGCCCTCCGGCCGGGTCCGGGGTGTCGCGATTGACGCCATGCAGCTTCAGCGCCATCGAATTGGCCGCGCCGTTGTGACCCGAAGCATGCAGAACCCAGATTGGATGCGCCGTTGAGACATCATCCAGTTCGGCCCGGGAGGGCATGCGGCCTTCTGAAATGGCGGTGTTGTCGAACAAAACGCCCATCACCCAATCGCCCTCGGGCGTCTCTTCGGCCCGGCAGCGCAGCTTTTCCAAAGCTTGCGCCATATCCATACACGCGCCGCGCGGAGGTGATGCAAGATCAACCCGAAACAGCTGGATGAAGCCGGGATCGGGGAAGTGGCCGTGCGAGTCGATGAAGGCCGGGATCAGGGTCTGGCCAGCCAGGTCACAAGCACCCGCATCGGATGACATCTGCCGCCGCAGCGTTGCTTCGTCCCCCACCGCATTGATGACTTCGTCCCGCACCAACACCGCCTCGGGTCGGGAATTGTCGGCGTCCATCGTCAGGATGGGACCGCCGAAATAGAGTGTTTCCCTCATCCTTTAGTGACCCGGAGCAGGCGCACCCGACAAGGGTGCGAGACAGCGCAGCCCGTGGCCCGCCGCAACCTCCCATTGCGGTGTCTGTGTGCAGATGTCTTTGGCAAACGGGCATCTTTCGCGGAACTCACAGCCCGACGGGCGTTGTAAGAGGCTGGGCGGCTCACCTTTGAGCGCGATCCGTTCAAGGCGCGCATCGGGGTCCGGCTCGGGGTTGGCGCTGAGCAGGCAGCGGGTATAGGGGTGGCGCGGATCGTCGAAGATCGCCTCTGTCGTGCCTTCCTCGACCAGTCGACCCAGATACATAATGCCCATGCGGTCTGCCACGTGGCGCACCACGTTCAGGTTGTGGGTGATGATCACCATCGCCAGGCCCAGGCGTTCCCGCAGGTCGTTGAGCAGGTTCAGCAGCTCACCCTGTACCGAAACATCCAACCCTGCCGTTGGTTCATCCGCCAGGATCAGTTTCGGCTCCAGCGCCAAAGCGCGGGCAACACCAACCCGTCGTGCCTGGCCACCGGACAATTGATAGGGGTAGCGGTCCGCGAAATGCACCGGCAGGTTCACCATTTCCAGCAGACGCTTGGCTTCGGCATCCAGATCGCGATCTTTCATGCCCTGAATGCGATAGGGTTCCGTGATCAGGCTTCGAATTGTCAGGCGTGGTGACAAGCTGCCCACAGGGTCCTGAAACATCATCGCCATGTCCTTGCGCAGCGGACGCATTACCCGTTCCGGCGCGCCTCGTATCTCTTGCGTGTCAAACACGACCGAACCGGCCTGCGCCGGGGCCAGGCCCGCAATCGCACGGATGACAGTTGTCTTGCCCGAACCGCTCTCGCCGACAAGCGCATAGGTTTCGCCAGCTTCGACCTCAAAACTGACGCCAGCCAGCACGTTGACGGGGCCATAGCTGGTTTGCAGGTCGTGGACGTTCAGCAGGCTCATTTCGCGGCCTCCTCATGGTTCAGCCAGCAGGCGGCGTGATGCCCTTCTTTCAGAAGATCCAAGGGGGGAACGTCCATTGCACAGCGCGGCATCGCCTGGTTGCAGCGGTCGCGGAATATACATCCAACAGGCAGATTGGCCAGATCGGGTACTTCGCCCGGAATGGTTGGCAGGACCCGTGCGCGTTCCTTGATATGGCCCGGGTCACAGTCGATTAGACGGCGTGTGTAAGGGTGCTTGGGATTGTGAAAAATCTCGCGCACTTCACCGCTTTCGACAACGGCGCCTGCGTACATCACAACCACTCGGTCGCACAGTTCCGCGATCACACCCAGATGGTGCGAGATAAATAGGATGGCGCAATGGAATTCGCGCTGCAGCTCTTGCAGGCGTT
Organism: Ruegeria sp. D7; assembly: GCF_056534355.1. Taxonomy (NCBI): domain Bacteria; kingdom Pseudomonadati; phylum Pseudomonadota; class Alphaproteobacteria; order Rhodobacterales; family Roseobacteraceae; genus Ruegeria; species Ruegeria sp. D7. The sequence goes on from NZ_JBQFPG010000006.1 coordinate 87,643, forward strand.
CGATGATCTGCACCTCAAGCGTGGCGTCCAGCGCGGTGGTCGGCTCATCCGCGATCAGCAGGTCGGGTTCTGACATCAACGCCATGGCGATCGCGATCCGCTGTCGCATTCCGCCTGAAAACTCATGCGGGAACTGCTTTAGCCGTGCCTCTGGGTCCGGAATTCCGACAGCCCCCAGCATCTTTGCCGCATTGGCCAGTTTTTCCTGCTTACTAGCCTTGGACCGGTGCTGAATATCGACCATCTGCTGGCCAATGGTCAGAACCGGATTGTGGGTCTGCATCGGGTCCTGAAAGATGATCGAGATATCGGCCCCGCGCAGATCCCGCATCCTGCGTTCAGGCACTTGCAACAGGTCTTGCCCCTTAAAGCGTATTTCGCCTTGCCGGAACCGCGTGTTCGGTGCGGTCAGCCGCAGGATCGACGAGATCAAGGTTGATTTTCCGCAACCAGACTCACCGACAATACCCACGATCTCACCTTTGCGGATGTCAAAGGTGATATCCCGCAATGCCTTGAGATCTCCGCGTGCCGTTTCATAATCGACGCTGAGGTTCTCGATTTCCATAAGAGTTTCGGTCATCGCTGTTTCCTCAGTTTGGGATCAACCACGTCGCGCAGGGATTCCCCTAAAAACGTAAAGCCCAGGGTTGCCAGAATGATCGGCAGACCGCCGCCCACCACCAGCCAAGGTGTCTGTCGGATCAGGGAATACCCGTCCTTCAGAAGTGCGCCCCAACTGGGGGTTGGGGGCTTCACGCCAAGCCCGAGAAAGGACAGCCCCGCCTCAAGCGCGATCACCGTCGGGATGTCCATAGCAGCCAGGACGGCCAGAACCCCCACGATATTTGGTAGCATGTGCACACCCAAGATGCGGGCCATGCTGGCCCCCATCGACCGCTCGGCCAGAATGAACTCGGAATTGCGCAACGTCAGGGTCTGCGTTCGCGCCACACGGCCATAGGTTGGGATCGAAGTCGCCATCACCACGAACACAACCGTTTGCAAACTGGGACCGACCAGGGCCACAACGGCCAGCGCGAACATCACGGTTGGGAAGGATCGGATGGTGTCAAAGAACAACATCAACAGGTTGTCGAGCCATTTTGGCCCATACCCCGCAATCATTCCCAAGGTTAGGCCAATTACCATCGCACCAAAGACCGCAGGCAAGGCGACTTTCAACGCAACCTGACCGCCGGCAATCACGCGGGAAAACGTATCGCGGCCAAGTTGGTCCGTACCCAGAAGGTGCTCGGCAGACGGGCCTTGCAACCGGGCTTTGATATCCATGGCCACAGGATCATAGGGCACAATCCAATAGGCGAAAATCGCACAGAAGACGATGGTGCCGACAATGACCAAACCAATCAGACCCAGAGGGTCGCGGGCGACGCCGACAATGATCTGACCAAGTTCAGAACGAGATTTTTCCATTTCGGCTTTCCTCAATGCGCTTGTCTAGCGCGTGGGTCGAGCCACGCATTGATCAGATCCGCCAGTGCGGTCGACACGACGAACAAACCGGTTGAGATCAGAACCGAGCCCATGACAATCGGGTAATTGCGGGTGGTTATGCTGTCGATCACCAGCTTGCCCAGACCCGGGCGCGCGAACACTATTTCGGCGAATACGGCCGAGCTCAGCAGGAAACCCATGCCGACGCCGATCACCGTGACAACCGGAAGAATGGCGATACGCAAGGCATAAACCATCACCACGCGGCGCTCTGCGATACCGAAGGCACGTGCGGTCCGAACGTGGTTTTCGCCTAAGACTTCCAACATCGAGGCGCGCACCAACCGCGCGATGTAGCCCACCCAGCTTAGCCCGATGGCAAAGGCGGGTAAAACGAGGTGATCAATGCGACCCCAGAAGCCTTCGCCCGCGCCGATGGCTGGAAACCACTGAAGATGCACGGCGAAGACCAATAGCGACAGAAGTGCTACGACAAAGGCGGGCGCTGCAACAAAACTGACCGAAATCGCCGCCGCAATTCGGTCGATCAGAGTGTTCGGATGGGCGGCGGCATATGCCCCAAGCGCAATTCCCAAAGTGGCGGACCACAGGATCGACGCAATGATCAGTTCCAGAGTGTAGGGTAGCTGCTGAAACACGATATCTGTCACGGACCGGCCCGAGAATACGTCGATTCCCAGATCGCCACGGACCAGGTTTCCATAGAATATGACCAGCTGTTTCCAGATTGGTTGATCCAGCGCCAACGCAGCGGTGAGCTGGGCCTGAAGCTCAGGTGTTGCGCGTGGCCCCAACATGATCTGGACCGGGTCCCCGGGGACGGCGCGGATCATCAGGAACATGACGGTAACCGCCACGAACAGGATAAGCAGCGCTAGCCCGAAGCGGCGGGTTGCAAACTTCAACATGAAAAGCTGGCTCCTTTTGGATGGGTGGCGAGCTGTTTTGTCCGGCGGGCGTCAAACCCCGCCGGACATAGCCGACCTTGGGGAGGTCAGGTCGCCTTGCTGAAGTACCGCAGCAGTGCCAGACCGTCGGGTCTTAGCGCGGGGGTGACACGCGCCGAATGAATCACCGGTGTCGCCTCGTGGGTGATAAAGCGGTAGGCACCACTTTCTTCCATCAGATCCTGCGCCCGCTGATACATCTCAGCGCGTTTGGCCACATCCGCTTCCTTGAATGCCGAGTTGTGAATTTCGTCAAATTCAGCGTTGCTGAACCGCTCCCAGTTCCAGATGCCGACCTGTTCGGTGGTGAACCAGGCCGTCGCATAATATGGATCGGGGGTCATCGAGAAGCGGTTCAGAACCAGTTGCAGGTTCTCGTTGTCTCCGCTTGCCCAGAATGCACCGGATTCCAGTACGTTGACTTCGACCGTGATCCCGATCTGCGCCAGAGTTGCCTGAATGATCTGAGCCGTCGTGGTGAAAGTGGTCTTGTTCAGCGTGTCCAACGTAAGCGTCACATTGGTCTCGCCAGATTCCGCCAGCAATTGCGCCGCTTTCTCGAAGTTTGCCGCCGGAGGGACCAGAGATTGCGGGCGGTGGCCCGCAAGGCCAGGTGCGATGATGCCTGTCGAGGGTTCAGCGGCTCCAAAATAGGCCGCCTCTAGGATGCTTGGTACGTCGACTGCATGTTGAATCGCCTGACGCAGTTTTGGGTTCTGAAGCTTGGGGTGATCCAGATTCATGCCCAACCAGACATAGAACAGTGAGGGTTTCTCGACCAAAGATCCGCCATTCGGAACACCGGCCCGATAGCGTTCGACCGATCCCAGCGAAACCCGAGTCATGTCCAGTTCGCCCGCCTCAAAGGCGATCTCGGCGGTGTTTTCGTCGTCGATCGGCAGGATTTCGATTGTGTCCCATGTTGGTGCGTCACCCTTCCAATCCGGGTTGCGCTTAAGCACGGTTTTTTCTTTGGGTGACCAGCTGTCCCGCAGATAAGGGCCGGATTCAGCGACCGGATCAGCCCCGATGCGGCCCCCTGCGGCCTCGACCGCAGCTTTCGAGACGATGTTGCCGGTGATGTAGGGCAGGGCGATCGACCAAATCGGAGCAAACGGCTCGTTCAGAACGATGGTACCTTCGCGTTCGCTGCTCACTTCGACATGGCTGAACGGACCCAAATCGGGCTTGTTTGGGCTTTCGGTCGCATCGTCCACGATGCGCTCCATGCTGAATTTCACGTCTTCAGCGGTCATCGCACCGAAGCCATTGGTGAAACCGATATCATCGCGTAAGGCGAACTTGATATGGGTCGGGTCAACCTGCTCGATCATCGCCGCCGCATCCAGCTGCCAACCCCATTCCTCGCCGGGCTTGTATTGGATCAGCTTGTTGTAAATCGAGGCATGCACTTCTTCTTCGACAACACCGACGGAATGTGCGGGGTCCATGTTCTGGGCATCACCGTAGGCGCGCACCCGCAACACCCCGTCATCAGCGGCGAAGGCGCGATTGGCCCAGCTTGCAGGCAGCGCGGATGCCGCCCCAAGCGCAGTTGCCCCTTTCAAGAAGCCCCTGCGCCCGACATTTGCTTTTGTCCATTCGATTTTCATGATGTTCTCCCTTGGGTCAGATCGTTTACAGAAGCCTGCGCGGGATGGTTTCGTTCCATTCCTTTGTCAGAACTTCTGTTTTGTCCGCGCCTTCGGTGGCGCGCAGTTTTCGATGCAGATAGAAATTCTCGACGTCACAGGTCATCGCGTTTTCGGTGCTGATCTCGACCTGCCATTCGTCCCTCTCGAACGTGAAACGCCAGCCCGCCGTGAATCGCGCGGTCGCTGGGTCATCGGGATGGATCGCATAGCGCATGGCGACGTGGCTTCCGACGATCAGGCCGTGGCCGGGGTCCTGTGCTTTGCCGTAGTCGTCGAATGTCTCAAGTACGACGGTTCCGTCCGCTTCGATGCGCCGTTCGGATCGGCCCGACGGCGCGCGCAGCTCGGTGCTTTGCAAAGTCGGATAATCCTGCGCTGGTCCGGGATGTGCAGGATCAGCTTCCTCAGACATCGTCCGAACCGGCAAATACAGCGCCGAACCTTGCAGTTGCAACGTCACCTCTGCCGCTTCTGGCGCGGGCCAAACGATTGGCCAGTAAGCGGTAGACAGCGCAAGACGCAGGATATGACCGGGTTTCACGCGATGCGCGCACTCATTTAGTGCAATTTCCGCACTGTAGACCTGACCGGGAACCAACGCTTCAGGGGTCTCGTGGCTCTTGTAGTGCGTCAGGTTCAGCGCCCGATAGGTGATCCGCTGAGAAACCCCATCCGGGGCGACATCACACAATCGCGCAATCAGTTGGGCTACCGGTCTGTCCACGGTGAAGGACAGTTTCAGTCGCGCCCGTCCAAGCAGTTCAAGCGGCTTGTCCAGCGGTGCCGTATCGAAACAAAGCGACAGTGCGTCATCGGCTGCTTGATCTTCGGCCAACTCATTGTCGATCCGCATGCCCGGGCAGAAATACCCGCCAGCCTGTCCGATATGGGCCGGATTCGATACGGTTGTCTCGGCCGTAGTGGCGACGTCGGAGAACCCACCCAATCCCAAATGCCAGACTTCATCGCTGACATTGGGCGACGGCCATTCTGTCTCGGCGATCCAGCGGCCCTGCCTGGGTTTGTTCTTTTTGCTCGGGCCAAAATGATCCTGCATATAGGTTCGGTAGGCGGGCAGGTCTTCGGCGCCATTCTGCTGCCCCTTCAGCCAGCGATCAAACCAGCCGATCACCTCGGAGTGGAAATCCCCAGCCTCTAGTTTCGAGATATGCGGATAGCGGTGCTCCCACGGTCCGATCAGCGCTTTTGACGGCACGGCCAGATTTGCTGCCAGCGCTGGCGGAGCGTTGACATATGCATCCGACCAACCCGTTATCGCAAGAACCGGAGCTTGAATCGCCGACCAATCCTCGCAAACCGAGCCATGTTTCCAGAACGCGCTGCGCGTTGGATGAAGTAGCCAATCGGCTGCTGAGAATGGTACATTCTCAAGTCGGGCAAGCCAGTCTTCTCGCCAATCAGATCGCAGCTCGGGGTCTGCGGGCCGTGTCAAATAGGCGAACATCTGACTGCCCCAGTTGATATTGTCGCTTAACAGGCAGCCGCCCATGAAGTGTATGTCATCGGCGTACCGATCCACGGTCGAGGCAACACTAACCACCGCCTTGAGCTCGGGCGGATGGCGAAAGGCCAGCTGCAGCCCATTGAATCCTCCCCAGGAGATACCGATCATCCCAATGTTTCCGTCGCACCAGTTTTGTGCGGCGATCCAACTCAGAACGGCTTCACCATCGCGGAGTTCTTGTTCCGAATACTCGTCGTCGAACTGCCCCTCGCTATCACCGGTTCCGGCAATGTCGACGCGGATGCAGGCGTATCCTGCGTCGGCAAATACTGGATGAGTGGTTGCATCTCGCGGCGCAGTTCCATCCCGTTTGCGATAGGGGAGGTATTCCAGAATGGCGGGTGACGGCCAGGTTTCGGGCAACCAAATTCGTGCAGCCAGTTTCCGACCATCCGGCAGGGGGATCCAGGTGTTTTCGATGATTTTTGTGGACATTCGGAGCGAGGTCCCGTTGTTGCGTTTGGTACAGCCAACCCGCATTCCGAAAATTATTGAACTGAGCTACTTTACGCGCTTTTATTCAATCTTTAGCATTATAGCGTCAAAACGCGAAAGAAATGACGCTTATGTCCGAAAGTTTTTCCGCAAATTTACGGTCTTTGTGCGCCGAGCGAGGCAATATCTCGCAAGTCTGTCGAGAAATCGGCCTGAACAGGCAGCAGTTTAATCGCTACCTCAACGGCGAAAGCTTGCCATCAGCCCACAACCTGCGCCGTATCGCTCGGTATTTCGATCTGCCTGAGGCGCAGCTTTTTGCGCCTCGGACGGATTTCGAAGAAACATTGAAAGACTCGATCGTCCGTCGGAAAGAAACTCCTGCCAGCTTGTTTGTTAAGCCGTACAGTGATCAGGTGAAAAATCTCAGACGCTATGTGGGCTTCTATCATTCTTTCTTTTGCACCCCGTCTTGGCAGGGGCGCATTTTTTGTTCTCTGATCCGACTTAAGGAGGTGGATGGCGTGGTGACGATCCGCTCGCACGAAAACGCCACGTCCCCGGACAAAAGCGTTCGGCAGATTTCGCGCTACGAAGGGCTGGTTGCCCTGCGCGGTAACAGGATCTTCGCCACGGAACATGAATGCGGCAAGGAAGGAAGCATTGCGCAGACCATCCTTTATTCCGCGCATCGCCAACAGCTAAAATACTTGCGTGGCATGACAATGGGTGTGGCTTGGCGGCCGTTTCCACACCCTTATGCGGCGAAAACAATCTGGAAACGGCTTGATGAGCGCATTACCGCCCGTGAAGCGCTCACTGCCTGCGGTGTCTATTCAGAACAGAGTAAATCAATCGACCTGGCGGTCCGAAAGTACCTTTTGGGATCAGGCGATGCCCATTTTTCTGCGATACCGACAGAACTTGCCAATTGAGTGATGCATTTTGAAATCGCCGTTTAGTGGCGCCATTTTCGCACGGGGCGGATCCAGTTTGTGACTCAGAACCTTGTGATGACCGTCGCACCGATTGAGGTAAACTTATCCATCCCTATCAAGGCCTTGGGTGCGTCTTCCAGGCTGATTTTTTCCCCCACCAATCGCGCCGGATCCAACTTGCCATTTTTAATCATGTCGAGCATCGCGCCATAGCGATGCGCCTGCATCCCGTGCGAACCAAGCAATTCGATCTCTTGTCCTACGATCTTTGGCATGGGTACTTCTGGCGAAGCGTGATCACCCAGCATCAGACCGACCTGAATGTGCTTGCCGCGCGGACGCAGGCAGAGGATTGAGTTGGTCATAGTGACGGGATGACCCAAAGCGTCGATTGACACATGGGAGCCGCCTTTGGTGATTTCGCGGATCGCTTCGGGAACATCAGCATCTGTACCGTTAATGGTCGCAACTGCACCCAGTTCTTGCGCAAGTTCGAGTCTGGCTTCGTCTAGATCAACCCCGATGACATTGGCCCCGACGGTGGCAGCAATCATAACGGCTGACAGACCGACCCCACCGCAGCCATGTACGGCAACCCATTGACCGGCCGAGACCCTTCCTTGATCGACGATCGCGCGGAATGAAGTGGCAAACCTGCAGCCAAGGCTGGCGGCGGTTGCAAATTCCATGGTTTCAGGCAGCGCGACCAAATTAAGGTCAGCCTGATGAATTGGCACATATTCCGCGAAACTGCCCAATGGGTAAAGCCGGGTTGCTCTTGATACAGACAGACTTGCTGATGCCCTGCGTGACATTCGCTGCACGTTCCACAGCCGCAGACGAAAGGCACGGTTACCTTGTCGCCAACTTTCCAGTTCTTTACATCCCGTCCGACGGCTTCGACCACGCCAGCCAACTCATGACCGGGTATGTGAGGCAGCTCGATATCACTGTCATGCCCCATCCACCCGTGCCAATCGCTACGACAAACGCCGGTGGCTTCGACCTTCAGAACAACGCCATGAGTATCGGGTGCAGGGTCGTCGACTGTGACAACCTTGGGGGTTTGTTGGAACTTCTCGAACAGGACAGCCTTCATAGTGTGCTCTTTCATTTTTTTCGAAAAGTTGTGTGAACCTAAACCAACTCAGCCGAACTGATCCAGCCTTAGGGATGAACCCAGGTTGTGGCATTTTAGCACTATTTTAGCCAAATCCAGTTTTAGACAAATTTAAGAAATCCACTCTCCTTAAACTTGCGCATATCTTTCTTTAGGTGGTGATGGGGAATTTCCCAAAAGCAATGTGTTGCTTTTGGGTGCAGCTCTTCTTTGCCTTCTGTGCTGGTGAATTGGGTTGTAGGGTCTCAAGGTGTCAAAGTTTTCAAACCTGCTGTTTGCGCTTTCTATTTTTCTATTTAATTCAACACCTTTGCTTGCCGCGCCGACCGCAGATTCAATTGTTGGAGACACTGTTAACAACCCTGTGACTGGTCTGGATACGACAGTCACCGCACTGATCGTGGATCCCGCTTCAACACCTACAGCCGGGACGACGGCTTTTGTTGAGACGGCGGATGGCTATGTGTTTCTCGTCAAAGATGCCGGCGATACAATTTACAACTCCGACAATCCCCCACTGGCATTTGAGATTGTATCCATAACGGGAACAACGGCTCAGATCAGTAATTCTGGTGCGACCGGAACGGCCAGCTTGTCCACTCAGCTGACCCTGTCTCAGTACAACAGCAACTTCAACAGTTCGGGTACTCCTGGCTCTGTCACCCCGCCGGTGAACGTCTCCGGACCTAACGGTGTGAGCCAGGTCGTTTACGGGCGAGATGGCAGCAATGGGCGCGATGGTGCGCTTGTTGTGCCACCAAGTTCAGGTGGAAACGGTGCCGATGGCCCAACCCAGACACAAACCCTGAGCGGGAATGTCAACGCAACCAGCAATGTTGGTTGGCAAGTGGGTAGCGTTGGCGGTGACGGTGGTCAGGGCGGCGACTCGTATCTGAGCTTTTGGGACGGGCGCGATGGCGGCGACGGCGGGGAAGGCGGCACGGTAAACGCAACACAATCCTCCAGCAGCACGATCCAGACATCGGGCGACGGCTATGACGGTATATTTGCGTTCAGCCGCAGCGGCGAGGCTGGTGATGGTGGCAGCGGCTTCGCGGCTCCGGGTGGGGGCACCGGTGGCCACTCGGCAGATGGTGGCGATGTAACCGTTACGCAGCGGGGTGACATTTCTACGTCCGGCGACTCGGCTGATGGCATCTATGCACTGAGCGTTTCGAACAACGGCGGTAATGGTGGCTCACAATGGGGGCTGGTTGGCTCGTCCGGTAACGGAGGCTATGGCGGTAGCGGTGGCACCGTAACGGTAAACACGACCTCAAGCGGTAGCATCTTGACGACCGGCGACTATGCGAACGGGATTTACGCCCAATCCATCGGCGGTTCGGGGGGGTCAGCGGGGACAAGTGGCAACTTGTTGGTTTCGCTCATTGGCGGGGCCGATAATGGCGGAAATGGAGGCAGGGTTAACGTCTCGCATAGTGGCGCGATTGAAACACAAGGTGATTTCGCGCGCGGTATCGTTGCCCAGTCCATCGGTGGCGGCGGTGGTTCGGGCGGAACTGCAGGCGGCCTGGTATCACTTTCTCTTGGTGGCGTGGGCTCGAACGGCGGTAGCGGGGACGCGGTGAATGTCACTGTGCAAGGTTCGGGAAGCATCCTGACTTCGGGCATTGGGGCTGACGGCGTCATGGCGCAATCCATCGGCGGCAGCGGCGGAACCGGTGCAAATTCATATGGGCTTGTTGCGATTGGTGGCACAGGATCTCGGGGCGGAACGGGCGCTGCGGTGAGCGTCAGCAACTACGGGCGTATTGTAACCGAAGACGACAACGCCCGCGGGATTATCGCGCAATCCATCGGCGGCGGTGGCGGTGACGGCGGCTCGTCCGGTGGAATGGTCTCGGTCGGTGGCAATGGCAGCGGCGGTGGCAGCGGGTCCACTGTGACGATCGTGAATGACGGGATCATCACCACTTCGGGTGATGATGCGATGGGTATTCTGGCCCAGTCGATTGGTGGCGGTGGCGGCAATGGTGGTTCGTCCGGTTCGGTAGGTGCGTTTGTCGGGGTAGCCATCGGTGGTGATGGCGGGGCCGGAGGGACTGGTGGCAATGTCAACGTAACCTTATCCAACACCGATGGCAGCCAGCCGTCGGCTATCCGGACTTCGGGCGCGCGCTCGGCAGGTGTATTTGCACAATCCGTCGGCGGCGGTGGCGGCAACGGTGGCGGAGCGGTCTCGGTTGCGGTTGGCGCATTTGGCGCGGCATCGGTCTCGGTTGGTGGGTCCGCTGGCAATGGTGGCAACGGTGGGACGGTCACGCTTAGCGGCAGCGGTTCAGCTTCGGTGCAGACCGGAGGCGACGACTCGGTTGGGGTGATGCTGCAATCTGTTGGCGGTGGCGGCGGCAATGGTGGCTATGCGGTATCTGTCGCAGCCTCTGGAGGTCCGGTATCGGGTTCGCTGGCTGTTGGGGTTGGCGGTGACGGTGGTACAGGCGGCACGGGTGGTCCGGTCACGGTTGGCCAGTTCGATGGTAGTGGCGTCGCAACAGCAGCTGGGTTTGAAGGCACTGTCGTCACGACCGGAAACCGGTCGACAGGTATGCTGTTTCAGTCCGTCGGCGGTGGTGGTGGCAATGGTGGATTGGCGGTCGCCGCGACCGGAGGCGCTTCGGCTCTGTTTTCGGGCAACGTATCAGTCGGAATTGGTGGCAAGGCCGGCAGTGCGGGCAATGGTGGACTTGTTCAGGTCTATACCAATGCTGACGTGACCACGACTGGCACAAGCTCCAGCGCGATCATCGCGCAATCCGTGGGTGGCGGTGGCGGTAATGGTGGTGGAAGCATCGCGGCCGGTATCAGCGCAAGCGGAGGCGCTGCAGTCGGGATCAACGTTGGTGTCGGCGGAGATGGTGGTGGTGCCGGTATCGGTGGCAACGTCACTTTGCGTGCCGGTGGGACCTCAATCGAAACCAGTGGCGCATTCTCCAGCGGTGTCGTTGCGCAATCCGTTGGCGGCGGCGGTGGTAATGGTGGTTATGCCATCGGTGCCAGCGCCGATATTGCGGGCGGCGCTGCCGGGTCCATCAGTGTAGGCCTCGGCGGCAAAGCTGGCGGTGGAGGTGCGGGCGGTACAGTGACGGCCCAAGTTGATACGGATGTCACCACCCGTGGGGATGATGCCGGTGCGGTCGTGGTGCAATCCATCGGCGGTGGCGGTGGCAATGGCGGCTTCAGCGTCGCTGCTGGCTTGGCGGCCGGCGGTGGCGGTGCCGGAACGATTGGAGTCGGACTTGGCGGCGACGGAGGCAGCGGCGGCATAGGCGGTACGGTAACCGGCGTGCGCGTCAACGGCGACGTTCGGACCGAAGGTGCACGCTCGACGGCTGTCGTTATTCAATCCATCGGCGGTGGCGGTGGTAATGGTGGTTTCAATGTCACCGCCGGAGTGGCAGCGGCAGGAGCCGGTGCTGGGTCAATTGGCGTCGGGCTCGGCGGCAACGGCGATACAGGCGGCAATGGCGGCCTGGTTGAAGGCCAGGTTGCAGGAAACATCACAACAGTGTCCGAAGGCTCAGGCGGCGTAGTTTTCCAATCCATCGGCGGCGGTGGTGGCAATGGTGGCTTCAACGTGACGGCCGGTGTTGCTGGCGCGGGGGCAGGTGGCGGTGCCGTCACCGTAGGCCTTGGTGGCGACGGCTCAGGAGGTGGAATCGGTCAATCGGTGACCGGTCGAGTCACAGGCACCGTAAGCACCGGTGGCGCGGACTCAACTGCCGTTCTGGCACAGTCCGTTGGCGGCGGCGGTGGCAATGGTGCTTTTAATGTTAGCGCGTCACTTGCAGGGGCTGGGGTTGCGAGCGGTGCAGTTTCAGTTGGCCTTGGCGGCGACGCAGGTACGGGCTCGACGGGTGGCACAGTCAATCTGACGACTACAAATACGATTGTAACTGTCGGGGACCGTTCTTCAGGCGTCGTCGCCCAATCCATTGGTGGTGGTGGCGGCAATGGTGGGTTTAATATCTCGGGGACCGGGGCCGGTGCAGGTACTGCAAGCGGTGCGGTCAGCGTCGGGCTTGGTGGAACGGGCGCAGGTGGCGGTAATGGCGGGTCGGTTACGCTAAGGTCCAGTGGGACAATTCTGACGCAAGGCGACTCGGCGACAGCATTCCTCGCGCAGTCCATCGGCGGTGGCGGAGGTAACGGCGGGTTTAACGTCAGCGCATCGGTTCAGGGATCGGGCACTGCAGGGGCTGGCGTCTCGGTCGGATTGGGTGGCAACGGCGGCGGTGGAGGCGATGGCAGCACGGTCGATGCCACATCGAATAATGCGGTTGAAACGCAGGGGGATCAGTCCTCGGGCGTCGTAGCGCAATCCATCGGTGGCGGAGGCGGCAATGGTGGGTTCAACGTAGCCCCGGTTCTGTCGGGCGCAGGTACAGCCAGTGGTGCGGTGAGTGTAGGACTGGGTGGTTCAGGTGATACCGGCGGCAATGGCGGCATTGTCACGCTGACTTCGAATGGCACCATCCTGACGGATGGCTTCGCCTCAAGTGGGTTTGTTGCGCAGTCGCTTGGCGGTGGCGGAGGTAACGGCGGGTTCAATGTCTCGCCCACCGTGTCCGGGGCTGGAACGGGCGCGGGATCGGTTTCGGTTGGTCTGGGCGGCTCAGGGTCCGCCGGGGGTGACGGCAGTTTGGTGACGGCCAGCACAACAGCTAACGTGGTGACCCGAGGGGATGCTTCGGTGGGTATACTCGCGCAGTCCGTTGGTGGCGGCGGTGGTAATGGTGGCTTCAATGTCTCACCGGCTCTGGCTGGGGCCGGCACCGGATCGGGCGCGATCAGCGTTGGCCTGGGTGGGTCCGGTGGCAGTGGCGGCAGGGGGGGTGTTGTTGGCCTGACGGTTGCCAATAGTGTTCAAACCGAAGGTGCGCAGTCCAGCGCAGTTGTGGCGCAATCAATCGGCGGCGGCGGCGGCAATGGCGGGTTCAACGTTTCTGCTTCCGTCGGTGGCGCAGGTACGGGTTCTGGCGCTGCGGCAGTTGGCTTGGGCGGTCGCGGAACTGGCGGCGGTGACGCCTCGGCGGTCACGGCGAATGTAACCGGGAATCTGATCACGCAAGGTGAAACCTCCAGCGGTCTCTTGGCACAATCTGTCGGCGGTGGCGGCGGTAATGGTGGCATGAACGTCTCGGTTGCAGTGGCCGCGGCGGGCACTGGCTCGGGTGGGGCATCCGTGGGTCTTGGTGGCGCGTCCGGTACCGGCGGCAACGGAGGCACAGTTGAAGCCACATTGAACGGAAACGTCTCGACACAAGGCGATGAATCCGGCGGGGTGATCGTGCAAAGCCTTGGCGGCGGTGGTGGCAATGGAGGCATGAATGTTTCCGCCACAGTCACTGTCGCAGGAACCGGTAGCGGTGGTGCGTCTGTTGGTCTTGGTGGCAGCGGTGGCGACGGGGGCGACGCGGATACGGCCGAAGGCACGGTCGTTGGCAGTGTTACCACTACCGGTGACAATTCTGGCGGCGTCTTGGTGCAATCTGCTGCGGGTGGCGGCGGCAATGGCGGGCTGAACGTATCAGCAGCCGTGAACATCTCGGGGACCGGGGGCGGCGCCGTCGGGGTTGGCATCGGTGGCTCGGGTGGCGATGGCGGTGCTGCGAGCGCGGCGACGGGGTCGGTCACCGGCGATGTCACTACAAGTGGTGAGAACGCGACGGGCGTTCTGGTCCAATCCGTTGGCGGCGGCGGCGGTAATGGCGGCGTCAACATTTCGGGCGCTCTGAGCATCGCACGCACTGGATCGGGTGCGGCAGGTATCGGCGTGGGCGGCTTCGGCGGCAGTGGCGGGACCAGCGGGGTAGTCGACAACACGTTCTCTGGCAATGTGAGCACCTCGGGTCCGCGGTCGGCTGGTATTATCGCACAAAGCCTTGGCGGAGGTGGCGGGAATGGCGCCACAAACATTTCCGGGGCCATTTCTGTAGCCAGCAACTATTCCGGCGGTTTGGGGATCGGCGTCGGCGGCTTTGGCGGGGACGGTGGTGCGGCAGATAACGTCACGCAGCGGGTCACCGGAGATGTCATGACAACCGGTGATGACTCGGTCGGCATTCTGACGCAAAGCCTCGGCGGCGGTGGTGGCAACGGCGGCACCAACATCTCGGCAGCGTTGTCTCTGTCCCGATCAGCCAATGCGGCGGTCGGCATCGGTGTGGGCGGTTTTGGCGGCGGCGGCGCTGATGCCGGAGCGTTGGTGCAATCGACAATCACCGGTGGAGTAACCACAACAGGTGATCGCAGCACCGGGATCCTGACACAGAGCCTTGGCGGCGGTGGTGGCAACGGCGGCACTAATATCTCGGCCTCGTTGGGTATCAGCCAGGAAAATGGCGGCTCGGTCAGTCTGGGCGTTGGCGGCTTCGGTGGCGGGGCGGGTAACGCTGGTGAAGTGAACAGCACGTTGCGCTCAAGAACGGACAGCAGTGGCACAACTTCGGTGGTAACCACTGGCGTAGACAGTATTGGTGTCATGGCCCAGTCGGTCGGCGGCGGCGGCGGTAACGGCGGTCTGAACGTTTCTGGCGCTGTCAATCTCACCGGCAAATCCGGTGCAGCGGTTGCCCTGGGACTTGGTGGCTTTGGTGGCGGTGGTGGCAATGCCGATGCGGTCACGTTGGATGTTCAAAGCGATGTAGTGACGGCGGGTGACGGATCGCATGGTCTGTTTGCGCAAAGCCTTGGTGGCGGTGGCGGCACCGGGGGCGTGAATATTTCGGGCACTCTGGCGCTGACCAAACCATCGGGATCGGACACGATCTTTTCGGTTTCAGCGGGTGTTGGCGGCTTTGGCGGGGCTGGCGGTGACGCAAGTGACGTCGATCTGGACTATACCGGCAATGTGCAGGCCGTTCCGATGGTCGAGCAACCGGATGGAACATTCGCTGTTGATGAAAGCAAAGGAGCCAGTGGCATCATTGCTCAGTCGCTTGGCGGCGGCGGCGGTGACGGTGGTACGAACGTCTCGGGCGGCCTCGCGATCAGCGGCAAACCCGGCGCAGGCCAGACAGATAGCAGCAAATCCTACGCGGTTGTCGTGGGCGTCGGGGGCTTTGGTGGCGGCGGTGGAGACGCCGGAAATGTCGATGTGAACATTGGCGCAGGCAGTACGATCACAGCTCACGGCACTGGCCAATCCGGCCTGCTGGCCCAATCCGTTGGCGGCGGCGGTGGCAACGGTGGTCTGAATGTGTCAGGCGGAATCGTATCCGACAGCTCTCTGATCGTGGGCGTCGGTGGTTTCGCAGGCGATGGCGGCCAGGCCGGAGACGTCACGGTCACCTCGCAAGCGGATATTACGGTTACAACGAACCCGGACGATATATCGATCCCCAACACAACGACGTTCGAAGACAAACTGCGTGATTTCCTGGGCGACTCAATCGTAGATGAGACCGAGGAATTGGCGTCGAACTTCGGGTTGGAACGCCTGTTCATCGACATGGGTGTCTTCAACGAAGAAAAGCCGGATACTGACGGTTCGGCGGGTCTACTGGCGCAGTCCATCGGCGGCGGCGGCGGCAATGGCGGTCTGAATGTCTCGGGTGGAATTGCGCTCAGCAAAGATGGCAAGATCCCTTCGGTTACGTTTGGCGTCGGAGGCTTTGGCGGTGACGGCAATGTCTCGGGCAATGTGGGCGTCAATCACGCGGGAACTGTGTCAGTCGCCGGCAACTGGAAACATGGAGTTTTGGCCCAGTCGATCGCAGGCGGCGGTGGCAACGGTGCTTTGAACGTGACCGGGCAGCTGAACTATGGCGACTCCAACAACTCGGACGGCAAAACGGATCTGAGCATTGTGGGCGGCCTTGGCGGCCACGGAGGTACTGGTGCGGATGCGGGTGACGTGTCGGTCACTCAGACCGGCAACATCGCAACAAATGGCTATCACGCGCGCGGAATCTTTGCCCAGAGCATCGGCGGCGGCGGTGGCACTGGCGGCATTAATGCGACCTTTGTTGGTACCAAGGACAGCTCACCCATCGCGATGGGGATCGGCGGCTTTGGCGGCGGTGGCGGCGATGCGGGTGACGTGACCGTCGCGCGTGGCACAGCGGCCCTTGCTGCGGGGACAATCACGACCGATGGCGTTGGATCGCACGGTATCGAGGCGTCGAGCATTGGCGGCGGCGGTGGCGATGCCGGGATCAACGCAGTTGTGGGTATCAGCAAGACCACCGGCAATCAAAGTAACGGCGGCACCGGCGATTCCACGGATCGCAAGACACCGACCAATACCGGCGTCGATGACTCGGTCATCGCCAACTACAACGCGGTTTTGGATGAGCTTGAAGGCAAGGTGAACCCTGCAGATTCCTCGGGCAACAAAACCGGAGTTTCGGCGGTGGTTGCCATCGGCGGCGATGCAGGTACGGCAGGGGACGGTGGCGAGGTCGATGTTGACCACTATGGTGATATCGTCACCTTGCAAGATGGCAGCCACGGTTTGTTTGGGCAATCCATCGGCGGTGGCGGCGGCAACGCCGCCTTGAACCTCGGCATGACCTATGAGCTTGCCTCCGACGCGACCAACAAAGGCTTTGGCTTGGCTATTGGCGGCGGCACGGGTGAGGGCGGAATCGGTGGTTCGGTGGATGTGCGCAATACAGGCGACATCACGACCTCGGGCGCGGACTCTCATGGTCTCTTTGCGCAGTCCGTTGGCGGCGGCGGCGGCAATGCTGGCTACAATTCGGCATCGACGTCGGTCGATGGCGGCAATGTAAACATCCAGATCGGCCGCACGGGTGGAACCGGGGGCAGCGGTGGGGACGTCTATGCCAGCTCGAACGGCGCGATCAGCACGACGGGCAACCGGTCTTATGGCTTCTTTGCACAGTCCATCGGCAATGGCGGGGGTAACTCGTCATCAACTTCGGTCAGCATCGGCACCCCGAAATCCGGCGACAGCAAAGGCAACAAAGCCAGCCTGTCAGTCGGGCTTGAAGGCGGTACGGGTGGCGCAGCAGGCGATGTGACTTCTGTGGTGGCGGGCACTGTTGTCACGCAGGGCGATGACGCACATGGCGTATTTGCGCAGTCAGTTGGCGGCGGCGGCGGCAATGGTGGCAAGGCCAGCAACTCGGCTGGCAAGGGCACTTCAATTGCCTTGTCCATCGGTGGCACTGGTGGCACCGGAGGCGTTGGTGGCACGGTGGACGTGACCAACACTGCCCAGATCGCAACGTTCGGAGATCGTTCGATTGGGCTGATGGCGCAATCCATCGGTGGCGCAGGCGGAACTGGCGGCATGGTACAGGCCGGACAATCGAACCTCGATACCATCAAAGCTGTGGTCAACCCGTCCACAGTCGGCACCACAGCATCGATCAACATAGGCGGTACAGGTGGGGACGGTATGACCTCGGACATCGTGACCGTTGTGAGCGACGGAATAATCAGCACAGCAGGCACCATGGCCCATGGTATCTTTGCGCAGTCCGTCGGAGGCGGCGGCGGCATGGGTGGTGTCGTGGAAAACCGCATCATCAGCCTTCGTAAAGAGATTGGAAACACCGCGACCTTGTCCATCGGCGGCAACGGCGGCTCGGGTGCGATGTCGGCGGCGGTATCTGTGACCAACCGGGACGTGATCCTAACCACGGGCGACAAGTCGGTGGGTATCTACGCGCAATCGGTCGGCGGTGGCGGTGGTGATGCACAGCAAGTTCGAAACATTATTCTGGGCCGGTCCTCGGAGGGGTCTACGACAAACGCGATCCTTATTGGTGGCACCGGCGGCACCGGTGGTTCTGGCAGTACAACCACTGTTGTGAACGAAGCCGATGGTACGATCGTGACCAGCGGAGCCGAAAGCCACGGTATCTTCGCGCAGTCTGTCGGCGGTGGCGGCGGCAATGGCGGATCGACAATCTCGGTTGATGGTCGCTATGGCGGGGCCGAGGCGAGCACTCGGCGGGCGTTGCAGTTTGGCCTGGGTGGCTCGGGTGGTTCCGGTGGAACCGGAGGCAACGTGGCCGTCACAAATGCGGGCACGATCATCACCATTGGTGCAGGTGCGCATGGCATCTTTGCTCAATCCGTTGGCGGCGGCGGCGGCAATGGTGGGAGTTCGATTACTGGGACGCTGCGGCTAAAGACTGGGGACAACAGCTCTCCGACCGCGCAGTTGAACATCGGTGGTTCGGGTGGCAGTGGCAATGCTGCCGGAAACTCGGTTGTCACCAATACCGGCGACATCCGCGTTGATGGCGAAGGGGCCTACGGTATCTTCGCGCAATCCGTTGGTGGGGGCGGCGGTAACGGTGGTTTGGCCGTCGCGATGGATGTGAACGACCTCAAAAACACCATGACCGGCCAGTCATACTCGAAGATCGCCATTGGCGGTTCTGGTGGCGACGGTGCGGATGGTGGAGATGTCACGGTCAACCATACCGGTACGATTGTCGTGAACGCTGAAAACGGGTTCGGTATCTATGCCCAATCCGTAGGTGGCGGCGGCGGTAATGCGGGATATTCGGTATCGTCGCCCTTGGTCTCGGCGCTGGACTACACGATCTCTCATGTGTTGGGCGCGCGAGAAGGGACCACCGGATCGGTGGGAACCGCGACTGTCAATTCAACCGGTGACATTCTGGTGAATGGTGCAGGCAGCGAGGCCATCTTCGCACAATCCGTCAATGGCGGCGGCGGCAACTCCGAAACATCGGTCGACTTTACGACCGCGACGGCAAGCGCGGGTGGAACCGGCACTGTTTATATCAGTGACATCTCGCTGGGCGGTGATGATGTTTCGGGCACGGCGGGCAGCCAGGTTGCCCAGTCGCACGTCGGTAACATAGCGACCACCAGTGACCGCTCGACAGGTCTGATGCTGCAGAGTGTTGGCGGCGGTGGTGGCACATCGGCCAACAACATCAGCCTTCAGGATGGCGACGGTATCGAGATTGATGCGCGCCTGGGTGCGATTGATACGAATGATGCAGCAGGTGGCGATGTGTTCGGCAGCCGGACTGGCGATGTCGGCACTGATGGTGCGTTTTCCTCGGCAGGTACGGCGCAATCTATTGGCGGCGGCGGCGGTAAGCTGGTGCTCAACAGCACGGGCCCGGCTGATACCAACAGGTTTGCTTCGGTAATCCTGGGGTCCGATCCAAGCTTCCGCAACAGCGGCGGTGATATCGATCTTGATCTGAATGGAGATGTCTTCACCAGCGGTGACCGGTCCTTTGGCCAAAGCGTTCAAAGCATCGGCGCGGGCGGTGGTGAAGCTGTCGTTGCTGGTCTTGGAGGCGTCGATGTGACCCTCGGGGCGCAGGACGATTCAACTGGAGATGGCGGCAACGTCGATTTCACCAATGCCGGTGACGTAAACACAAGTGGTACCGGATCGCATGCGTTCGTGATCCAGAGCATCGGCGGCGGCGGTGGTCTTGTCACGACAGACCTGGACCCCAGCCAGGTGACCGTAAATCTGTCAGCAGCGAATGGCGGGGACGGCGGGGACATTCTGTTCTTGCAAACTGGTAACACGGTTACCAGTGGAGAGAACGCGATCGGTGTCGCCGCGCAGTCGTTGGGTGGCGGCGGCGGCATCGTCGATTCCATATTCCGGGGTGCCGCAGGTGGCGCCGGGTCGGGCGGTGCTATCGACATGACCCTGACCGGCAATGTCTTGTCGGTCGGCGACGGTGGCATTGGTGTCTTTGCACAATCCGAAGGCCGTGACGGTGCAGACGCCATTATGCTTGGGTTCGATGGTGTTGTCATGGGCGGCACCGGGCAAGCGAACTCGGTTGCCTCGATCATTGTCGAAGGAGGTACCGACAACACGCTGACCCTATCAGAAGACACGGTGCTGATCGCGGGCAATAACCAACTGGTGAACGGCGGCGATGGCAACGAACAAATCACGCTGTCCGGACGCGCGCTCGGTAACCTGAACCTTGGTGACGGGACGAATGGCCTGACCGTGGAAGATGGTGCAACCTTCTATGCATTGGATACCGTGAATCTGGGCGACGCCGGGCTCATGCAGGTGGATGGCAACTTGGTTCTGGGCGCAAATTGGGGCGTCGACGGAGGCCTGACGGCTGCTGCTCAAGCGGATGATTTTTCCTTCACCGAGAATGTTAGCCAGACCACGAACGTGACCGGAAGTCTGGCCTTTGGCGGCACTGCGACTTCAACGTTCGACGTGTATTTCCGAACCACTGGCATATCGGGTGGAGACAGCGATCTGATCAATGTCACCGGGGATGCCACCATTGGTGGTACATTGGTGCCGCGGTTGAACACGCTCGAACGCGCATTGCCGCTTGTCATCATCAATCCCGATGGAACGGCCGCAGATGCTGGCACGACTATCCAGGACACTGTGGTTCTGGATTACTCCATTGGTTTGAACGGGGCGACTTCGGACGGCAGTTCGATCGATCTGGTGATCACACCAGACTATTCGACGCCTAGGATGAACTCCAACCAGACCGCGATCGGTGACTATATCAATGATGTCCTGAACGGGCGGGGAACGTCCGACCAGGGCGAGCTTTTGGCGCTGATCGGGAACATGCAATCCGAGGCCGATGTGATCGCGGCCATTGAGAGCTTGTCGACAGCAGACTACGCCGCAGATGCGGTGGATGCGTATTTTGGCACGCGGGTATTCGCGGATACGCTGCAAAACTGCGAACGCTACACCAATTATCAAGCCGGGGATGATCCGCGTAACTGTATCTGGTTTACCGGCGGCCGCTATTTCTTCGACCGCGAGCAGACAGGGATTTACAACGATCTGAACGTCAATAACACCAATTGGTCGGCGGGTGTCCGTCTACCGGTGGGGGATGAGTTGTATGCAGGGTTTGCCTTGGGCTACGATCAGATCAGCCTGCAGAACGGATCGCAATACAATGCATCCGGCGATCGGTTCAATCTGGGTGCATCGCTGACCAAATACACAGGCGCGTGGGAGTTTGCGGCCATGCTGTCGGCAGGTTGGTCAAACTACAATACAAGCCGTGCAGGTGGGATCCGGGGCGTTTTGCCCAATGGCACAATTGTGGACACCGTTGGTGTCAGCGAGATCAAGCACAAGATGAACCACCAGAACCTGCGGCTCAGCCTGGCGTATGATCAAAGACTTGGCGCTGGTGGAGCGTACCTGCGCCCCGAACTGGCCGTCGATGCGACGCGGTTGGCGACGGAAAGCAATGGCGATGCCACTTTGTCAGGTATCGTCTTGCAGGACGACAACGAGATGATCTATTCGCTGACGCCGTCGATTGAGATCGGGACCGAGCAGATACTGAGCGCCTCGCAGAAACTGCGTGCGAGCCTGCGCGCCGGTGCCATCCTCTCGTCTGACGACACGGTGTCGGTAACCGCTGGCTTCAGTGGGGCCAGCGCCGCCGATGGAGGGTTCGTGAATACCAGCTATATCGGTGACGCCCACGGCGTCGTGTCCGCGCGGTTGGGATTGTTTGCTTTGGATGACAGCAGCTTTATCAACCTGAGCCTGGACCATATGTTTGGAGACTCAACCGAAGCCCTGCAGGTTGGCATTGGCCTTGGGATACAATTCTAGTTTATGAGGAACAGCAGTATGAAAACTTGGATCTACGCTTTGGTGGCGTCGTTCGGTTTGACAACTCAACTTGGCGCACAGGAAAACGAAGCGCCATTGTGGTCGGTCAACTGCAGCAATCAGGTCAACGGAACTGAATTGATTTGTGAAATGACCCAGACCATTATCTTAACCGAGAACAATCAAAGGCTTGCCTCGATTGCGTTCGTCAAACCTGCCGGCAGAGACGAGATCGAAGCGGTGCTGACACTGCCATTTGGCCTGCTGTTCTCTGAAGGGCTGATTGCTAAAGTGGATGATGCCGAGATCGCGCGGCTGGATTTTCTAACCTGCGAAGCACAGGGTTGTTTTGCCCGTTCTCCTGTTTCTCAGGACTGGATGTCAAAGATGCGCGCTGGCAATCTGTTGAGTATTGAAAGCGTAAACCGGGTCGGCGATCCGATTTCCTTTGGTTTCGATCTGGCGGGATTTAGCAGAATATCCGATATGCTGCCGTGATTGCCTGGCCTTCCTTCCAGTAGGCCGCGCAGGCCTTCTTGGTTAGCAACGCGTAGATGGGTCTGACCATAGCGTTCATTTTGTGATTGCGCTCGCAACGAGCGGAGGCTGCGGCGTAGGGCTATGTGATGGCTTTGGATTTCCGAGATGCGAGCGTTCGCGCCGACTAGTTCTCAGAGACACTCCTGGTCGGCGATGTCGAGGGTGCGGTCCAGAATCGCCAGCCCTGTCATCAGGTCGTCTTCACTGATGTTGAGCGGTGGGGTCAGGCGGATCACGTTCGAGAAGAAGGACAGGTAGAGGCCTTCGTTCATCGCAAAGCTCATCATCTCGCTCATGGGTCTGGCGTCTTCGCCTTTGGCGGCAAATGGCACCAGCGGTTCGCGGGTGTCGCGGTTCTTGACCAGTTCGATGCCGTTGAACATGCCCTTGCCGCGAATATCCCCGATCGAGGGGTGTTTCTTTGCCAGCTTGTGCAGCTCTGCGCGCATCTTTTCCCCCACCGCGGTGGCGTGGGCCAGCGTGCCTTCTTCCTGCATGGCTCGGATCGCGGCAATGCCAGATGCGCATGCCAGCGGATGGCCGGCATAAGTCAGGCCTCCGGGCAATGGGTAATCGCGCAGCCAGTCATGCAGCTCGGTACTGACGGACATGGTGCCAAGCGGCACGTAACCCGAGTTGATGCCCTTGGCCGAACAAATGATGTCCGGCTGAACACCCCAGTGATCGACGGCGAACCATTTTCCGGTCCGGCCAAACCCGGCCATGACCTCATCCGCGATCAGTAGGATGCCGTATTTTTCGCAGGTTGCCTTAATAGATTGCAGATATCCGTCGGGTGGCACGATGATCCCGTTTGTGCCGACAATAGGTTCCAGAATGACAGCGGCCACGGTGTTGGGGTTTTCATACATCAGGATTTCTTCCAGATGCGGCCCGCCTTGGGCGACCGGGCACTGGGCCGGGTCTTTGTGGCCTGTTGGTAACCGATAGACGTAAGGATCAAGCATCCGCACGATGCCCGGCATATCGGCGCGGGTCAGATGGTGGCGCGGGTCGCCGGTCAGCGATAGCGTGCCACCGGTTGCCCCGTGGTAGGAACGGTAGCGGGCTATGATCTTTGTCCGACCGGTGTAATGCCGCGCCAAACGGATCGCGGTTTCATTGGCGGCGGACCCTCCTGTTGTAAAAAAGGTTGATGAGATGTTGGCAGGTGTGATCTCGGTCATGATTGCCGCGAGTTCTGATCGAACATCCGAGCCCATGGCCGGGCCGATATAACAAAGCTTGTCCGCCTGATCCTTAATCGCTTGTACGATCTTGGGGTGCTGATGACCCATATTGGCGTTCACCAGCTGGCTTTGAAAATCGAGGTAGCGTTTGCCGTCGCTGTCCCAGAACCAACTGCCCTGAGCACCTGTTATGACGCGCGGGCGGCTGCCCTGCTTTGACCAGCTTTGCAGGTAATGGTCCGCATGCATGTCTTTGACCCACTCGGGATCGTGTGAGGGGTAGGCGTTGCTGAAGTCTTCCATGACAGGCCTCTTGGCGTGCGGGGTTGGGATTAATCGATGATGGTTACTGGCTGGCCCAAAGCGTCTGCATCAGGCGTGACGCCAAGGCCGGGGCCTTCGGGTGGGGCGATGCGACCGTTCCGGCGGCTAGGTGCATTCGGATCGAGACGCGGTTTGACATAGTGGGACAGATCGCATGTATTCATGATGCCGTGCGCTGGGGTTGAGGCCGCAAGATGCAGCGAGGCGGCCGTCGTAACATCGCTGCCCCAAGTATCCTCGATGCACATCTGCGTGCCTAGTGAAAGGCAGAGATCGCGGATTTGGCGCATTGCCGAAAGGCCGCCCATCTTCGACAGTTTCAGCGCAGCAGCATCCATGCAGCCAGCGCGGTGTCCTGCCAGAACCGAATGAATGTCACAGGCGCTTTCGTCCAGCTTCATCGGCAGACCAGTCGCGGCGCGGACATGGGCGCATTCCTCGATCGTGGCGCAAGGTTGTTCCAGCATTATGTCCAGATGCGAGACAGCGCGGCCAACTCGTGTGGCGGTCAGCGTATCTGACCCGCAATTCCAGTCTCCATAAACCAACGGGCCATCACCAACAGCCTCGCGCACTTGAATCAAACGAGCAACGTCGGCTTCCCAGTTGTTATCTGCACCCAGCTTCACCTGAAACTGTCGCATGCCCTGATCAAAGGCATTGCGCGCCATGCGCGCCATTTCTTCCGGTGCGATACAGGTGATTGAATGATACAGCGGCATATCGGCAACGGCGCGCCCACCGAGCAAAGCATATAGCGGTAGTCCCGCTGCCTGTGCGGTCAGATCCCAAAGCGCTGTATCAATGGCTGACTTGGCGTAGCCATGCCCGATCAGATGCTTATTAAGGCGCTCCATCAGCGCTTCGGGACCAACCGGGTTAGCGCCGATGAGAACGGGTGCCATCTCTTCAAGCGCTGGAACCACGCCCGTGGCATAGGCGGGTAAATAATGCGGGATCGGACAAACCTCTCCCCAGCCCGATGCGCCGGTGCCGGTATCCAGGCGGACGACCACTGAAACCGTCGTATCGCAGGTCTTGCCCTCGGCCATGTAATAGGTGTCATGCGAGGTCAGCGGGACTTCCCAGGCGGTGATGCGGGTTATCTTCATCAGGCGGTTTCCATCAGGCGCAGGATTCGTAGGTTGCGACAGGTGGGCCAAGGCTGTCAAAGTCCGGCGTCACCCCAAGCCCCGGAGTATCTGTGGCATAGAGTTTACCGTCCCTTACTGTGGGGCCGCCAATCCCGGTGTTACGGGTGTTGTAGTTCATCAGATCGGTTGAATTGATCAGCATCTCTTGGGGTGTTGAGGCCGCAAAATGGCCGACCGCAGCGGTGGTGATCTGCCCGCCCCATGTATCCTCGGAGACAACCGGAATACCGTGATCAATCAGGAAATCACGCACCCGGCGGGCTTTGGACAGCCCACCAAGGTTTGAAATCTTCAGACAGCAAATTTCGGCACCCCGATCGTTTACAATACGCCGGGCCATGTCGATCCCGGTCACACATTCATCCAGCTTCATCGGTTGCTCGGCTACGCGGCGCACCTGCTGGCATTCGTCATAGCTGTGGCAGGGTTGTTCAAGGATAAAGTCCAGATCTCGGGTTGCCCGGGCCACACGGATGGCGTTGTCAACGCGCCAACCCTGATTGGCGTCTGCCATCGCCTTTTCACCGGGTTTCAGCAGGGGCACGCCTTCGCGGATACGGTCGATATCGGTCACCCAGTCGCCACCTACCTTGATCTGGAACTGCCGGTATCCCGCTGCGCGGTGCTGCTCCATCTCGGCGATGGTTTCTTCCAAGACAGGCCTTTGCGGCACAACCCGGTACATCGGCGCACCATCGGTGAGTTTGCCGCCCATCAGCATCCAAACAGGTTGTCCGGTGGACCGTCCCAGAATATCCCAACACGCTGCATCAAAGGGCGCTTTGGCGTAGCCGTGACCTTGGACCGTGCCATCCATCAACCGTTCGATCTTGGACAGCTGGCGGGGATCTTCCCCCAGCAAGCGCGGGGCGACGAGGCGGGCAAAGGCCTCGACGCCTTCGGAATGGGCGATCATGTAGTTCTCGCCGCATGGGGCAAACTCGCCGCAGCCCTGTAGACCCGCATCCGTGTCGATCAACACTACCGAAGACATCGACGTTGTGATCGCGTTGCCCGCGCCCCAGCCGTATGATCCGCCGACATAGGGCAGGGGAGTTTTGAACACACGGATACGGGTTATCTTCATGGCGTCACCATAGGGCTTCCGCGATGGCCGATGCTCTGGTTTTCAGATCACGCCAGTTCACGAACTGCGTCCTTGCGTGGGCGTTCGGATTTCGGATCATAGGCTGCTTCGCCGAGGACACGCCCTTTGCGGGGTACACCAGCGATAACTACTTCGATCTCTGTGCCCGGAACATTCACGTGTGGCTTGACGTAAGCAAAGGCGAGGATTTTGCCGACGCTGTGGCCATAGGCGACCGAGGCTGTTGCACCGACAACCTCGCCGTTGATCCGAATAGCCTCGCCCCCATGACCATCTTCGACCCCATCCGGTTCGATCTCCAAATAGGCGCAAATCCAAGGCATCTCGCCCGCCTCAGACTGAGCGGCGCTGGCGCGCGTTGCTTCGACACCCAGATACTCTTTGTCCAGCTTGAAGAACCGGCTGACATTGGCCTCTGGCAGCGTGACCTCGTTGGTCAGTTCTCCAGCACCGGGGAATGCTTTTTCCATGCGCAGGCTGTTCATCGCAAACGAGCCGTAGTTTTCGATGCCAAATTCCTCGCCGGCAGCCCACAGTGCGTTGTAGACGTCAACGCAGGCTTCATCCGGCATGTGGAATTCCCAACCCAACTCGCCCGCATAGGACATGCGAAAGGCCCAGACCTTGTGCCCCGCGATGGTGATTTCCTGAGCCGACAGCCAGCGGAACCCGGCGTTGGACAGGTCCGCGTCGGTGCATCTGGCCAGCACCTCGCGGGAATTTGGCCCGTTCAGGGACAAAGCCGACCAATCTTCGGAGAGCGTTTTGACAAAGACTGTCTCTCCCGTGAGGTTCTGGTTCAAGTGATCGACAAGGCGTTGTTCAAAGAAGGCGGCACATACAAGGTAAAAGCGATCTTCGACCATGCGAACGATAGTCGTCTCAAGCTCAATCCGGCCCCGACGGTTCAGAAAATGGGTCAGCGTGATCGAGCCGTCTTTCTGCGGCATCCTGTTGGCAGTCAGGCGGTCAAGATAGGCGTAGGCATCCGGGCCTGAGACCTCGACCTTGGTGAATGCGGTCACGTCCATGATGCCGACCCGCTCGCGCACGGCCTGGCATTCCAGCGCCACCATGTCGAATACCTCGTTGCGGCGGAACGAATAGTGGTCACGCTGTTCAACACCATTGCGCGCGAACCATCGCGGGCGTTCGTGGCCGAAAACCTCTTCATAGACCGCGCCCTTTTCCTTGAGGATTTCAAAAAGCGGCGAGGGTTTGATCGGACGCCCTTCAAGACGATTGAAATGCGGAAAGGGGATCTCGTGCCGTAACTTGTAATCCTCATGCGCCTTGATGACCTGCCAGTCTTTCTTGGCATAGCTGCCAAAGCGGCGCGGATCATAGTCACGCATGTTGATATCGGCAGCACCGTGTACCATCCATTTTGCTAGTTCACGGGTCAGACCAGGCCCCCAACCGATGCCGATCTGCGTGCCACAGGAACACCAGTAATTCTTGACGCCCGGCGCGGGGCCGACCATCGGGTTGCCATCTGGCGGGTGGCTGATTGCACCATGGACTTCGCGGGTGATGCCCAGTTCAGAAAAGATCGGCATCCGTTCTAATGAGTTTTCCAGCCATGGCATGACACGGTCATAATCCGCCTCGAACAGCCAGTTTTCGTATTCCCAAGGGCATTCATCGTGCCAGACAGAGTTTGCGTTCTCTTTTTCGTAGATCCCGATCAGGCCCTTCTTCTGTTCCATGCGGATATAGCCCGAGACCATCTTGTCATCGCGGATCACCGGCAGCTCGGTCTTCAGGTCTTTGAATTCAGGCACATCTTCAGTGACAAAATAATGATGGGTCATCGAGGTCATGGGTAATTGCAGGTTCGACCATTCGCCCATCTGACGGGCATAGGTGCCGCCTGCATTAACGACGTGTTCGCAGGTGATGGTGCCTTGTTCGGTTTCCACCACCCATTCACCTGCATCGTTCTGGGTGATGTTGGTCGCGCGACAGTGGCGGAAAATCTTCACACCTTTCTGACGGGCCCCAGCTGCCATCGCCATAGTCACGTTGGAAGGATCAACGTGACCGTCATCTGGCGTGTAAAGCGCGCCAATGACACCGTCGAGGTTATAGTAGGGGTGCTTTTCAGCTATAAAATCAGGCCCTACCAACTCGATGTTGAATCCCAGCGCTCGGCCAACTGATAATGTGTGGCGCAGCCAGTCCATCTCATCCTCGGTATAGGCCAGACGGAATGAACCGCAGCCATGCCATGTAACCGCCTGACCGGTTTCTTCCTCAAGTGTCTTGGAATAAAGGCCAATGTTATAGTCGACCAATTTGCCCAGCCCGTAGGAACTGGTGGAGTGAGTAATCTGACCAGCGGCATGCCAGGTGGAGCCCGAAGTTAACTCGGCCTTTTCCAACAGCACCGTGTCTTCGCCCCAACCTTCATGGCCCAGGTGATACGCCAGTCCGCAACCCATGACGCCACCGCCGACAATGACGACCTTTGCGCGTGCAGGCAGTTCCTTTTTAGACATCGCAACTTCCTGTTTCCGAGACATGGAATTCTGTGGACTTCCTATTGCTACATATGTACCACTGTCAATTAAAAATGGCACAAATGTACATACCGAGGTAAGCAATGTGCGGTACAGATGTTTCAAGTGGTATTCTGACGCGTACGGATGTTACGAATCCTGACGCGATCTTTTTGACTGAAACACCAGCTCGGCTTGTATCAGGAGAAAAAATATGACTGTCCTGCCAACCCACTCGCTCGAGGCCCGGTACTATACGGATCCTGACATATTCGACAAAGAGATGAACGGCCTGTTGTGCAGAACTTGGCAATACGCTGGTCATGCGGCAGATATCCCAAATGTAGGCGATTACTTTGCGTTCGAAATCGCTGGTCAGAACCTTTTTGCCATTCGCGGACGCGACAATCTTGTCAGGACTTTCTACAACGTGTGCCAGCATCGTGCGCATGAAATGGTGACCGGAACTGGGAATACCCGTGTAGTGGTTTGTCCCTATCATCAGTGGACCTATGAGCTTACCGGCGGCCTGCGGTCTGGGCCGAACATCAAGAAAGTTCCCGGTTTTGATCGCGCGAAAATCTGTCTGACCGAAGTACGGACCGAAGACTTCCTTGGGTTCATCTTTGTCAATTTGGACGATAACGCGGCAACGATGGACGAATGGTATCCCGGTGTCCGGGACGAGTTGTCTGAGTTCGTGCCGAACACTAACGCTCTGGCCCCCTTAGAGTGGGTGGAAATTCCCGAAAACTGCAATTGGAAGGTTTCGATCGAGAATTACTCGGAATGCTATCACTGCCCAACTAATCACCCGACCTTTGCCGAAGGCGTGATCAAACCGGAAACCTATGACATTCAGCCCGATGTGTCGGGAGGTTACGTGCTGCGTCACACGACCGAGTGCCAAAGCCTCGAAAAGATGACCTATCCGATTGATCTGGAAAGCAACAAGCACGCGGGCGACTATCAAAGCTGGTTCCTGTGGCCGATGTTCTCGTTCCAATGCTATCCGGGAAATGTTCTGAACACCTATCATTGGCGGGCAAATACAGTGGACAGCTGTACCGTCTGGCGCGGGTGGTACACAGAAGGCGGTCATGAAAGCGACGTGATCCGTGGCCTTGCCACTCAGGATCGCGAAACAACTGTGGCCGAGGATATTCGGTTAGTGGAATCCGTTCACCGCGGCCTGAAATCCAAAGGGTACAAACCGGGACCGCTGGTGCTTGATCCGGCCTGTGGCGTCATGAGCGAGCATTCCGTTGCGAAGCTTCAACAATGGATGCGCGAGGCGATTGAATAACGTTACGTGCTGTGGACGGGCCAGATAAGACATCACCGAAGCCAACGCTGTGCCAAAGGGCACACCCGACCAGAACGACGCGATCGAGCCCCTTGCCTTCGGTGGTGGGGCTGGTTGTAAGACAGGGGCGGCGGCTTTAGCGGTATATCGAGCCAGGACCGACTAAGTTGCAGATCGGTAGTTTCACCTGAGGAGAGAATGATGGACGATAACCTGTTTGAACATGGCCTGAAGCAGCGCAAGTCGACGCTGGGCGCCGAGTATGTTGAGAAGAACCTGGCAGCGGCGGATGATTTTACCCGCTCATTCCAAGAGAACATGACTGCTTGGTGCTGGGGCTTCGGCTGGGGGGATGACACGATCGATCACAAGACCCGTTCGATGATGAACCTCGCTATGATTGGGGCACTCGGCAAGATGCATGAATGGGAAATCCACTGTAACGGCGCATTGAACAATGGTGTCACCAAAGAGGAAATCCGATCAATCATTCATGTGATTGGCATTTATTGTGGCGTCCCGCAATCTCTTGAATGCTTCCGTGTCGCGCGCAAAGTCCTGACCGAACGTGGGCTGCTGGACTGACCTGATCCCTTCGCGAGATCTTCAGAAGGAACGACACAATCAGCGAGATTGCGCGTCTGCAGTTCGCGCGGTCTGCTGACACCTGCCTAAGCCGGGTCTGGCACCTCACCTTGCCAATGGTCCCCCATCGCGACGATGCATGAAGTACCGTTGGCGTAGTTCTGAACGATCATCCAGTCTCCGCTTGTGCGTTTGACCCAAACCTCCAGCATTGTTTCGGGATCGCGCAAACCCATGCCCTGACGTTCGGCTCCCAGAACCTGTTTCAGTGTCTGTGCCATCCGTGCGCTGTCATCACAGCTGACATCCGCCATTTTAGACTGCGCAGTAGAAGGCACCGCAAGGCATAGAAGAAGAAGGCTGGCATGAAGACGGGTCATAGGTGAAGGTTAGTTCTTTCTGCGCTCAAGCGTAACAGTTTTATGACGCCCTGTAGATAAAACTCGCGCAGAGTCCTGCGAGAAACGCCACACACTGCAGAACCAGGCAATCATCGCGCCTGTCACAAATCTTTCGCGTAGATGTAAACGAAACGATTCAAAAGCGTCACGAAGCTTTTGTTTTGACGTTCTATCCGCCTCGCAACGATGGGGGCGATATGCTGAGAATTGAAAAGCTGACCAAAAAGTTTGGTGACAAACGGGCCGTGGATTCGGCGAATATCGTCGTCAACAAGCCAACCATGATCGGGATTATAGGCAGCTCCGGGGCTGGAAAATCCACGCTTTTGCGCATGGTCAACCGTCTGAGCGATGCAACGACCGGCACAATTACTTTTGAAGGCGAAGAGATTTCTGCGCTTCACGGTGCTGCCAAACGCGAATGGCAATCGCGCTGTGCGATGATCTTTCAGCAGTTCAATCTTGTACCGCGCATGGATGTCGTCTCGAACGTTTTGCATGGCACGCTGAACAGGCAATCGACCTTTTCGACGATGTTCAACCTGTACCCGCGGTCGGATATTCATAAGGCGATTGAAATTCTGGATCGGCTAGGCATTGCCGAGCAAGCACCCAAGCGAGCCGAAGCCTTATCAGGCGGCCAGCAGCAACGCGTCGCCATCGCCCGCGCATTGATGCAGGACCCGAAGATCATTCTGGCGGATGAGCCGATCGCCTCGCTGGACCCAATGAATGCACAGGTTGTGATGCAGTCGCTGCGGGCCATTCACGAAGAAGACGGCCGTATGGTCATTGCTAATCTGCACACATTGGATACCGCACGTCGCTACTGCGACCGGGTCATCGGAATGCGTGATGGTCGGATTGTGTTCGACGGCACCCCTGCGCAGCTGACCACGGGCGTAGCGCGCGACATCTACGGTGCAGGTGCAGACTTTTCCGAGGCCGCAACCTCGACCGAGATCGAAACACTGGACAGGCCAGAGGTCCGCGAAGCGGAAGCCTACGTCTGAGCCAGTTTCCCCCGCGTCCGTCGCGGGCCACCTTCATCTAACCGAACGGAGAAAATGATGAAAAAGACCCTCGCACTGGCGTTTGCCGCCACGACCGTTTTGAGCACTGCTGCTCTTGCCGAAGAAATCACCGAGTTTCGCATTGGCATCCTCGGTGGTGAAAATGCCCAGGACCGCATGAACTCGTACCAGTGTCTTGCAGACTATACCTCTGAGGCGTTAGGCGTTGAGACCAAGCTATTCGCCCCGGCGGACTACAACGGTGTGATACAGGGCCTGTTGGGCGGTACACTCGACATGGCATGGCTGGGTGCCTCTTCTTACGCGGCCACCTATCTGCAAGACCCCGAAGCAGTTGAGCCCGTTCTGATCAAGGTCAATGTGGATGGTTCAATCGGGTATCACTCGATCGGGTTCGCCCGTAAGGATAGTGGCGTCACCTCACTGGACGACATGAAAGGCAAAGTGTTTGGGTTTGGTGATCCGAACTCGACCTCAGGTTATCTGATCCCGTCGATCGAAATCCCGCAATACAAAGAAGGTATCACCATGGAGTCGGGTGAGTATTTCGGTGAGGTCAAATTCACTGGTGGCCACGAGCAGACGATCGTCGCTGTGAATAATGGCGACATTGATGGTGGTGTGACCTGGGCCGATGGTCAGGGCAACTGGGAAGATGGATACAATTCTGGTGCCCTGCGCAAAGCGGTTGACGCAGGTCTTGTCGACATGAACGACATGGTCCAGATCTGGAAATCGAACGTTATCCCCGAAGGCCCTGTGGTTCTGCGCAAGGCGTTGCCTGCCGATGTCCGTGCGACCATGACAGATCTTGTCGATGGCCTGCACGAGCGTGACCCCGATTGCGCTTATGGTGTGGCGGCAGGCGAGACGCTGGGTTTCCAGCCGGTATCGCATGACACCTACATCTCGATTGTTGAGGCCCGCAAAGCCAAAATCGGTGGCTAACGCGCGCACATGACGTTTCCGGCAACCCATTGGGGTTGCCGGTCTTTATTCATTCGGGGCTCGGGATGGCAGATTTATCAATCGGTGCGGCGCCAGGCGGCGTTGAGACCATTCAATCCAGCTATATGGCACAAGTTCACAAGCGCAGGCTTTATGGCGGGCTGACGCTGCTGATCTTTGTGGTCCTGATGGTATCAGGTTTCAACATTGCGGATTCCCGAAACGCGGGTGGGTTCTGGGACGGATTGCATCAGATCGGTGATTACCCGGCGGATGTGCTGTCTGAAGCTTGGGAAAAGCGGGCCGATCTGCCTGGCCTGATCGTGAAGTACATCCCTGCACTGGTTGAGACGGTGAACATTGCCGCAGTTTCCACGTTGATCGGGGCCATCGGTGGTCTGATCCTGTCGCTTCTTGGCACACGCGGGCTGGCGAAATGGCCGGGTCTAATCCCGGTCTTCCGGCGTATCTCGGATGTTATGCGCGCAGTGCCGGAAATCGTTATCGCGCTTGTGCTGATCTTTGTCCTTGGCGGCGGGCCGGTGCCGGCGATGATCGCCATCTCAATCCACACCGCTGGGGCGCTTGGCAAAATGTTCTCGGAAGTGTCCGAAAACGCGGATCTGAAACCGGTTGAGGGGTTGGCTTCGACCGGGGCGACTTGGTCGAAACAGATGATGCTGGGTATCCTGCCACAGGTCGCGCCAAACTATATCAGCTACACGTTGCTGCGATTTGAGATCAATATTCGCGCTTCTGCCATCCTGGGCTTCGTCGGCGCGGGAGGGTTGGGTTACGAACTGCGCAATGCCATGGCTTGGGGTCCGGGTCGTTTTGACGAGGCCGGCGCGATTTTCATCCTGCTATTCAGCACCATCGTATTCTTCGATCAGGTGTCCAGCCGCTACCGCAACCGTCTGACCGAAGGGCAGGGCCAATGACCACAATTGATTGGAACTTCGGGCTGGACGGGGCCAAGCTTGACGCCGAAAAGCTATTTCAGCGTAAACGATTGATCGGTTTTAGCATCCCTGTCGTGATCCTCGTTTATCTCACCTACATCTTCTTTGCCTTCGACCTGCCGGGCCTTGCGCAACGTGCCAATCTGGACAACGCCGTTACACTGGCTTCAGATAGCTGGTCACACAAAGTGCATGTCACACGCAATAATCAGAGCGGTGAAGTGACCTATGCTGTTGAGGGCGAGCGTAAGGGCACTTATCCCGAGGGTAAACGTCCCGACTGGGTATCGGGTGAAGAGGTGACGACGATCGATCTGGGCCGCAATCATATCGTGCGGTTCCTGTCTGACAACCGGACCGAGATTGAAATACCCGACTTCCAGCTGATCGAAGTGCAGGCCAAGGGACGCCGCCTGACGACAAATCTGCCCTCTGAACTGCCCGACTGGATTTCCGCATCTGAACGGCGTGTTGGCGTCACAACGCCTGAGGGCCGGATCACCATGACGGGCGCTCGGACTGAAGTGTTCAACTATTTCCCGGGTTGGGAGCTGTTCTGGTTCACGCTTGACAGTCCCTACCACGGCCATGGGATTGGAGAGATCCTGTTTGGCGCGCAGATCGATCCAAGCCGTTCGAATATCGCAGGCGCAATCTCTGACTGGTGGAACAACGCGATGTGGCGGCATAAGGATGTGGCCTGGGCCATCGGAGAAACGATCCTGATGGCATTTCTGGGTACGATGGGTGCCGCGATGATCGCGCTGCCATTGGCCTTTCTCGCCGCCAAACGGTTTTCGCCGATCATGTTGCTTCGCGCCGCAACGCGCCGTCTTTTCGACTTTGTGCGCGGTGTGGACGCATTGATCTGGACTGTGGTTCTGGCTCGGGCCTTTGGCCCCGGACCATTGACCGGCGCGTTGGCGATTCTGATTACCGACACGGGCACGTTTGGCAAAATCTTCTCGGAGGCGTTGGAAAACGTTGATCAGAAACAGATCGAGGGGGTGTCCTCGACCGGGGCTAAACCGCTACAGCGATACCGGTTCGGGGTGATCCCGCAGGTTGTTCCCGTGCTGCTGGCCCAGATTCTATATTTCCTCGAGTCCAATACACGTTCGGCAACGATCATCGGTGCGATCACCGGTGGCGGCATCGGACTGATGCTGACGCAAGCCATCCAGACGCAGAAAGATTGGGAAGAGGTCGCCTATTACATTGTCCTGATCATCATCATGGTGATGTTCATGGATTGGGCCTCGGGCTGGTTGCGCGGCAAGCTGATCGGGCGGAAAGACTGATGGCGCGGCTTTCAGCGGAACAGCCCTGCATTCACCCCGAATGTGAGATTACCGAAAGCACGTTCGGGGCCTATGTTGAAATCGGCAAGGGCAGTCGCGTCGTACATACAAAAATGGGCGACTACAGCTATTGCGATCGTTATGCCGACATCGCCAACGCGAAGGTCGGTAAGTTCGCCAACATCGCCGCGTTTTCGCGGATCGGCGCGACTGATCACCCGCTGCACACGGCGTCCTGTCACCATTTCCTGTATCGCTCGAACGATTATTGGGACGATGCGGATCGGGACGAGGTGTTTTTCAGTCACCGCAAATCCCGAATTGTCCATATCGGGAACGATACATGGATTGGCGCAGGCGCGATGATAAAGCCCGAGGTCACACTGGGTGACGGGGCTGTTGTGGCTGCGGGTGCCTTGGTGACGAAGGATGTAGACCCCTACACAATTGTTGCCGGTACACCTGCAAGACCCTTGCGACTGCGTCAGCCACGACACATCGCCGATCGGTTGATCGCATTGGCCTGGTGGAATTGGTCTCATGACAAGTTGCGGTTGGCGCTCGACGATTTCCGTGCTCTGACGGCTGATGCGTTTCTGGAGAAATACGAGCCTTAACTCTCAAGGGTCAGTGTCACCCGATCTCCAACAAACCAGGTTCGGCCAAATTCAACCGGTTGTCCCTTTTCGTCCACATTCACCCCGGATGATCTAAGCAGCGGATCACCTTCTGAAACCTGCAGATGTAGCGCTTGGGTGGCCGTTGCGCGCGTGGCCCTCAGACGGGTTGAGGCCCGAGTATAGTCAGTGACGCCCGACCTGTTTAATGCCTCGGTAACGCTGCTGGTCTCTTGCAGCGCAGCAGTGATGCCAGGCAGGCGCTCAAGGGGAAACATGCTTTCAAACACGGCAATCGGGTGCCCGTCCGCCAATGAGAGGCCGTGATACGCACAGATCTGATCACCGGGTGAAACGGTCAGTGCGGTGGCCTCGCCCTCGGTCGCTGCCCGTTCTTCAACATGAAGCACCCTCTTTTCTGGTCTGCGACCAGCAGCGATGAGGTTTTCATGGAACCGCACCCGCGAGCCGATGGGGTAATCGGTGGGCGTGGCTGCCACAAAAGCGCCCGCGCCCCGGCGCGTTCGGATTAGGCCCTCATCCACAAGGGCCGAGATGCCGTGACGCACCGTATGGCGGTTCACACCGAACCGCTCTGCCAGTGCCGCTTCGGTTGGCAGCTTATCACCCGGGCCATAGCGCCCTTCGGCCATATCGCTGCGAAGTGCGTCGGCAATGGCCTTCCAGATCGGGGTTTTGGTGGGAGTGTCACGCAAGTTTCACAAAATTCCTCTGTCTGACGGCGGCAAATATGATAAGATGTGTATAGTTGTATAGTATATGGAAAAGTTGTCGAGATGAAAGACACTTTTGATGAAAACGCGGACCGGAAGGCTTGGATGAGCCTGCTGGCCAAAGCGCCGGAGGGGCGCGTGGCCGCACTGTTGGATGCAGCGATGCCTCGCCCCGGCTTCACATGGCTGCGTGCTCCTGAGATTGGCAGCACCATGGTTCGGGCTCGCGCAGGTGGGACTGGTGCGCCGTTCAATCTGGGCGAAATGACGGTAACACGCTGTGCGCTGACTCTGGGGGCGGGCGAAGTCGGACATGCCTATATACAAGGCCGTCGGAAAGAAGATGCCGAAGTCGCCGCGCTGGTTGATGCACTGATGCAGACAGATGTGTCTGATCTGTTGCGCACAAAAGTGCTGACCCCTTTGCGAGATGAGCTGACCAATGCAAAGGCCGCGCGTGCCGCCAAAGCCGCAGCCACTAAGGTTGATTTCTTCACCATGGTACGAGGAGAGGATTGATGCAGTCAGAAGCCCTGATCGGCGGTTTCAAGAATCCCGCGATCCAATCTGCCCACGCCTTTCGCAGCGTGATGGAAGCAATGGCGCGTCCCGGTACCGTGCAAGAGATTTCTGGCGCAGTTCCTCCGGCCCCAATGTCACCAGCAGCAGGTGCGGTGTTGTTGACGCTTTGCGACACTGAGACGCCCGTTTATCTGGCAGGTGCGCTAGATTGCGACGCCGTACGCAGCTGGCTTGCATTCCACACCGGCGCACCGCTGACCGGCCCGTCGCATTGTATGTTTGCCATTGGTGCGTGGTTGGATCTGGAACCATTGAACGCATACCCGATCGGGACGTCTGAATATCCGGATCGTTCTGCCACGTTGATCGTGGAATGCCCCGAACTCATCGCTTCAGGGGCGACGCTGACAGGTCCGGGAATCAAGGATAAAGCCGCGCTTTCATTGCCCGAGCTTGAGGCGTTTCAGCATAATCAGACGCTATATCCACTGGGGCTCGACTTCATCTTCACGAATAGCAGCCGCCTAGCGGCTTTGCCAAGAACGACCGAGGTGTCCTGATGTATGTCGCAGTAAAAGGCGGTGAGCGCGCGATTGAGAACGCCCACGCTTGGCTTGCCGAAGAACGCCGCGGTGATACCGATGTGGCGGAACTGAGCATCGCGCAAATCCGCGAACAGCTTAGCCTGGCGGTCAATCGGGTTATGGCCGAAGGCTCGTTGTTCGATCCTGATCTGGCCGCGCTTGCGATCAAGCAGGCGCGCGGCGATCTGATCGAGGCCATCTTCTTAATCCGCGCCTATCGAACCACGTTGCCACGCTTTGGCGCATCCGAGCCTGTTGATACCGGGGCAATGGCTTGTGACCGGCGCATTTCGGCAACCTTCAAGGACTTGCCGGGCGGGCAGGTGCTTGGGCCGACCTTCGACTATACTCATCGCTTACTGGATTTCAAACTGGCCGCTGATGGTGAGGTGCCCAAAGCCCCAGCGCGCGAAGCTGAACTGGGTGATGTGCCGCATGTCACGGACTTCCTCAATCGCGAAGGCCTGATCGAGGAAGCGCCGCATGACGATACGCCGCCACCTGATCTGACCCGCGAGCCGCTTGAAATGCCCGCCGATCGCGCCCTGCGCCTTCAGGCGCTGACCCGCGCGGATGAAGGTTTCACCCTCGGTCTGGCGTATTCCACACAGCGCGGATACGCGCGCAATCACGCCTTTGTTGGAGAGCTTCGGATCGGGTCCGTTCCGGTGGAAATGGAGATCCCTGAGCTCGGCTTTGCCATCGAAATCGGTGAAGTCGTTCTGACCGAATGTGAAACGGTTAACCAGT
This sequence comes from Ruegeria sp. D7, assembly GCF_056534355.1. Lineage (NCBI taxonomy): Bacteria > Pseudomonadati > Pseudomonadota > Alphaproteobacteria > Rhodobacterales > Roseobacteraceae > Ruegeria > Ruegeria sp. D7. The sequence continues at coordinate 125,879 of NZ_JBQFPG010000006.1, forward strand.
TCAAGGGCTCCAAAACCGAGCCGCCGCAATTCACCCGAGGTTATGGGCTTGTGTTTGGTCAGACTGAGCGCAAAGCGATCTCGATGGCTCTGGTCGACCGCGCACTTCGGTGGGAGGAACTGGGTGAGGACAATGTCGGCGCACCTGCTCAGGATGCCGAGTTTGTCCTCTATCACGCGGACAACATACAGGCGACGGGGTTTCTAGAGCATATCAAGCTGCCGCATTACGTCGATTTCCAGTCTGAACTGGAACTGGTGCGCAAACTACGCCGCGAAGCAGGTGCTGATCAAGCGCAGGAGGCTGCGGAATGAACGCCTATAACTTTGCTTATCTGGACGAGCAGACCAAGCGTATGATTCGCCGTGCAATCCTGAAAGGCCTGGCGATCCCGGGCTATCAGGTGCCGTTTGCCTCGCGCGAAATGCCCATGCCGTATGGCTGGGGTACGGGCGGTGTGCAGGTCTCGGCCGCTGTGTTGACCCCGGATGACACGTTCAAGGTGATCGATCAGGGCTCGGACGATACCACAAACGCGGTCTCGATCCGCACCTTCTTTGAGCGCACTGCGGGGGTTGAAACAACCACAACGACAAGCGACGCCTCCGTGATTCAGACTCGCCACCGGATTCCCGAGGAGCCGCTGCAAGAAGGTCAGATCCTTGTCTATCAGGTGCCTATCCCCGAGCCGTTGCGCTTTCTCGAACCACGAGAGAGCGAAACCCGCAAGATGCACAGCCTTGAGGAATACGGGCTGATGCATGTGAAGCTGTACGAAGATATCAGTCGTCACGGGCATATCGCGACGTCGTATGCTTACCCGGTGAAGGTCGAAGGCCGCTATGTGATGGACCCGTCGCCAATCCCGAAATTCGATAACCCAAAGCTTGGTGATATGGCTGCGATCCAGCTGTTCGGAGCTGGGCGTGAACAACGGATCTACGCGCTGCCACCCTACACGCAGGTTGTCTCACTGGATTTTGAGGATCATCCGTTTGAGGCGTCCAAGGCCGAACAAGCCTGCGGCTTGTGCGGTGCCGAGGACAGCTATCTGGACGAGGTAATCATCGATGACGCGGGTGGGCGGATGTTCGTTTGCTCGGATACCGATTATTGCGAGGCGCGCCAGGCGGCGGGTCACAAAGGAAAGGACGCCGCATGACACCTTTGCTGTCTGTTCGGGACATCACAAAGCGCTATGGCCCAAATATTGGCTGTGCCGATGTGTCATTCGACCTCTATCCTGGTGAGGTCATGGGGATCGTTGGCGAAAGCGGGTCAGGTAAGTCGACACTGCTGAATTGCATGGCCGGGCATCTGACCCCGGATGCCGGAGAGGTTGTGTTCGACACCCGCGCAAAAGGTCCGCAGGACACGGTAACGATGTCCGAGCCCGAGCGCCGGATGCTGAGCCGCACCGATTGGGCCTTTGTCCACCAACATGCACGCGACGGGTTGCGCATGGGCGTCAGTGCCGGTGGGAATGTAGGTGAACGGCTGATGGCCGTTGGAGAGCGTCACTATGGCGACATACGTGACAAGGCCACGGATTGGCTGCAACGAGTGGAGATCGATGCCTCCCGTGTGGATGATCGCCCGACGACCTTTTCGGGTGGGATGCAGCAGCGCCTGCAGATTGCACGAAACCTCGTGACCGGTCCTCGGCTGGTGTTCATGGATGAGCCAACGGGCGGTCTGGACGTGTCCGTTCAGGCGCGGTTGCTTGACTTGTTGCGTGGGTTAGTTCGCGACATGGGCTTGTCGGCGATCATCGTCACGCATGATCTGGCCGTGGTGCGCCTGCTGGCAGATCGGTTGATGGTGATGAAATCGGGCGGCGTGGTCGAGGCAGGCCTGACCGATCAAGTGCTGGATGACCCGCAACACGCTTATAGCCAACTTCTTGTCAGTTCCGTTTTGCAGGTGTGAGCAATGATTGAGCTTAACAACGTCTCAAAGACTTTCACTCTCCATAATCAAGGTGCGGCCGTGATCGAGGTGCTGAGCGATGTATCCTTCTCGGTCTCTCCGGGCGAATGCGTAGCGCTGACGGGCGCGTCTGGAGCGGGCAAGTCCACCCTCATGCGTATGATCTATGGCAACTATCTGGCCCGAAGCGGAGAAATTCGCATCGGTGATGTGGATATCGTGCAGGCAGAGCCTCGGACAGTTATCGCCCTGCGCCGCGAGGTTCTGGGTTATGTCAGCCAGTTTCTCCGCGTGGTTCCGCGCGTGCCCACCGTCGATGTCGTGGCCGAGCCCTTGCGGGCTGTGGGCATTTCCGCTGCTGACGCGAAGGCGCGGGCTGAAGCTTTGTTGCGGCAACTGAACATTCCCGAGCGGCTCTGGACCCTTTCACCGACTACCTTCTCGGGTGGTGAACAGCAGCGTGTCAACATCGCACGCGGGTTCGCCCATACCTATCCCGCGATGCTGTTGGATGAGCCGACTGCCAGTCTGGATGCGGCCAATCGCGAGGTTGTTCTAAGGCTCATCGAAGAGGCAAAGGCGCGTGGTACTGCAATCATCGGCATTTTCCATGACGAAGCGGCTAGGGCGCGCGTTTGTGATCGCGAAATCGACGCCAGTCAGTTTTCACCCGAGGTCGCGGCATGACCCGGGGTCGCCTCATCGCTGTGGTTGGCCCGTCGGGGGCTGGCAAAGACAGTGTGATGCTAGGGCTTTGTGACTTGTTGCCCGATTTGCATTTGGTGCGCCGCGTCATCACCCGGGCACCAGAGTTGGGCGGGGAAGACTATGACGCCGTCGAAATCGCCGAATTTGAAGAAATGGCAGCGAATGGTGCCTTTGCGGTGCATTGGGTTGCTCATGGGCTTTGCTACGGGATACCGGTTGCCGTCAAAGATCGGCTGAGTGATGGCGCAGACTGTCTGGCAAATTTCTCGCGCAAAGCTCTGCTCGAGGCCGCAGAAAATTTCCCGCGCTTCATTGTCCTGAATATCACGGCGAAGCCGGAAACTCTTGCACGGCGTTTGGCGACTCGCGGCCGAGAAAGCGATAGCGAGATTGCAAATCGGCTTGCTCAGGCAGAAAAACCCTTGCCCGATGGGTTGGACGTTATCACCATTTCCAACGATGGCCCACTGACCGAGACGGTTGCGCGCGCCGCAGGGGTCCTTCAACCAGCGAGCGCGTACCGATGAATAAGCTCGAAACGCCCATCAATGCGCTCGCCGCACAAGGCAATTTGGTCGATGACGAAGGGCTCGGGCAAGGCTGGCAAATGGCGGCGCAGCGCCTCGGTCCATACAGGAATATCACCATTCGGCAGCCGACCTGTCAGCGTCATGTGAAACCGAAACTCGTCCATCACATAGGGATAACCCCACTCGATCAACAGTGCGTCCTGACGTTGGCTCAGCCTTGCACCGCGCCGCCGCTCAAGTTCAGCCTCGTTGGTTGGGGCGCGAAACGGGTCAAGCTCACGTACACAGGCCGCAGCAATTCTTTGCAAGCCGCTAACATCGCCCTGTGGGGTCAAGGCGAGAAACCGGCCCAGCCTCGTCAGATTCAGCCCTTCACAGCTCGAAGGCGCCAGGCCAGCGGCCATCTCAGACGCCGCCGCTTTCAGGGCTTCAAGCGAATAACCTCCGGCCAGTTGAAAGGGTGGTTTCAGCGTTCCGTGAAAGCCGTATTTGCGCGGTGTCATCGTAACGTCATGCAAATCGGGCAGATCGGGCTGAGGCACCTCGCAGCCCTGCACGACATCCCATCCCAGCCAGCGCGCGCCGAACTGTTCCAATGGTCCTTCGGGCGGCACGTAGTAGATTGCAAATCGAGAGTATGACATGAATTCCCCTTTTCCCGCGCCCTCTTTGGCAAAGGCTTGTGACAGCGATATGTCAGATAATCTGTGCCTTGCGAATGCCCAGCTTGTTATGCCCGATCGGGTAGTAACCGGTTCGGTGACAATCGAACAGGGCGTCATTTCCGAGATCACCGAAGGGGATCATGTTCCGACCGGCGCAGTCGATTGTGCAGGTGATTACATCCTTCCGGGACTGGTCGAGCTGCACACCGACAATATCGAACGTCATATCGAGCCTCGCCCGGAAGTGGACTGGCCTCATCTTCCGGCCCTGATCGCGCATGATAGCGAGCTGGCCTCGACCGGAATCACAACCGTGTTCGACGCCATGCGAGTAGGTTCCATTCACAGCGGCAAGGGCCGTTACATCGATTATGCCCGCAAACTGGCGGACGAACTGTTGTCGGCGCGCGCCGCAGGCTATTTCAAGATCAGCCATTTCCTTCACCTGCGGGCCGAGATCTGCTCGGAGACACTGCTTGAGGAATTGGCGACCTTCGGGCCGGAAGACAGGGTTGGCATTGTCAGTCTGATGGACCACACGCCGGGTCAACGCCAATTCAGCGATCTGAGTGCATTGAAGACCTATGTCGCCAAAAAGCGCGGTATGACCGACGCCGATTTCGTTGCACATGTCGAGAACCTGCGTGGTCTGCAGCAGCGTTTCGGAGAAAAGCACGAAGCCGGTGCAGTGATCGAGGCCGCCCGTCTTGGCGCCGCGCTTGCCAGCCATGACGATACCACGGCGCAGCATGTCGAAAAATCGTCCGAAAATGGTGTGGCTTTCGCCGAGTTCCCAACCACGTTCGAGGCGGCCGAGGCCTGCCGTACCCGCAACATCGCCGTCATGATGGGTGCCCCGAATCTGATCCGTGGCGGCTCGCATTCCGGCAATGTCGCGGCTGAAGATCTTGCAAAGGCCGATCTTCTGGAAATTGTGTCTTCCGACTATGTGCCCTCTGCGCTACTGCTGTCGGCTTTTCACCTTGCCAGTGTTTGGGACGACCTGCCTCGTGCTGTGGCCACGGTTACACGTAATCCTGCAATGGCTGTCGGTCTTGATGACCGTGGCATCCTGAATGTTGGCCTGCGTGGTGATGTACTGCGTGTGCGTCGCATGGGTCAAACACCAGTTTTGCGCGGTGTCTGGAGCCAGGGCAACAAGGTTGGATGAGTTGTGATTGGTTGAATCGCACTTGCCAAACAGAACATGGCTGGCGGTCGAAAGCTCGCGGATTACCAGATGGGATCCGCGCCCTTGCTCCGCTTGATTTTTCTGGACCCGCATCTTGATAATCTGATGTCGTGCCAGAACATTAAACTCGTAAAGAATATGGTTACTTTTTTACCGCACTTTCTCCTGTAACGCAAAATGCGGGCAGCAAGTTCCACGATTAACTGACTGGAAATTTGTTGCTTATCTCAGAGTTGAAATCAGGAGCTTTGGCGGGATGAGGGCATGGTTGTCGGTTGTGATAGCCACTATTATTTTGGCGGGCTGCAGTCAGGATTTACAGGGAACCAAGTCCTTTGATCCCGGGGCGACACCAGCCCTCGCCCCCTTATCGGGGGGGAATAATCTGAAGGGAAATGTCGCACGCACTGAATTCGCTGAGTTGGTGCGAAGGTCTGTTGCGACATCGCCCACCACCGCAGCCGGAGCCGCCAGCGTTCTGGCTTCGAAATCCCGCATTGATGCCGAGCAAGGCGCGTTCCTGCCGCAGATCGAGGCCGAGACATCCCTGACGTCCGATGGGGATACAGTACCGATCCTGCGGCTTAGCCAGATCATCTATGATGGTGGCAAAGTCTCGGGTCGTGTGGGTTTGCGTCAGATTGAAGCCCGGCAGACCTGGTTAAACGAATTGTCAGAGCTGAGCGCGCTGAGCTTCGAGGCCATCGAAACCATAATTGATCTGGATCGAAATCGCCGCCTCGAAGAACAAGCCCAGCAGAATCTGGATCGTACGGACGTTTTGGTCAGCGACCTCCAGTCCCGTTTTGATGCCGGGGCGGGGTCGGTGGCGGATTTGCTGGCGGGGCATGGGCGGAAGTCTAATGCCGAGACAGAATTAGCGCAGGCTCAGACGGATGTGGAACTGGCGACGGCAACATGGGTCGAAGTCTTCGGAACGCGACCCGGTGCTATTCCGACCATCCCCCCCGCACCCATTCTGGCAGCGGCCACCTCACAGCAAATGGTTGCACGCAGCCCGCGTCTGCGTACTCAGGTCGCCTTCAGTCAAGTGCGTGCGCAAGAGGTTGTGGTTGCTGAACGAGCGACCCGCCCAACGCTCTCTGCGATTCTTGAGACAGATTTCGACCAGGGCAGTATCGACGACGGTGTGCAGGCCCGATTGGGTGTAACGGTCCCGATTTACCAAGGGGGATCGGCGCGCGCCAATGTCGAAACCGCAAGGGCGAATCTTCAACAAAGCCAGGCTGATGAAGAAGAATTGCGGCGCGAGTTACAACGTAGTCTCTCCCAGGCCTTGGAAGAGACCAATTCAATCCAGCGACGGCTCGCCACGGCCCGGCGCGCTGTCGAGATCAATGAGCAAGCGCTGGATGCAGCTCGTGGACAGTTTGATATCGGGCGCAGCACGCTGGTACAGATATTGGATGCGTTGCGCGAGTTGAATCTTGCGCAGGTTCGGGTGATCCAGCTTGAGGCTCAGGCACGTCGTGCAGAATATGCCGTGCTGGCGGTCACGGGCGATATCCTGGACGCGTTGGGTGTTGCACAGCCGACCGATCCAACCTTGTGATATCCGTCGTGAACCCGACTGCGACTAACCCGCTGAATACGCACCTCCGACTTCTGACAGAGCATTTGGGTCTTGGGTTGTCCGAGGTGGATATCTTTCGGGTGTTCTAGGGCAATGAAGTCGCCTAGGCGGTCAGCGCAGTGGAAGCGGTGGGCTACAGTCAGGTTTTGGGAAAGCGCGGTTACTGAAACTGGACCTGAACTTGTTTCTGGTCCTGGCGTTTGCCCCAGATGTTCAACCTTTAGTGGTTCTGGATCGAGAAGACACCGACGCTTTCTTGCGATCGATGCCAGCAGCGGACTCAGCGAACCTCAGATCTGGCGGCGACAGGAAACACGACTGCGCAAGACGCGCTGGATATTGCGCGCATAATGCTCGCGCCGCTGGAGCGAGAATCGTTTAGGCCGCAAGGTCATCGGTTTTGGTCCGCGTTCAGCGATCTGCGCGGGGTCTACATTCAGATCCTATTGGCCGCGATGGTGACAAGCGTGCTTGGGCTGGTGACGTCGCGGTTCACCATGGTCGTTCATGACCCCATTCTGCCAAACGAAGTGGTTGATAGCTTGTTGGCTCTGGTCGTCGGGGTTGGCCTTGCACTGTTGTTCGATTTCCTGATCAAGAACCTGCGGACACGGTTCATCGATACAGCGGGAAAACGGGCGGACCTGAAGATCACCGAGCGGCTGTTCAATCAGTTGATGGCGCTTATAATGAAAGCCCGGGGCGGGCAGAATGGACGCATGGCCTCGATCCTTCGGGATTTAAAGGTCGTGAGGGATTTCTTTACGTCTGCCTCGCTGGTTGCTTTGGTCGATCTGCCCTTCCCTTTCGTATTCGTGGCGTGATCTAGGCCATTGGCAGGCCGCGACAGGCGATTGCGATCGCGTCGCGCGCGAGACTTGAGGCTCAGATATCCGGACAAGAATTTGATCTTCCCGACCGTACAGGTGTGGAGGCGGCGTTTCTGGAGGAATAGATTGGCGTGACCCAACCTCTGGTCGAGCGCGGCATCGAAAGTTCGCTGGCGATGATTGACTTGCGCCGGCAGCTTAGCCGCCAAATTGGGCAGCTTAGAGAGGCCGGTAGCCGAATACTGATGACTTTGTCGGAGCGAAGAGCGGAAAACTCTGTCAGATTTCAGCCTGGCCGGAACCAACTCCCAACCAGGCTGTTGATTGAGTCAAAGGCACTCAGACAGTGTTTTGGCCAGATTGCGGATGAGTTGCGGGTACAGATTTACTCCGGGTTCCAGATCAGATCCCAGCGGGTCCATGATGCCGGTTTTGGCTTCGGTGCCGTCGAGAACGGTTGCGACAATTCCGGGGTTGAACTGGGGTTCAGCCATGACACAATCCACACCTTCGTCGCGGATACGCCCCTGAATTTCGGCGATCCTTGCCGGGCTTGGATCGGTCGCATCGCTGAGGGAAATTGCACCCGAGGCCGGGAAGCCAAAGGCATCTTCGAAATATTGATAGGCATCGTGGAACACGATGAAGCTGCCACCTTTGACCGGCGCCAGCGTTTCGGCCACTTCCGCTGACAAAGCAGCCATTTCTTCACGCGCAGCTGCCGCATTTGCAAAATAAGCACCTGCGTTGTCTGGGTCAGCCGAAGAAAGCTGCGCCGCGATCGTTTTCAGCCAGATTTCTGCGTTGACCGGAGAGAGCCAGGCGTGCGGATCATGTTCGCCATGCGCGTGGCCCTCATGGTCGTCATGTCCGGCGTGGTCCTCATGATCATCGTGGTCATGCTCATCCGCATGCTCTTCGTCATGATTATGATCATCATGCTCTTTGTCCTCGGCATGATCCTCGTGATCGTTGTCATCGTCTTTTGCATGATCGTCGTGGTCGTCGTGATCATGACCATCATCCTCAGCATGGTCGTGATCGTCATGATCGTCATCCCCATGATCTTCGTCGTCGCCATGGTCATGCGCTTCGAACAAAGCACTTTCACGGAAATCGAGCAGAACCGTTCCGTCCGACTCAAGCAACGCCGTAACAGTCGCCCCGTCGCTGAGCGTCTCGACTGCGCCTTCCATCCACGGGGTCAGGTCCTCGCCAATCCAGAATACCAGATCTGCCTCTTGCAGTGCGGCTGCTTCTGACGGACGAAGGTTATATTCGTGTGGCGAGGCACCGGGCTGCACTATCAATTCAGGCGTTCCTACCCCCTCCATCACCCGGGCCACGAGTGAGTGAACGGGTGCGATGTCAACCGCAACCTTGGGTGCATCCGCCATGGCGGTTCCGCCCATCAATGCAGCGGTAATCGATAGTGGGAGCAGCTTTCTGGACATCAGACCCTCTGTGTGATTTTATAACGTTACGAGCGGCATATATGATATGGTATAACATGACAAGTGAGATGCACCCCATTTCGGTTGGTGAAGATGCGCCGGTAGGATTTCAGGAGCATGATCACAAGAATTGCGTCGAAACGGCGTTGGCCACAGCGGATGCACGGTGCAGGGAAGAAGGGTTGCGGCTAACCCCTGTGCGGCGAAAAGTTCTTGAAATGCTGTTGCAAGACCACAAGTCGCTCGGGGCATACGCTATTCTGGACCGTTTGCGCGAAGCCGGTTTTGGCTCTCAGCCGCCGGTGGCTTATCGCGCGCTTGATTTTCTTGTCCAGAACGGGTTCGTCCACAAGATCGAACGTTTGAACGCCTTTGTGGCCTGTTCTCATCCAGGAGCGTCGCATTCCCCGGCTTTCATGATCTGTAGAAAGTGCGATGCTGTTGCCGAGGCCCAGTCGGCGCCATCCAAAGGCGTCCTCGGCGCAGCTGCGCGCGCGGCGGGTTTCGAAATCGAGCGAACCGTTGTAGAAGCCGAGGGACTCTGCCCAGACTGCACCGAAAAGGCGTAGACATGACCCTGATCACCGTTGAGAACCTCAGCGTGCGTTATGGCGCGAATACCGTTCTGCGCCATGTCGGCATGACGATCGAGGCTGGTGAAATCGTGACGATCGTTGGTCCAAACGGATCGGGAAAGACCAGCCTGTTGCGTGCCGTCATTGGCGCGACCAAGCCTGCAGAAGGTAAGGTTACGCTGAAGCCTGGGCTAAAAATCGGGTATGTCCCCCAAAAACTGCACATTGATCCGACCCTGCCGATATCAGTCGAAAGATTCATGCGTCTGACGGATCGTGTCTCTAGGCTTCAATGTACAGAAGCGCTTGAAACTGCTGGGGTGCCGGATCTGCTAAAGCGCCAAATGTCGCAATTGTCAGGCGGACAGTTTCAGCGCGTCTTGCTGGCGCGGGCGTTGATCAATCGGCCCGACGTTCTGCTTTTGGACGAAGCCACTCAGGGTCTCGACCAACCGGGGTCTGCGGCGTTTTATCGTCAGATCGAGGAGGTCCGGCGTGAAACCGGATGCGCCATACTGATGATCAGCCATGAATTGCACGTGGTCATGAGCGCGTCGGACAGGGTGATCTGCCTCAATGGTCATGTATGCTGCCAAGGGTCCCCCGCAGTCGTAGCTTCGGCCCCGGAATATCGGGCCCTGTTCGGAACGGGTACCGGAGGCGCACTGGCCCTCTATCGCCATGATCACGACCATGATCACGATCACGGTCACTGTGAAACCTCTCAGGAAGCCGCAGAATAATGCTGGATGATTTCATGACGCGCGCGACGCTTGCAGGTGTTGGCGTTGCTTTTGCTGCGGCACCACTGGGGTGTTTTGTTGTCTGGCGTCGAATGGCCTATTTCGGGGATGCCACCGCCCATGCGGCAATCCTGGGTGTCGCTTTGTCGCTGACGTTTCAGCTGTCCATCTTTACTGGGGCGCTAGCTGTTGCGCTTGCAATGGCACTTACCGTGACACTGTTGTCCGGACGTGGCTACGCGATGGATACACTGCTGGGTGTTCTAGCACATTCTGCACTTGCCTTCGGTCTAGTCGCCGTATCGTTCCTGTCCGGTGTTCGCATCGACCTGATGGCCTATCTCTTCGGTGATATTCTGGCCGTGTCACGCACCGATCTGGTTGTGATCTGGGGGGGCGCAGCGCTTGTCGTGGCCCTGATCGTATGGCGCTGGTCGCAGCTTTTGACGGCGACCATGAATGAAGAGTTGGCCTATGCCAGCGGCTTTGACCCCAAGCGAGAGCAGTTGATCCTGACGCTGTCTCTGGCAGTTACAGTGGCCGTGGCGATAAAGGTCGTAGGTGTTCTTTTGATTGCTGCAATGCTGATCATCCCGGCGGCGGCTGCGCGCAGTCTGGCCAGATCACCGGAAGCGATGGCTTTGATTGCGGCGGCGATTGGTGCATTTTCCGCAATCGCCGGGCTACGGGCTGCTTACATATTTGATACGCCTGCAGGGCCATCCATTGTTTGTGTTGCTGCAGTAGTGTTTGCGTGTTTCAGCCTGATCGGATGGCAAACGCGGCGTGGAACCTAGGGCATCTGCAAAGATCAATGCGGTCGCGTCGACACGGTCACGAATTCAATTTCGTCTGACAGGATGTCCCGCACCCCATGTGGGAGCTTGGCGTCGAAGCTGAGCGTGTCACCTTCTGAAATCTCGAACTCTTCGGTCCCACAGCCATAGATGGCGCTGCCTTCAATCATGTAGATGAAGACGTAGCCTTCGTGCTGATAGTTAGGCAACTTGCGTTGGTCTTGTTTTGAGATGCGGATGCGTGCGGATTGGAATGACCCGCTAGGCCCGCTGTGTTTGCCGAGCAGTAGATAGTCATGGGCATGGTCTGGTGTGATACGCCGCGACGGCAATCCGGTTCCCGCCTGAACGTGATGCACATCCGAGGTCGTGTCGGTATGGCTGAACATCGCCATCAGAGAGACAGATAGTGCATCTGCCAACGCGTGTAAGGTACTAAGGGACGGCGACACATGACCATTTTCGATTCGGCTGATCATGGGCGCGGAAACCTTTGACTGCGCAGCAAGTTCGGTCACCGTGAGCTGACGTTCCTGTCGCAAACGCTGCAGGGTTCGCCCGATCTCAAGTTCTGGTTCTGTTTTCTTGTCCTGCATCGGGCCGCTTTGACATTCCTTCTTCCAGTTAAAGTAGCTGTGGCCTGAATTGCAGGATAGTAAAAGTGTGTTCTGACAAAAAACAAGCTTAGCTGAGCGATTGGCGCAAAACTGCGCCAATGCGATGAAGGCAGCGGTGTTTTGAACTTATTTTCCTTTCCAGACCGGATCACGCTTTTCAGCGAAGGCTTTTGCGCCTTCAAGCTGATCCTCGCTGGAATAGAGGATATCGACGGTGCGCAGCTGGCGCTTGGTGATGCGGTTCATGGCGTCCTGAAATTTGCTGTCTTCAGCTTCGCGCACGACCTCTTTGATCGCAGCATAAACCAGCGGAGGACCCGAGGCGAGCAGACGCGCCAATTCCCAGGCACGATCCATCAGTTGATCGGCAGGCAGGACTTCATTGACCAAGCCCCAACGCTGACCTTCTTCGGCATCGAACCAGCGTCCAGTCAGCAATAGCTCCATCGCGATGTGGTAGGGAATGCGTTTGGGTAGCTTGACGCTCGCCGCATCTGCAACGGTTCCGGATCGAATCTCAGGCAGGGCAAAAGTTGCGTGTTCAGCGGCCAGGATCATATCGGCTGAAATCGCAAGCTCGAGCCCGCCACCACAGGCAATACCATTGATGGCCGCGATGACCGGTTTGTTCAGATCGCGTAACTCCTGCAAACCGCCAAAGCCACCGACACCATAATCTCCATCTACGGCATCGCCTTCGGCGGCTGCCTTCAGGTCCCAGCCAGGGCAAAAGAATTTGTCACCTGCTCCGGTCAAGATCGCGACGCGCAGTTCGGGATCATCGCGAAACTCGGCAAATACCTGCCCCATGATGCGGCTGGTTGCCAGATCGATCGCATTGGCTTTTGGCCGATCCAGCGTCACTTCGAGAATTGCGCCGTCACGGCGGGTCTTGATCGGGTCCATTTCTCAGGCCTTTCTGATAAGCGCATCCACCGCCACCGCCCGGGTGGGCGTGCAGAGAAGCGGGTTGATTTCGACCTCGCCGAGCGTTTCGGCATTTTGCATTACATAGTCTTGAACGGCCTGAATGGCGGCAACGATTTCATCCATATCAGCCGCTGGTTGGCCGCGATAGCCTGCCAGCAATGACGCGATCTTTAGTTCGCCGAGAGCAGCGCGAATACTGTCGGATGTTGCCGGGACCAGAAGAGAGGTGGTATCGCGCAATATTTCGGTCAAGACACCACCGGCCCCTATTGTCAGCACAAAGCCATGGGCAGGGTCCCGCACCACACCGACGAGGATTTCAGCCACCGCACCTGTGATCATCTCTTCGATCAGAATCTCATCAGTTCCAATATCCGCTGCCACACCTGTCACATCGGCAGCCTGAACCCTCAATCGTACAGCGGAATGTTCGGACTTGTGGGCAAGGCCGACGCCTTTGACAGCAAATGGCGCTTCCATTTCTTGCGCCGCGCTGAGGGCTTCCTTTGCGCCACGAACGGACCTGTTCCGAGGGATGCGCAAACCATGGGCAGCCAGAGCTTGCTTGGCCTCGGCTTCGAACAGCGTATGCGTGACATCAGACGTACCCGGCAAGCAGACTGGCGCGCTTGCAGGTGCGGCGACCTGACCCGCCGCGCGCGTGGCAGAAAGGGCTTCGCGGAGACCCATGAAGGGTACCACACCGGCCTCCATTAGGGTTTGTGCTACATCTTCAGGTAGCAATTCGGGCAGGGTAGAAACCACGGCAAAACGCGCACCCGTATCTGCCCGCACTTTTTGTGCTGTACGCGTGGCGGCGGCCCAATCCGTCGGGTCGGTGGTCGGGTAATCAACGATCGTGAATGTCAGATCTATGTCGTCGCCAGTCATTCCGGCCCAAGCGTTCGCCATCGCCTCTTCATCGCGCCAGATATAGGTGTGGTAATCGAGTGGATTGCTTAGTGCGACCATCGGACCAAGCGCATCGCGCAATCGAGTTTGCTTATCTCTGGACAGTCCTGGAAATCTGAGGCCAGTGCCGATCGCTATATCTGCGATCAGGCTGGCCTCGCCGCCCGAGCAGCTGATCGAAGCAATGTTGCCCCCCGGCAAAGGCCCATAACAATGCAACAATTTCAGGGTTTCCAGAAACTCGGGCAGCGAGGACAGGCGCGGGATGCCCAGCCGGTTTAGCAAAGCCTGCGCACCCGCATCGCTCCCAGCCAGTGAGGCGGTATGAGAAACTGTTGCTGCCTGCGCCTGTTCGGATGCGCCCACCTTAAGTGCGATCAGAGGCACGCCTTTCCGATGTGCCTTGGCAGCAAGGGCCTCCCATTCGCGGATATCCTTGAAACCCTCGATATGTAAACCGACGGCAGTGACCCGTGGATCATCGATCAGCGACATGGCGATCTCAGCCTGACTGGTCTGCGCCATGTTCCCGCAAGTCACCATATAGGCAATCGGCAGAGCTCGTTTCTGCATAGTCAGGTTGATCGAGATGTTGGAGCTCTGGGTCAGAATGGCAACGCCTCGATCTACCCGAGCGGCTCCATGCTGATCGGGCCACAATAGCGCACCATCAAGCGCATTGATAAAGCCATAGCAGTTTGGCCCAAGAATAGGCATGCTGCCTGCTGCATTGATCAACTCTGATTGCAGATCTCCTCCTGCCTGATCCTCGGCTGCAGCTTCCGAGAAGCCAGAGGCAAAGCAAACTGCGCCGCCGCTGCCCATGTCTGACAGAACCTGAACGGCCTCAACGGTGGCGTGACGGTTGATGCCAACAAAGGCCGCGTCCGGGGACGATGGCAGGTCCTCAATCCGTGCGTAGGCCTTGTGCCCGGCAATTTCATCCGCCTTGGGATGGACAGGCCAGATTTTCCCTGCGTAGCCCATGCGTTCCGACTGCAGGATAACCTGCTGGCACCACGCACCGCCGCCGATCACCGCGATGGATTCCGGGCGTAGAAGACGGGAGATATCCTTGCTCATTCGGGCCTCAGGCACCCAGAGGCCGCAGCAGATCACGACTGATGATATGCCGCTGGATTTCGCTCGTACCATCCCAGATACGTTCTACGCGCGCATCCCGCCAGAACCGTTCGATCGGGAAGTCGTCCATCAGACCCATGCCACCATAGATTTGCAGCGTCGTATCCGTGACCTTAGCCAGCATTTCCGAAGCATAAAGCTTGGCCGAGGCGATCTCGCGGTTTGAGGGCAAGTCCTGATCCAGACGCCATGCGGCCGCGAGCGTCAGCCAGTCAGCAGCGTCGATCTCGGTGATCATGTCGGCGATCTGAAAGCCGACACCCTGAAACTTGCCGATCGGCTGGCCGAATTGCTTGCGCTCAGCCGCGTAGTTCAGTGCGTAATCAAAACAGCGCCGCGCGCGCCCGACCGAAAAAGCAGCAACAGTCAGGCGCGTTGCATAGAGCCACTCGTTCATCACGGCGAAACCGCCATCGACCTCGCCCAAAACCTGTGCGTCGGGCAAACGGCAATTGTCAAAATACAGGATATAGTTCTTATAGCCTTTGTGGCTGACTGAATTATACCCCTCGCGCACTTCAAAACCCGGCGTACCACGATCTACGAGGAATGTAGTGATCCGCTTTTTAGGGCCTTTCGGAGTTTCATCTACACCTGTTGCGATGAATACGATGAAGAAATCCGCGTGCTCCGCGCCCGAGATGAAGTGTTTCGAACCGTGGACGACCCAGTCACCGCCATCGCGAACGGCCTGACATTTCATGCCCCGAACATCTGACCCCGCGTCAGGTTCGGTCATAGCCAGAGCATCCATCTTTTCGCCACGCACGGCAGGCAACAAATAGCGTTCACGCTGGTCGGCGTTGCAGGCCATCAGGATATTCTGCGGGCGACCGAAGAAATGGGTCAATGCCATCGAACCTCGGCCGAGCTCGCGTTCGACAAGAGTGAAATCAAGATGCGAGAGACCTGCGCCACCGACTTCTTCGGGGAAGTTACAGGCATAAAATCCCAGTTCGATGCATTTCCGCTTGATTTCTTCGCCCAGCTCATGTGGCACCTGTCCGGTGCGCTCGACCTCAGCTTCGTGGGGGTAAATCTCGTTCTCAACAAAGCTCCGCACTGTTGAGACGATCATTTCTTGTTCTTCGGTTAAGCCAAATTGCATGACGCGTTCCCCTGATGTCTGATTGGCGATGAAACGTAATTGCCTGACACGATGACATGCAGTAATCGTACGATATCATGCCGAGTTAGAAAAATTTGACACAGATATATAACTTTTTGCTGTTCAACGGGTTCTCGAACCTTTGCCTCGCCAACATGGTCGAGCCTCTGCGCGCGGCGAACACTTTGGCGGGGCAGGATCTCTATGCCTGGCAGTTCTATTCACCCCATGGTGCGCCTGTCCAAAGTTCCAGCGGGTTGCAGGTCGCGCCGCATGGAGCGATGGGGATCGAGGCTGGTTATGCTTTGGTTGTCATGCCGTCTTATGGGTATCTGGAACACTCGGTTCCCGATACTCATCGCGCTTTGTGCAGGGCCGCAACCCGTCATCGCAATTTGGCTGGTCTGGACACAGGGAGTTGGTTGCTCGCGCGTGCGGGACTGTTGGAAGGGCATCGCGCGACCATTCACTGGGATGAACTTTCCCGGTTCGAAGAAACTTTTACCGATGTCGAGGTCGTGCAGGAACGTTTTGTGATCGACCGGAACCGGATCACCTGTTCGGGCGCGATGGCTGCTTATGATCTGGCGACTGCGCTGATTCTTGCGGATCACGGGCCGCTGTTGTCGATGGAGGTGGCGCATCTTCTGATGAACCGTGGTGAACCAAGTGCTGCTTCAACACAGATGAAATCCGAAGACAGGCTGGTGAACCGGGTGCTGGGCGTCATGCAGGGCACGTTGGATGCGCCAGTAATGATAAAGGATATCGCTCGTCAGCTCGGGTGCTCTCAAAAGAAGATTGAGACCCGGGTTTTGTCCGAGCTGGGTGTAACACCGCAGGCGCTCTATCGTCGCCTGCGTCTGAATTTGGCGCGTAAACTTGCGGTCGAGACCCAGCAGTCCGTGGCCGAGATCGCCAGCCGCTGCGGGTATGAGAACCCAAGCGCAATGACGCGGGCGTTCCGGATGCAATTCGGGCAGACACCAACTGCCTATCGAAACGGGGAGTAACTTTGGGATTAGCCTCGCACGCGTGAGAGGTCCGGGTCATACGGGGACGGCGCAATCACCTCGGCCGCGATCAATTCTCCGCACAGGTCAAGTTGCATTCGGCTGCCGGGTTCGGAAAATTCCGGATTCACAAAGCCGTAAGCAAGGTTTAGCCCTGTTCTGTGGCCCCAGTCACCTGACGTGATTGTGCCAATAACCATGTCGTCCAACATCAGGGAGGCTCCACCATGCGCCGGTGCTTTGGTTGTATCGATTTTCAGGCTTACCAGTTTCTTTTGAGGCCCGTTCTCAAGGCGTCTCTGCAACGCGTTTCGGCCAATGAAATCGCCTTTGGTCAGTTTCACAAACCGATCCAAACCGGTCTCAAACGGGTCGAACTCTGTGAGCAGATCGGCTTTCCAGTGCAAGAACCCTTTCTCCATCCGCATGGACTCGACGGCGCGAGCACCAAATAATTTCAAGTCATGCGTCTCGCCAGCTTTTCTGAGCGCCAGATAGGCCGCGTATAGTGAGGCGTTCGGGACATGTATCTCGTAGGCCGGTTCCCCTGAGAAGCTGATATTCAATACAGTTGCTGGCGCGAACCCGACAAAGCACTCGTGAACTGACAGCCAGGGAAAAGCTTCTCGCGACCAGTCTCCTCGAGCACAAGCGGACAGCACGTCGCGCGATTTGGGTCCGGCCAGCACTAATATTGTCTGATCATTGGTGAGTGAGCGGATTTGCACATCTTCGCCATCATGCAGATGCGCCTTTAGCCAGTCCATATCATGGTATTCGCTGGCGGCGGCGGACCCGTACCAGACCCGTGCCGGGCCGCGATCACTCGCGGGAAGGTTGGCGATGGTGGCCTCGGCTTTGACCATCCCGTGGTGGTTCAGCAGATAACCAAGGCCGACCCGCCCGTCGCGTTTTGTCACCGCGCCGCACATCATCCGATCCAGAAACCGATGCCGATCGGTTCCAGTGATTTCCAGCCGGTTGAAGCCGTTCACTTCGGCCAGTCCGACATTTTCTTGAAGGTTTCTGATTTCCGCTGCCACGACGTCAAAGGTCTCATCAAAACTGAAACTCAGCGTTGGGTGAAAATCTGGTGCAGGCTTGATGTAGTCGACCCGCTCCCAACCGTTGACCACTGTAAATTCAGCCCCTTCTGCTGCGAGGATCGGGGTCAGCGGTGTGGTTTTGGCGGGGCGACCGGCAGGCCGGTGTTCGTGCGGGAAATGAAAGCGGAATTCATTCTGGTAATCTTCGATGGCTTTCAGCGCGGTCAGCTCCACATTTGTGTGGCCGGTAAACCGACGCGGATCAAGGCACCACGTTTCATAGCAGGCCTCGCCGTGAACGATCTGTTGGGCCAGCAGCCAGCCGTGGCCTCCTCCTTCACCTAGACCTGCGCGTAGGCCGATGATGCAGAAAGCATTGCGCTTTCCTGGGATTGGCCCGACCAAAGGTGCACCGTCAATTGTGTAGGTGATCGGACCATTCACCACTGTATGAATGCCGACATCCATCAGTGCAGGCATGCGTGCGAAGGCACCTTCCAGCACATCCGTCACGCGGTCCAGATCGTCAGGGCACAGCGCGTTCACAAAATTCGGATCGATCCCGTCCATGCCCCAGGTTTTGCAATCCTGCTCGTAGAAGCCGACCAGCAAGCCGTTCTTCTCCTGCCGACAATAATAGTCGCTGATCGGACAGCGCAGCAGGGGCATCCGATGGCCTGCGTCGCGGATCGTTGCGATTTCTTCTGTCAGAAAATACTGATGCTCCATCGAAGCGACAGGGTGGTGCACGCCCATCATCGCGCCCACTTCGTTTACCCGATAACCACAAGCATTAACTACGATATCGCAGTCAATATTGCCGTGTTCCGTGTGAACCGTCCAGGTATCGTCCTTGTGCTGTGTCAGTCCTGTGACCGGAGTATTGCGATACACCTCGGCCCCGGCTTTGCGCGCACGGCGTGCCAGAGCTTGGCACAGTTGAGCCGGATCGATGTCGCCATCTAGCGGATCCCATAGCCCACCGAGAAGGTTGTCGGTGGAAATCAACGGGTGCCGGCGGGCGCATTCCTCTGCATCTATGACCTCGAAATGCACATCCATTCCGCGCGCCATAGACGCAAAATGGTGGTACCCCTGCATCTGCTCAGGCGTATTTGCAAGCCGGATGCCACCGTCACCGTGATGGTAGTTGATAGGATAGTCTGGATCCTCGGCCAGTTCCTTGTACAGGTTGATCGAGTGGGTCTTCAGACCAACCATGGTCTGGTTCATGCCAAAATTGGTCACCTGCGCGGCCGAATGCCAAGTTGTGCCGCTGGTCAACTCATCGCGCTCGACCAGCACCACATCGGTCCAACCTTCACGGGTCAAGTGATACAGAGTCGAGCAGCCGGCGATACCGCCGCCAATGACGACCACTTTAGTGCGCGATTTCATCAAGGACCCTCCGGTAAGTAGTCTTTTGGGGATTAGCCTGTTCTGTCAGTTGGTTCACAAGCGGTTGGATATTGTTACGTAAAAAATCGAAAATAAAAGCTCATTAACTCGTAGTAATTCGAATGCGGTTGAAATTGGCTTTAGACGTTTAGTTGAATTGATCAACCTGATGCGGTTGGAGGATCACAAATGGCTGCGCCGCAGGCGAAAAGGTCCGGTCGAAAAGGACGTATCGAACAGCGGGCTGAAAAGCCTGCGCTCGACCCCTGTCCACCAGGTCAACCGGGAGGCGCTTACAAACCCTTGACTGGGGTTGAGCTTGAGCGGATTTACAACACAGCTCTGGATCTTCTTGAGAAGCTGGGGATCGGCGAGGTGCCGGATCGTTTGCGTTCTGATTTGTTGGCGGTTGGGGCGCAAGATAGCGGGGAGGGGAGGATACTTTTTTCGCCTCAACTTGTGGAACAGGCGATTGATCAGGCCGCCAAGACCTTCGTTCTGCACGGGCGTGATCCAGCCCGATCCATCGAAGTTGGCGGTAATCGCGTCTATTTCGGAACCGGAGGGGCGGCGGTTCAGACGCTTGATCTGCGCAGTGGTCACTATCGGCCTTCGACCTTGCAGGACTTGCATGATTTCACGCGTCTTCAGGATGTCTTGCCAAATGTCAGCTGGTTCACCCGCTGTTGCGTTGCAACCGATCTGGAGGAAACCTTCGATCTGGATGTGAACACCGTCTACGCGCTGTTGAAGAATACCTCCAAGCCCACCGCGACGTCTTTTACATTGGCGCAGCACGTTGCGCCAATTGTTGAGATATTGGATATCGCAGCCGGGGGACCCGGTGAATTCGCAAAACGCCCGTTCATGAAAGCACATATAAGCCCGGTGATCTCGCCGATGCGCTACGGTGAAGACGCGGTGGATGTGGTCTACGCCTGCATCGAACACAATATTCCGATTTCTTGCATCACCGCTGCTCAGGCCGGCGCGACTGCACCGGCGACCTTGGCTGGTTTTCTGGCGCAGTCATTGGCAGAAACCCTTGCGAGTCTGGTAATGGTCCACGCGATCCAGCCCGGGTTTCCTATGGTCTTTTCGAATTGGCCACTGGTGATTGACCTTCGGACCGGCGCGTTCTCAGGTGGCAGCGGAGAGACGGCTGTCCTGAATGCAGCATCAGCACAATTATCAAATTGGCTTGGGCTGCCTTCAGGCGTGGCCTGTTCGATGTCTGATGCCAAGGCGATCGACGCTCAATACGGGATGGAAAAGGGACTGACCTCAATGGCGGCGGCGCTGGCAGGTGGTAATCTGATCTATGAAAGCTCAGGCATGACGGCCTCGTTGCTGGGTGCAAGTTTTGAGGCGTTCGTGTTGGATGATGAGATGCACTCGTACACCTACCGCGCTTTGAGGGGGATAGAGGTGACACACGAGAATCTGGGCTTTGACGCAATCTGCGAAGCAGTTCTGGGCGAGGGCCATTTTCTGGGTGGTCAGCATACTTTTGCGGCCATGGAACGGGATTACTTTTATCCCTCACTCGCAGACAGGGATGAGCCCCGGACTTGGGCAGAAAACGGAGCGCAAGATGCCTGGAGCCGCGCGCGACATCGGGCTCAAGAAATTTTGCAGACCCATACGCCAAGATACCTGTCAGACGAACAGGATCGGCAAATCCGAGATCGCTTCAACATTCTTTGAAAGCTGATCCAGTGCTATTCGATAAGTTTGAAACTATCCGTCAGCCACGGGATATCATCGCGCAGTGGGGAAATGATGCGGTCATTGATCAATGATCGGGTTTTGGCATCCACAAGCTCAATCACTGATCTTGAACAATCCGGCGTCGCGACCAGCGCCAGTGTGCGTGCAAAGCTCTTGCCCGGAAATGGGTGCATGCACAGCTTTGATTGGAACCGCTTTGCCCGAGAATACAGCAGCGGCGTCGTGATGGTCCAACCCGCACCGGAGGACACCATCGACATCAGCGTCTGATTGTTGCTGCATTCAAACCTGTGAGAGGACGAAATCCCCATCCGGCGTAATTGGGACTCGATCTGGCGCGCGATGATCAGATTGCTGGAATATCGTAGAAACGGCAATTTGGTTCGACCCTCAACAATGTCTTGCAAAGACTTGTCACTCACCGCAGGCAAAACGATCACAAATGGATCGCGCAGAAGGGGGCGATCCTGCAGATCGCGCATTCGTTCGCTAGGAGTAGTGGAAATCCCCAGATCCAACTGCCTGTCGCGCAGCATGTCGATAATCGCGTGGCTGGAATCCGTGTGGTACATGAAATCACAGGCGGGCATATTCGCGTAAAGATAGACCGCCAGCTCTGGAATGATGTCGCTGTCGAAGTCTTCGATCGTGCCGAAACGCAGATAGCTGGCCTCGGTGATGCTTCCTGCAGACGCTTCGGCCTTGGCCTTTCGGATCAGGTGCAGCGCATCGTCGATATTGCGCAGGAAGACCCGGCCCTTTGGGGTCAGAACCATGGGTCTACGGGTGTGGTTGAACAGCTCAACGCCCAGATGGTCTTCGAGATTGCGCAGGTGATGGGAAACGGTGCTTATCGTCAGCCCTGTTTCCTTTGAGGCCGCCTGCAGCGACCCTTTCTGCGCGCATATCTGAAACAGTTCCAGCCATTTGAGGCTGAGGTCTTTCGGAGTAGACTGACGCGGCATTCCGGTGCTTTCGTGAGATCAGGGCATTCCCGGCAAATCTACGCAGATAATGAGAGCTTTGATATCAGAATCTTGGAATTCTGGCTCAATTGCCGAGCACTCAGGTTTCAGAGCTTTCCAAAAAGCCGCGCGCGGTCTGTGCAGCATCCGCGATATGGCTTTCGACTGCTTTTCGGGCTTTGGCAGGATCACCACTGAGGATGGCATCATGGATGGCAGTCATGTGGCTCATCCCAGAACGCTCTCGATTCCGCGCTGCGAGGGTCAAGGCCCGCAGGCGGCTGATCCGGCCGTTCAGACGTTGCACGACATCCCAGGCGATGCTGTGCCCAGCCTTTAGAAAAATCAGTTCATAGAAGCGAGTTGTGGCCTGTAGCAGATTTGACCATTCGGTGTCATTCTGCGCCGCGCCCACTGCTTTCAATGCCTTGCCCAGATCGTTTGCGAAACCTGTCTCATGCGCTTGCGCACAGGCGGCGGCGGCTGAGCCTTCTAGCTGTAAGCGGATGTCATAGATTTGCCGCGCTTGGTCCCAGCTGAGGGTCGAGACGATTGGCCCACGGTTGGGGATAATCTCAACCAAACCTTCGGCTTCCAGAAACCGGATCGTCTCGCGGATGACGGTGCGGCTGACACCAAGCTGATCGCAAAGCGGGCGTTCAACAAGCCGTTCACCGGGGGCAAAATGCCCGGCGATGATCGCTTCGCGCAGGCGTGCTTGCACGATATCCCGCAAGGTTTGCGGTGCTTTTTCGATCTTTTGCAGGGTGGATTCGGTGTTCATCATCGACGCTTTCATATCTGTGGTACGGATCCGGAACAAGTATGATTGACATTTTGTAATATGGTATACCATATTCTCGACCAAAGGCTTGCCAAAGGAATCACCATGTCCGCCGAAATTCGAAAAACGCTTCTGCATGTCGAAGACACTCTAATCGAGGGTGGTAAGTTGGCGGACACTCCGCTGAAGCTAATTGCCGCAATGGCTGTCATTCGGAACCCGTGGGCTGGTCAGGGATTTGTCGAGGATCTTGGCCCTGCAATCCGCGAGTGCGCCCCTGGACTGGGGGAGTTGCTGACCAAAATGATTTTGGATGCTTCAGGTGGCGGCGACCGGGTCGAAGCCTATGGAAAATCCGCGATTGTGGGCTTGAACGGAGAGGTCGAGCATGCGTCGGCCCTGATCCACACGCTGCATTTTGGCAATCATTATCGCAAAGCAGTCGGCGCGAAATCCTACCTTTCCTTCTGCAATACGCGCGGCCCTGCCAATGCGCCGCTGCTGATCCCCTTGATGGACAAACATGATGGCGGTCGTCGCTCTCACTACCTTACGATCCAGACTTCGGTCGCAGATGCACCTGCGGCAGATGAGATTCTGATTGCACTGGGTGCATCGATTGGAGGGCGGCCGCACCACCGGATCGGGGATCGCTATCAGGACATCGAGGAACTTGGTCATGACGTTGACAACCCTGCAGCTGTCTAACTCGGGCCGATCAGTCGCGTTCAGAGAGGCGGGCGAAGGGCAACCGGTCTTTATGATCCATGGCGTTGGCATGCAATCTGCGGCCTGGGGCCCTCAGTTTGACACGCTGAGCCAGCATTGCCGTATAGTTGCGGTTGATCTGCCGGGGCATGGAGGCAGTGACCGTCTGCCATCTGGAAGCCAATTGCCGGATTTTGTTGGCTGGATGCATGATGTTGTCGACGCATTGAATCTGGCTCCGGTCGCAATCATCGGTCATTCAATGGGGGCACTGATTGCCGTCGGCTTTGCGGCAGAGTACCCCGATATCACTAGCCGTGTTGCTATGTTGAACGGCGTCTTCTGTCGCGATGCCTCAGCCCGCGCCGCAGTCATCCAACGGGCCGCTGACATCAGCGCGGGTCGAGTTGATCTGGAAACGCCGTTGTCGCGCTGGTTTGGTGACAGTCCGGGTGATCTGGCTGCCCGTGCGCAGGTGGCGTCGTGGCTTGGGTCTGTGGATCAACGAGGCTACGCCATCGCCTATTCCGCTTTTGCGCGGGGCGATGCCACTTACGCCAGCAAGATGAATCTGATTTCGTGCCCGTTTCTGGCGCTCACCGGCGACGGAGACTCGAACTCAACCCCGGCTATGTCACAAGCTATGGCCGCAGCAGTTCAAAACGGTCGGGCCGTTGTGATCCAAGGCCACCGACATATGGTGAACTTGACAGCACCCGATGAAGTAACAGCGCATCTGGTTGAATGGCTCGGCCAGCCGGCCGAAGAAAGGATTGCGCAATGACCTCGATCGATCCCCGCACGCTGCGAAATGCATTTGGAGCGTTCATGACGGGCGTCACCGTGGTTACGTCGCATGATACCCAAGGTAACCCGATCGGGTTTACCGCGAACTCGTTCACATCCGTCTCACTAGACCCGCCGCTTGTGCTGGTTTGTCTCGCCAACAGTTCAAAGAACTATGACGCATTGATTGCCGCTGACGGGTTTGCCGTCAATATCCTGTCAGAGACACAGATCGAGGTATCCAATACCTTTGCCCGGCCCGTCGAAGACCGGTTTGCCAGCGTCGAGTGGCGGCGTGGACCTGCGGGATCGCCGTTGATCGATGGGTCGTCGGCTTGGTTTGACTGCTCTATGCACAAAACCGTCGAAGCGGGGGATCATGTGATCCTGATCGGCGAGGTCAAAGCCTTCGACAATACTCCGGCACCCGGTCTCGGATATGTCAGGGGGGCCTATGTAACACCATCAACAGCTGCTGGTGCCTTGATGCAGGACACCGGCCTGATCGTCTCAGCCTTGATCGAACGCGCAGGTGAGGTTCTGTTGATCGATGCCGGTGACGGCGCGCTTGCACCGCCCGAGGCAGTGGTTGGGTCAGAAGGTGTTTCAGCGGCATTGGAACAATTGATTGAGGCCACCGGGCTGACCGCAGAGCCGGGCTTTGTTTATTCGGTTTACGAGGATGCTGAGAAAAAGCGTCAACATATCGCGTTTCTGTGTCAGGCCGCAGATGGTGAGCCGAAGAAAGGTAATTTCGTCCCGCTGGACGTCGTATCCTTTGGCACTGTAACCGACACGGCGACCCGAACCATGCTGGAACGATTGTCCGAGGAATCCCGGCTGGGAGATTTTGGCATTTACTACGGAAACAAGAACAGCGGCGAGGTTCGCCCGATTACACGAGGAGGTCACTGACATGCGGTTTTCGCTTTTCGTTCATATGGAACGCACCTCTCCCGATCAGGACCAGCAGGAGCTGTATGAAAACTTCATAGAACTGGCCAAGATCGCTGATGCGGGCGGCATGCATGCGGTCTGGACCGGCGAACATCACGGGATGGATTTCACCATCTCGCCGAACCCGTTCCTGAATATCGTCGATCTGGCACGCCAGACCAACAATGTGCGTCTGGGAACCGGAACCGTTATCGCTCCGTTCTGGCATCCGATCCGGCTGGCCGGAGAGGCCGCAATGACGGACATGATCACGAATGGCCGTTTGGATCTGGGCATTGCGCGTGGCGCCTACAGCTATGAATACGAGCGGATGGTGCCGGGGCTGGACGCCTGGGAGGCAGGCCAGCGTATGCGCGAGCTTGTTCCGGCAGTGCGGGGTCTTTGGGAAGGCGATCATGCGCTGGACGGAGAGTTTCATTCTTTCCCGGCAACCACATCTTCACCCAAGCCTCTGCAACAAAACGGTCCACCGATCTGGGTTGCCGCGCGCGATCCCAACAGTCATGAGTTTGCGGTATCGAACGGTTGTCACGTGCAGGTCACCCCTTTGTGGCAGGGCGACGAAGAGATTACCCGGCTGATGGATACGTTCAATGCCGCTTGTGCCAAATTCCATGACGTCCCGCGCCCCGAAATCATGCTGTTGAACCACACCTACATCGCCTCGGACGAGGCGGATGCCCGTCGCGCGGCGGAAGAGATCAATCGCTTTTATTGCTATTTCGGCGCGTGGTTCAAAAACGAACGCCCAGTGTCGCAGGGACTGATCCAGGCGCTGAGCGATGACGACATCGCTAACCATCCCTTCTATTCGCCCGAGGCGATGATCCGGGACAACGTGATCGCCACGCCCGACAAAGCAATCGAACGCATCAAGGGCTATAGCGATCTTGGATATGATGAGTATTCTTTCTGGATCGACAGTGGGATGAGCTTTGAGCGCAAGAAAGCCTCGCTAGAGCGGTTCATCGCGGACGTCATGCCCGCCTTCGCCTAAGGAGAGAAAATGCGGCAGTTTCAGCACTATATCGGCGGCACGTTTTCGGATGGGACCGCGCAGTTCGACAGCCTTGATCCCGCGACGGGCACCGTTTGGGCGAAAATGCCTGAGGCCCGAACACATGATGTGAACGCCGCGGTTGAGGCTGCGTGTTCAGCGCTGAATGCCCCCGAATGGGCGACCATGACAGCAACGGCTCGTGGTAAACTGTTGTACCGGCTGGCCGATCTGGTCGCCGAAAATGCTCAGACCTTAGCCGAGCTTGAAACGCGCGATACCGGCAAGATCATTCGCGAAACCTCTGCTCAGATCGCCTATGTCGCGGACTACTACCGTTACTATGCCGGATTGGCGGACAAAATCGAAGGGGCGCACCTGCCGATCGACAAGCCCGACATGGAGGTTTGGCTGCACCGCGAACCAGTTGGTGTGGTGGCCGCCATAGTGCCGTGGAATTCGCAACTGTTCCTGTCTGCGGTCAAGATTGGCCCGGCGCTTGCCGCCGGTTGCACAGTCGTTCTGAAAGCATCCGAAGATGGTCCGGCCCCGATGCTGGAATTCGCGCGTATTTTCGATCAGGCAGGCTTCCCGCCCGGAGTTCTGAACGTCATCACCGGCTTCGGGCCGGAATGCGGCGCCGTTCTGACCAGTCACCCGGATGTCGATCATGTTGCCTTTACAGGCGGCCCGGAAACCGCGCGCCATATCGTGCGCAACTCGGCTGAAAACCTCGCTTCGACTTCGTTGGAACTGGGCGGAAAATCCCCGTTCATCGTATTCGAAGATGCCGATATCGAAAGTGCTGTGAACGCGCAGGTTTCGGGGATCTTTGCTGCTACCGGGCAAAGCTGCGTGGCGGGATCGCGATTGGTAATCTCTGATAAGATCAAAGATGAGTTTCTGGCCCGGCTCACCGAAAAAGCGGGTGAGATCGTGATCGGGGCGCCCGATGACCTAAAGACCGAAGTTGGCCCGCTGTGCACTCAGGCTCAGCTTGTGACAGCGGCAAATTTGGTTGCTGAATCCGTCTCGGCAGGGGCTACCGTGATAGCGGGTGGGCAACCTTTGGACCGTGAGGGGCACTATTTTCCACCGACAATCATTGATTGTACGGACGCGCCTGATGCGCCCTGTCTGACGCGCGAAGCCTTTGGTCCGATCCTCTCGGTCGTCAGTTTCGGGACCGAAGCGGAGGCGATACAAATAGCCAACAACACCGCGTTTGGGCTGGCGTCGGGTGTCTTTACCAAAGACTTGACCCGCGCACATCGAATGATCCGCAGAATTCGGGCTGGCATTGTCTGGGTTAACACATATCGCGCTGTCAGCCCGATTGCTCCATTCGGAGGTCATGGACTGTCGGGCCACGGGCGCGAAGGGGGCCTACAGGCGGCGCTTGATTACACGCGGGTCAAATCGGTCTGGTTGCGCACTAGCGACGATCCGATCCCCGATCCGTTCGTGATGCGGTGAATCTGACCAATCAACAGGATCCTTGGGCCAGATTTAGCACACTTTAGACAATCGCATCTCTGCCGCGCGTGCGTGGCCTTCCATGCCTTCCATCCGACTGATCCTGGCAGTGCGTTCAGCAAGCTCGTGCGAGGCTTGCGCTGTGCAGCGCTGCCAAGTCACCGTTTTGGTGAATTTATGCACTGACAGACCGCCGGTATATCGGGCCGCTCCGCTTGTTGGCAAAACATGATTTGGCCCGGACGTCTTGTCGCCGAAGGGCACTGTTGTTTCGGCACCCAGAAACAGCGATCCATAGGTGGTCAGTTGGTCCAGCCACCAATCCAGGTCCTCGGCGATCACCTGCAGATGTTCGGGCGCGTAGTTATTGGCGACCCTGGCAGCCTCGTCGCGGCTGTCGCAAAGAATGATCTCGGCCCGGTCGCGCCATGCCGTGCGCGCTGCACTAGCGTTCGGCTCGGGAAGACTTTCGATCAGGGCATCGGCGCGCGCGATAACACCCTGGGCCAGAGCTTTATCGGTGCTGACCAGCCAGACAGGGCTATCGACGCCGTGCTCGGCTTGGCTCACCAGATCCCAGGCGACAGTCTCGATCGATGCTGTGTGATCGGCAATGACTAAGGTATCGGTTGGACCTGCAAACATGTCGATGCCAACCTTACCAAACAGCATCCGTTTCGCCTCGGCGACATAGGAGTTTCCCGGACCGACAAGAATATCAGCTGGCCGCGCACCAAAAAAGCCATGGGCCATCGCAGCAATCCCCTGAACTCCGCCCAGATTCAGGATCAGATCTGCACCGCTAAGGTCCATCGCATAAACAATTGCATCAGGGATGCCCGCACCGGGACGCGGTGGCGAGACCGCCGTGATGTGGGACACCCCAGCCACCTTTGCCGTGGTAATCGTCATCAACGCACTTGCGATATGGCTATACCGACCACCAGGAACGTAACATCCCGCACTAGCGATCGGGATCTGTTTCTGACCTGCGATCAGGCCGGGCATCACCTCGATCTCGCATTCGCTCACCGTGGTCATCTGCGCTTCGGCAAATCGACGGATATTGGCATGGGCAAAGCGGATGTCGTCTTTGACCTGTTCAGGCACGCGGTCACATGCGGCTTTGCGCGCTTCATCAGTCAACACGAACTCTCCCGTCCAGCCATCGAGCGTTCCGGCATAGCGCCGAACGGCCTCTTCGCCCTCGCGCTCGATATTGGAGAGCATGATTGCGACGATATCGCGGATATCCGAATTTTCTGCATTGGGGCGGGGCAGGGCGGTTTTCAGATAAGAGACGGCCATGGGAAACCTCAACGCGTCAGAGAGTGGGAGTGGATAGCGCCCGCCAGAATATCGACGGTGTCGATGATCGGAACGCTTTTGGGCAAGTCGCGGGTGAGCAGAGAGAATTCGGAGCAGGCCACAAACAAAAGCGCGGCACCCCGGCCCGAAAGGGCGTTAGCAGCGTCGGAAAGTGTGCTGAGTGCAGCGCCGGTTGGCCCTTCGGATTTGATGTGGCGGATCGTGCCGAGCATCCTATCTTCATCCTCGGGCCAGATTGCGGTAAATCCGGCGCGGTTCAGGGGGGCGTCAAAAATTCCGACCTTTCGCAGCGCTGGGGAGGCAAGAATTCCGACCTGGCTGCCAAAAGGCAGGAGTTGCGCCGCTTGATCCACGGTCAGGTCTACCATGTTCAGAAAGGGGATCGAGACGGCGTCCTCTATCTGCGCCGCATAGTGGTGTGCGGTGTTACACGGCATCGCAAGCGCGGTTGCCCCTGATTGCTCCAATCCTCTCGCCATATCGGCCAGAACCGGCCCGGGATCAGACCCGTTGCCCTCGATCAGGTGCGCGATGCGGGAAGGCACCTGTGGGTTCATGTCAATCAATAGTGGCAGGTGATCGGCATCATCCGCCGCCTGTACCGTGGATAACACGCGCTGCTGCAACAGAATTGTCGCCTCTGGGCCCATTCCGCCCAATATGCCGGTGACGCGGGGTTTCATGCAAAGACCTGCTTGCTGGAACTTATCACCGTGATTTACAGATTGACCCAGCGGTCGGTGTGATCGAAAGCGAAATCATAACCGAACAGGCCAACCGAGCCTCCTGTATGCAAGAACACCACACGCTCATCCTTGAACGAGCCCTTGCGCGCCAGATCGATCAGACCGGCGACCCCTTTGGCGGAATAGACCGGGTCGAGCAGAATGCCTTCCAGTTCGGCAAACATGCGGATCGCCTCAATGCCGCTTTCGGTCGGCAAGCCGTAGCCGTCGCCTACATAGTCGGTATTGGCCATCACATCCTCGCGCCGCACCACGTCTGGGCAACCCAATTTCTCAGCCGTGTTGCAGGCTAGATCATAGACCATCTGCTCTTGCTTGGGCTGCGGTGCGCGGGTGCCAATGCCAAGAACCGGAATGCCCGTATTCATGGCGCAAAGCCCGGTGACCAGCCCGGCTTGCGTGCCCGAGGAGCCCGTCGCATGCACCACGCGATCGATTTTGAGACCGGAGTTATTGGCCTGGCTCACAAGCTCTAGCGCGCAGTTCACATAGCCAAGCGCTCCGGTCGGGTTCGAACCTCCGCCCGGAATGACATACACGTTGTGACCTTCTTCACGCTTCTTCGCGGCCGAACGCTCCATCTCGGCGGGCATGTCGTGGCCGCCGGGAAACTTCTCGGTGGTTGCGCCATGCAGATGATCCAGCAGGACATTACCATTGTTGTTGTAGTTGGCGTTGTTATAGCTGGTGCGGTCTTCCAGTAGGATATGACATTTCAAACCCAGCCGGGCAGCGAATGCAGCGGTTTGACGCGCATGGTTCGATTGCGTTGCCCCTTGTGTCATCACCATGTCTGCGCCTTGTGCGAGCGCTTCGCCGAACAGAAACTCTAGTTTACGGGTCTTGTTGCCACCCGTCGACATGCCGGTGCAGTCGTCTCGCTTGATCCAAAGATCGATTCCCAGAGCCTCGGACATACGATCCATCCGTTCAAGCGGAGTTGGCAGATGGGCAAGAAAAACACGGGGAAAACGGGAAAGATGCATCAAGCTGTCCTGATCTGGGCCCGGCACATGGTTCAAGACCGGTAGGTCTTGCCAACATGGGCCGCTGGGTAGGTTTCTGGGTTTAGAATGCCGCCTGTAGTCAAGCCGCAAGGTCAGGCCTAATCACAGCGGATGGGGCGCGTCGGTCAAGCGCACTGTACCCGGTTTCGAAAAAGCCGGAAAATAACTTCGATATTGCGCTCAGATTACCTGGTTGCTCATTCGGGGGGTGCGGGTATGGTTCGAAAGTCGTCATTCAACCAAGGAAACCGCGAATTCATAGGCTCGGTCACATGACGACGGATCAGGTTTTGCAGTGTGTTGTGGATCAGTCGTGTGGTTGTCGACGGATAGATATTGGTCGTGAACAACGACACGGTGCGCGCAAAGCTTTTGCCCGGGAAAGGTAATGCGCGTGTATCTTTGTGGAATCGTCGTGCGCGATAGTAGCTGGCAGCAGTCGTGATCGTCCAACCACTGCCCCCGGCGACAAGTCCGATAATTGACTGATTACATTCAAGTTCGAACCGGTTGGGCAGGTTGATCTTGCTACGGGTTAGCTGAATTTCGATGAGTCTGCCGATGGTGTGATCACGCGAATATCGTAAAAGCGGAAGCGGACTGTCTGATTTGGTCAGTTCCTCGACCGGTCCGTCATATGCGGGCGGAAGAATGACGATAAACGGATCTCGAAGTAGCGGGAATTCGATTAACCCCTCAAAGTGCTCAGGAGGTCGGGTCGCAACGCCTGCATCCAGCTTTTGAGACTGCAGTTTGTCAAGAATCTCATGGCTGGGGCGGGTAAAGTGGCGAAAATTGCACCGCGGCAGGCTTGCAGAGAGATGACGGAACAGTTCTGGCGCGACCCGGCTGTCAAAATCGTCAATCAGGCCTAGACGCAAATCTGTTGCATGTTGCCAACTGCCCGAGCGAAGCTCGGCCTCGCCCCGTTTCAAGGCGATCAAGCCGTCATGCACATGTCGTGAGAACACCGTGCCTGCGGGTGTCAGACCCATGGGTCTGCGGCTGTGGTCCACCAAATCCACATCCAGCGCCTTTTCAAGACTGCGCAAATGATTGGAGACCGTACTGATTGACAAACCGGTTTCAGCGGACACCTTTTGGATTGAACCCAACTTGGAAATAAGTTGGAAGACTTCCAGCCACCTGAGACTGAGTGCTTTCTTTGTCATCGGGGGCTCCCAAACCAGCGAACTATCAGTCAAAAGCGAAACAAAGTTTCGCTTTTTACGCAACCAGTATTTTGATTTACTAATTCAACGCGTAAGGACTATGGTTTTTCTACTGTTCCAGAGTTCGGACGTTTCAAGAGCCGACGAGTGGAACCAGCAGGGAGAAAATAGTCAAAATGATCAAGAAATATCTGCTCACAACAGCATATGCCGGGATTGCGGCCGTCACCGCTTCACAAGCCGCCGCGCTTGATGAACTGACGGTTGCTTATTTCCTCGAATGGCCGATGCCGTTCCAGTATGCGAAAGCAAACGGAACCTACGAAGAAGAACTGGGCGTCAAGATCAACTGGGTGTCTTTCGACACCGGTACCGCCATGTCAGCTGCGATGGCCTCGGGTGATGTACAGATCGCGGTCAGCCAAGGGGTGCCACCGTTTGTGGTAACCACTTCGGCCGGTCAGGACATCCAGATCGTCGATGTGGCGGTTAGCTATTCAGACAACGACAACTGCGTTGTTGCCGAAGCGCTTGAAATCGACAAGGGCAACGCGGGTGAACTGAACGGCAAGAAGGTCGGTGTTCCGATCGGTACAGCTGCGCATTACGGTTTCCTGTCGCAAATGTCTCACTTTGGTGTCGACATCGGTTCAATGGAAATTGTTGACATGGCTCCGGCCGATGGCGCCGCGGCGTTTGCCCAGGGCAACCTCGACATGGTTTGCGGCTGGGGTGGCGCGCTTCGTCGTATGACTGAGCATGGCAACATCCTGCTGACCGGTGCTGAAAAAGAAGAGATCGGTATCCTAGTGTTCGACGTCACTAGCGCTCCGGCAAGCTTCATCGAAGAAGAGCCCGAGCTTCTGTCGAAGTTCCTTAAGGTTACCGCAGATGCCAACGCCAAGTGGAACGCAGGCGACAGCAAAGATGAAATGCTGCCGGTGATTGCCAAGGATGCTGGTATGGATCCTGCAGACGCTGAAGCCACAATCGCGACTTTCACCTTCCCGTCAGTTGAAGACCAGCTATCCGAGAAGTGGCTGGGAGGTGGCGCGCAAGACTTCATGCAGGGTGTTGCAAACGTGTTCGTGTCGGCAGGCAGCATCGAATCCGCTCTGGATTCGTATGATGGTGCCGTTAATGCAGGCCCGCTGACAGCTGCGAATAACTAATCACGCAGGACATTTCATGCGACCGGCCCCGGTTTCGGGCCGGTCGACAGCTATGAAAGCAGGAAGGAGGCAGGATGCCTGAACTGGACATCGTAGAATTGTCCATGCGCTTTGACTTACCCAACGGCTCCTCAGTACAGGCCCTACAAGATGTTTCACTCAGCCTTAAAGAGGGTGAGCTGATGTCTGTCCTTGGCCCGTCGGGCTGTGGTAAAACGACGTTGCTGAACATCGTTGCAGGATTTCTGGCGCCGACATCTGGCAAGATTGAACTGAACGGCCATCTGGTCAAAGGCCCTGATGCTGAACGCGGGATGGTGTTTCAGAAGGGCGCGTTGTTCGAATGGATGAACGTGCGGGAAAATGTCGAGTTTGGCCCGCGTATGAAAGGCATGCCCAAAGCCGAGCGTGACCAGATTTCCGACCATCTGCTTGAGGTCGTCGGGCTTCAGGATTTCAAGGACAAGGCGGTTTATGAACTATCGGGTGGGATGCAGCAGCGTGTAGCGTTGGCGCGGTGCCTGGCAAACGAGCCGGACGTCATCCTGATGGACGAACCGCTGGGTGCTTTGGATGCGCTGACCCGTGAGAAAATGCAGGGCCTTGTCCTGAAGCTTTGGAAAGAAACAGGCAAGACGATCATCCTGATCACCCACTCGGTCGAAGAGGCCTTGTTGCTGGGTGAGCGTCTGATTGTCATGGCCCCCAGACCGGGGCGCATTCACCGCGAATACAATCTGCCTTTTGCTGAACGCGGTGTGAATGCCGATCTGCGTGATGTGAAGAAATCCGAAGGTTTTGCGGAAAAGCGCGATGAGATCCTCTCGATGATCTGGGAGATGGAAGAAGAAATTATGGGTCGGACGGAGCAGGCATCATGATTGTACTTCTCTTCTATATCGGCCTGTTCGGTGGCGCGTTTTTTATCGTCTACGCGTTACGCCGCGGTTTGCAATCGCGTCAGGATTTCACAAGCTTGAAAACTGTGACTTTCGGCGACGAAAGTGCCGTACGAGCGGATAGGGCTGCATCGATAATCTCGGTTCTCGTGATCTTTGTGATCTGGGCGGCTTTCACCGGCTCGAAGTTGTTTCCGATCCATGTGCCGGGCCCATTTGTGGGTGATACGCAATTCACCTATACGCTCGAAAACGCGGATGGCAGCACGGATGAAGCCACGATTTTTGTTCGCGTTCCAGCCTTTGGTGAGGAAGCAGAGAAATTCGAAGTCGAGCCCGGCAGCGGGTTTGCCAAAGACGATGCGGTTGCAGCTGCTGCGGGCCGCTCATCGACGATCCTGTTCGACAAGAACGATGATGCCAAACGCAATGAGGGTGCAAAGATCGTCGCGATCAACGGCACACCTATAGGTGAAGGCCAAAAGGTTGATACAGGCGATGGTACCGTAACGCTGACCGGGAAAGGGGCGATCAGTTTCACCCCCAAACAGGGCTTGCAGATGAACCCCATCTGGCTTCCAGCCCCTGAAACCGTTGTGGCCCGGTTCTTTGAGATTGCGAATGAAGGCTACCAGAACTTCTCGCTTTGGGAGCATCTGGGCTGGTCGCTGTTGCGCGTAATTGCTGGGTTTATCGCAGGTGCGCTTGTGGGGATTCCGCTGGGTTATGCAATGGGCCTATCCGGTTGGTTTCGAGGCTGGTTCGATCCGATTGTCGAGTTCATGCGACCGGTGCCGCCACTTGCGCTGATCCCACTGGTGATCATCTGGTTCGGCATCTGGGAGACCGGCAAGATCGTTCTGCTGTTCCTTGCGGCCCTTTGGATCATGACCATCGCCGCGCGGGCTGGTGTGTCCGGTGTGAACATCTCGAAAATCCACGCAGCGTATTCTCTGGGGGCGTCGAAATGGCAGATCATGCGCCATGTGATCGTGCCCAACTCGCTGCCCGAGATTTTCACCGGTGCACGTGTGGCCATGGGTGTCTGTTGGGGAACTGTTGTTGCGGCTGAACTGGTTGCCGCACAAAAGGGTGCCGGTATGATGATCATTGCCGCATCCAAATTCCAGCTGACCGACATTGTCATCATGGGGATCGTCCTGATCGGGGTGATCGGATATGGAATCGATATCCTGATGCGCAAGGCCGAGAACTGGCTGGTGCCATGGAAAGGCCGCAGCTGATCGGTCGTTCCCGATACTGTGGTAACAAAGCGGCCCCCGAGCAATCTCGGGGGCCTTTGCTTTAGCTGCAGGAAAAAACGCGGCGTTGGAACTGGCTGCTTTTCTAGCTTGAACACGGCATCGGTCTGTATACCTTCAGAGCTCCTGTGCCCAAGGCGGGTTTGCCCCCGCTCGGGATACGGTGACGGCAGCGACCTTTGCACCGTATTCAAGCGCGTCGCGAAGACTGCTTGTGGGCAAAGTGCGCAAGGCGGGTTTGTTGAGGTGACTGGTTTGGCTCAACGCGGCCAGCACACCTGCGTTGAACGTATCGCCAGCACCAACAGTATCCACGACCTTAACCTTCTGGACGGGCACGGAAACGTCCGTTCCATCAGAAAGATAGCCTGTCGCGCCATCCCCCCCTTTGGTCACGATTGCGATCGCTGGTCCTGCACGAAGCAGCAGTGGAATTTTCTCGGCATGGCTTTCGGGGCCCGGTATAATCCAATCAAGGTCTTCATCGGAAACTTTAATGATGTCGGTCTTTGCGATCATACGGTTCAAGCGGGTCCGGTATCGCGTCTGATCCTTGATAAAGCTGGGTCGAATATTGGGGTCCAGCATTACGGCACGATCCGCGCCATGACGATCAAGTGTGGCCGCGTAGGCATCGGCACAGGGTTCGCAAGCCAGGCTGATCCCTCCGAAATACAGTGCGGAAACGCCCGGTAGTTGATCCGGCATGTCTTCGGGCCGCAGCATCCGGCCCGCCGTATTCTCATCGACAAAACTGTATGTGGCGTGCCCATCCCGCAATTGCACGAATGCAAGTGTCGTAGGACGGTCCGAGCGGATAACATGCGAGGTCGCGACATGGCTGATCTGCAAGGCGGCGATCAACTGTTCTCCGAACATGTCCGTAGATAGCCCTGACAGAAGCCCCGTTTGAATGCCCAAACGACCCAATGCAATTGCTGTATTGAAGATCGCGCCGCCGGAATGTGGGACAAACCCTTTGCTGCCAGAAACCGTTGGTTCGGCAATCATATCGATCAGAGCTTCTCCACAGCACAGGATCATTCCGCTACCCTTCGATCTGCCTAAAAAATGCACGGCCAAATTACCGTGCCAAGGCATTCTTACAGAAATTGTTAGCGCCAACAATGCCAAACTCATTCTGCTCCGACACATACAGGTTCATTGATCGCCGCAGTTCATCAAACCGACCTCCTGCGTTGAAGGCCCGCAGAAAATCCTGACCAAACAGCCAGCGGTTCTTTTCGGCCACCCCGCCAACCAGAAATACGCCTCCGGCGGGGATAAGAGCGACAGCAAGATCGCCCATGATGGCGCCCAGATGCTCGGTGAACATTCGCGCCGCCTTAACAGCGCAGGCATCCGAGCCGTCCTGAGCATCCTGCAGAATGTCTTTTGCCGAACGTATCATGCCGTTGGGCTGACCTTCGGCCATTCCGATCGCCTGATAGAGAACCGGTAGGCCAGTTCCGCTCAGGAACATCTCGGCCTCGATGGTGAGCGTATCGTCAAAAAAGCACTCGGGTATGATCTTGCGCGCTGCGCGGAAAACCTCGACCTCGTCAAGATGGCGCGGGGACAATCCAACATGGCCGCCTTCGCCGGAAACGGTGTGAAAATGTCCTTCAGAGTAGAGCAGGGCGCCCACACCCAGCCCGGTTCCCGGCCCGACAACTAGCCGTGTCCCCAATGGTGGAGCGGGTGAGCCCTGCAATACCTCAACATCATTCTCGGTAATCTCGGCGACTGACCATGCGGCAGCCGTGAAATCATTGATGACATAGGTATGGTGCGCGCCGGTTGCTCGGGCCAGAGCGTCTTCGGAAAGATCAAGATTGGCATTGGTCAGGCGAATGGTGCCGTCCTGAACCGGCCCCGCCCCGGCCGCGACCACAGCGCGCGGCTGTGTCCCGACCTCGTCGCATAAACTGTGTAATGCGTCTTGCAGGTCGCTTACAGTGCCCGTGGGGTGTTTGCGAAGATCGGTCAGCGCCCCCTCGGTTACGACGCCCAATCTTGTATTGGTGCCGCCGATATCGGCCACCAGATTCCAATGTGCGTGTAACCCTCCCTTGGGTCTAACCCATGGGGCCGGCTGGGCGTCACTTGTTTGGATTGTCTGCAACGCCTCGACGTCGGTCCCGGACTGAACGAAAATGCCGTGTACCAAGGTGTCGGATTCAAGTGCGTCATGCACGCGCGCCAGCGAATGCACCAAGTCATGACCCGCATCGGCGGCTACGGTCACGAATGAAGGCAGCGATTGCTCATGTGTTGTGCGCATGAGTATGTCTATGTCAGCGCCCTCTTTCACGACTACGCTGCACCAATCAATCGGCTCGGCGATGATGGAAAAATCATCCCGCCAATTTTCGGGAAAGTGGCGGGCCAATCGATCCAGCAAAGACTGCGGGTATTGCCCGTTGGTTATCGTATCAAGGATGAGCGGATCGACCTCTACACCCAGATTGGCCATCCCATAGCTCCGCATTTCCTGACGCGCCGCGCCCTGTGCAAGCAATTGATGGTGCAGGCTGCGGGCATTAGTGCGAGGGTCGCGTTCGATTCCGACGGACGGGTTCAAGGTAGAGATGTTGAATATCCGATCACCCATCCGAGCGACGATTACCTCAGAAAACGCTGCAAAATAGTCGGCCATTACTCGATTGCGCCACCCGCCGATATCCTCTAGCGCTGGGGGGATATCGTTGTGATCCAGCACGATGCATGGCCGAATGCTGTGTGCCAAAAGCTGATCAATCCGCTGCTCGCACTGATCCAATGCGCGTGCATCAGGAATGCGACCGTCTGGCATGATGTGCTGCCAACGGACTGTAAAGCGGTGCATGTCTAGCCCAGTTGCCGGTTCTGCAGGGGAAGCCGCACCAAACAGAAAGCCATTGGGAAAGTCAGAACGGGTATATTTCATTGTCGCAACCTGTTGGAGCCATGACCAGCGTCTCGCCATCTAACAGGTTATGTTAGCGGTATCTAGATTAACGTTTATATGAACCGCGCGTCCTGAACAGGACATCACATCCCTCGACCTGCTGGCCGTCCCATGTCACTGAATGCGCATTATAGTTGATCAGCACTTCGTGCGACTGCATCTCGCGCCGTCGCAGCCCTTCGGGCATCGGATGGAGCGCCAGATCCGTTTTCTGGGCCGCCATGGCTATGACGCGATCCCAAAGGGCCTCATCGGGGAACCCCGCCAAATACCAAAGACCGGCACCGCCATGCAACGCCGCAGTGCCATCTGCGAAAGAAAGCAATTTTTGCGCGGAGCCTGACAAGCGCTCAACCCAATGTTCCGCAGCACCACCCCCTTCGACAATACGGGTTACGCCGGGTGGCAAAGTTTCGATCAGATCGACATGGCTGCTGAGGCCATCAAGACCTGGGCGCCCCGAATCAGGGATCTGAAAATCTGCGGTGATTGCCCCGCTGCGCGGTCCCAGAACAGCAAGATCACACCCTTGTATTAGCCTTTGTTCAAGATCGCCTAGGGCAGCCAGGCCCGGTGCTAGGATCAGATTATAGTGCTCCTTGCCGACCTTGTCCTGAGGCACGAAATCCACCGACAACCCAGCGCGCCGCAGCGCGCGGTAGGCAGAGAATACGAGCCGGAAATAATCGAACCCCGCGCCCTGAGGCTGCGTTGTCCAGGCCCAGTCAGATGCATAATCGAAGACGATAGCAACCTGCGCATGGATAGGCTGAACCGTGCCTATCGCGGCCAGATCATCGGCGGTCTGACGCGCCTCTGCCAAACCGGGTGCTTCGTCGCCATGCGGGGTAAGTAGACCGGCATGCATCTGTTCCTGCCCAAATGGCGCTTGCCGCCAGCGGAAATAGCTGACCACTTCTGCCCCATGGGCCACCGCCTCAAGCGACCAGAGACGCACCATGCCGGGCAGGGGTGCCGGGTTGTAGGGGGCCCAGTTCACTGGACCGGGTTGCTGTTCCATGACCCACCAACGGCCTCGACCGACGGCGCGGTATAGGTCGTGGTGAAAGGCCTGCATGTCCGGATCACCCTGCTGCAGAAATGCAGTCTTGTGCGGCTCGTCCACTTCCAACCGATCCGACAGGAAGCCAATCGGATAGCTGTCCCACGTCGCGATGTCCAAATCCCTGCCTACATCGAAATGATCGAATTCCAGCACACGCCCCATGTAATTGTGCAGCAATGGTTGATCCGTTAGCGGCCGCAGCGCATCGACCTGGGCCTTGTTGAACGCCACCACTTGATCCGAACTGAACCTGCGAAACGCCAAGACGTGTGCCGGGTTGGGCTCGGTCACGGTCTGGTTCGGCAGCTCGATCTGATCGAAGCTGTTATATTCCATCGACCAGAACACATTCCCCCAGGCATCGTTCAACGCGTCGATCGAGTTGTATCGGTTCGCCAGCCAGCGGTGAAAAG
Organism: Ruegeria sp. D7; assembly: GCF_056534355.1. NCBI lineage: Bacteria > Pseudomonadati > Pseudomonadota > Alphaproteobacteria > Rhodobacterales > Roseobacteraceae > Ruegeria > Ruegeria sp. D7. The sequence goes on from NZ_JBQFPG010000006.1 coordinate 165,483, forward strand.
CATATAGCGCCGCAGCACTATAGTTGAGCGTCGTATCGTGACAGCCATATTCGTTATCGATTTGCCAAGCGGCGATATACGGGTTGCGGCCATAGCGCTGACCCATGATCTTCGTGATCCGCTTGCATTCGTCGATATAGCCGGTGTGACTAAAGCAATAATGTCTGCGTGAGCCGAACTTGCGTAGATTGCCATCAGCATCCACAGCCAGCATGTCGGGATGCTTGTCCAGCATCCATCGCGGAGGTGTTGCCGTCGGGGTGCCCAGCACAATCTTCAGCCCTGCCGCACCCAAGGTTTCAATCGCGCGATCCAACCAGTCGAATTGCAGGTCTCCAGCCGTGGGTTCCATTCGGCTCCAGGCGAATTCGCCGATCCTGACCCATTTCAAGCCAGTCTCGACCATGCGCGCGGCGTCCTGAGCCCAGTTTTCTTCGGGCCAATGTTCAGGGTAATAGCAAACGCCAAGTTCCGGCTTCATAGTATAACTCTGTGTTCAGCTTGACCTTGCGCCACATTTGGCGCAGTGAGTGTCATGCCATTCGTCGGCGTTCTTGCAAGGGTGTCCGCGTCCAGCCCTTGGCGGGCGGTGGTGCAGAACAGTGTAGTCAGGTCATCACCACCAAAACTCGGGCACGAAGTGTGTTTGGCATCGAAGACGACAGCTTTCAGGAACTGACCGCTGGGCGTATAGGCTGCGACCCGGCTGTCACCCCATTGGGCGATCCAGATGTTTCCGGAGCGATCAACCACAGCGCCGTCCGGGTTCAGATCTTCGCTGCGCAGGTCAAGGAAGACCGCCGCTTTGCCTATGGGCCAGCCTGTCTGCGCGTCCAGTTCCCAACGCATGACCAGCTTGGTGGCGGTATCGCTGTAATAGGCGCAGGATCGGTCCGGCGCAAAGCAGATTGCATTTGAGATGGTGATATCTCGGACCAATGGCCGTAGCTCGCCATTCCAATAGCGATAGATCGAACCTGCGCCTACTTCTGCCTGTTTGCCCATGGTGCCAATCCAGAACCCGCCCCAAGGATCGGCGCGCCCATCATTGGATCGAGTCACCGGATTGTCGACCTCAAGCGGGGCGATCAAATCTTTGGCTCGACTCTCAAGCCCAAATCGCCACAGGCCGGTTTCCGACGCGATCAGCAAAGTGTCACGGTCTACCCATCCTGCGGCTGAGACATGTTCATCGAACGCCCAGCTACGCGCTTGTTCATTTTCTCGCGTCATCAGTCGTTTGCCGATGATATCGAACCAGAAAAGCTGTTGCCGTTCAGGGTGCCACAATGGCCCCTCGCCCAATTCGCAGGGGCGGTCGTCATAGACCTGACTCATCCAACGGCCTCATCATAGGCAGCAACGATTTGCCGGGCACGGTTTGCTATTTCTCCAACTGACATTCCGGGCTTATAGAGCGCAGATCCAATTCCGAAGCCGTCGGCGCTGGCCTCGATCCAGGCTCCAAAGTTCTCGGGGCCCGCACCACCCACCGCAAAGACCTGAGCACCCGGCGGCAAAACAGGGCGCAGCGCAGCCAACCCTGCAAGACCGGCAAGCGAACCGGGGAAAAGTTTTAACCCTGTAGCCCCAGCCTGGAGCGCTGCGAAGGCCTCGGTCGGCGTGAACACACCCGGCCAGCTTTGCAGCCCAAGCGCGACAGAGCGTTGGATTACGGACACATCGCAATTCGGCGAAACGATCAGTTTGCCCCCGACATCGGCAACCGTGTCAACCTGATCGGGGGTCAATACAGTACCCGCCCCAATAAGCGCGCGGTCCCCGATTTCCGAGGCGAGAACTTGGATACTTTCCAGCGGATCGGGAGAATTCAACGGAACCTCAATCCGGTCTATGCCCGCTTCCAACAGGGCGTGACCGACGGGTATTGCCTCGTCAGGGGTCAGCCCACGCAAGATGGCGATGATGGGGCGGCTCATGCGGTTTGCCTCGTTAATGTTCGGGCCTGCGACAGACCCGCAAGTGTTGCGATTGTGGCGTCTGCGGTTTCGACCATGGCACCTTGTTGCTGCAGGGCGGTCGCGTAGGCCTTGGTCAGACTTTCCGAGCCGATGATCGCCAATTGTTGGCCCAGCCAATAGGGCCGCGATGCGGCAAGCTCGGCGCCAATCAGGAACCCTGAAAGACGGGCGCGTGCAACGCTCTTGCTTTGACCGTGCAGCAAATCAGCGGCCCGTAGCCCGAATAGGCGCGCTGCCAGCTGCTCGGGTTTCGACAGCATGTCGGCAACCGCTTCGGTAAAACTCGCGTCGTTCCAGCCCTCGTCAATTGAATGCTGCAGAACGGATTGCCCGCGCAGCAGATCAAACAACTCGCCGGTCATGAAGGTTCGGAAACTGACCACCTCTCCGGCACTGATCTGGGCCCATTTTGTATGCGTGCCGGGTAGGCAAATCACACCGTCCCAATTCTGATGCGTGCTGAGGAACCCCGCGATCTGCGTCTCTTCCCCGCGCATCACATCGGGGGGGCTGTTCTGTCTCAGCCCAGGAACGACGAAGGCCCGAATACGCGGATCGGTGTTTGGAACGCGGAAGGGTACGACCGGAATCGGCTCGGATGGAACCGCAGAATACGGGGCCTCGACCCAACCCTGTCGTGCCCCAACCATTCCGCAGGCGATCACATCTACCGGTAGCCCGGGCAGCCAATCTTCGATCAAAGCCAGCAGGGCTGCCTGAAATCCTCCGCCGGCTGTGCGGGACATACCATCTGACGACGCGGCCTGTGCCAAAACGCTATCACCTTGCATGGCCCATGCCCGCAGATGAGATGTTCCCCAGTCAACAGCGATCCACTCAACATTCATAGCGTCACCCCGTTCCTACCACGCCGCCGTCAACCACCATGCACTGCCCGGTCATTGCACGGCTTGCGCTTGAAGCCAGAAACAGGGTTGGTGCGATCATGTCTTCGGGCGTCAGATGCTCTTTCAGGCTCTGGCGATCCATATGCGCAGCCAGATCTTCGGGTGTGGCCCACATGTCCAGCTGTTTCTGTGTCAGAACCCATCCCGGTGCCAGCGCGTTGACGCGAATTTTATGTGGCCCAAGTTCACGCGCCAACGAGCGTGTCATGCCGGTGATTGCCGCATTTGAACTTGTATAGATTGGATAACCTGCGTTCCCCATCAGGTAACTGATCGAACTGAAATTGATGATCGAACCGCCTTTGTCCTTCATCTGTCGCGCGGCTTCCTGACAGGCAAAATAGTAGGCCTTTAGGTTGACTTCGATCATCCAGTCCCAGAACTCGGTTGTAGTTTCTTCAAGTGAGTGCCGCTTGTCATTCGCGGCGTTGTTGACCAGCACTTTAATCGAGCCATGGGCTTCAGCTGCTTTGGCCATGGTGGCGTGCAACAGCTCGGTATCAGTCATGTCACCCTGTAGGAACAAGGGGGCGCGGCCGTGCTTGTCACGCATCTGTTCGACAAATTCACCGGCATCTGACCGACCGATAAAGGCAACTTTAGCCCCTTGGGCCATGAACCCGTCAGTCAACGCTGCACCAACGCCCGAACCGCCGCCGGTGATATAAACAGAGGCTCCGTTGAGGTCTTGAAATGTAGCAGGTTGATTCATCAGTGGCTCTCTCTCGTCACTAGGCGCGTGTCTTTGCCCACAAGGAAATCAAGGTCCGCGCCGCGATCAGCCTGCAACACGTGGTCGATATAAAGCTTCGCATACCCGCGCGAGTAATGCGGATCGTCCGGTTGCCACAGGGCGCGGCGGGCGTCCAGCTCCTTTTCGTCGACCAGCAGCTGCAGCTCGCCCTTGCTGGCGGACACGCGAATACGGTCACCGGTTTTGACCAACGCCAACGTACCACCAGCCTGAGCCTCAGGGCTGACATGCAGGATAACTGTCCCGAATGCAGTACCAGACATACGCGCGTCCGAGATCCGGATCATGTCGCGTACGCCGTCTTTGACCAGCTTGGCCGGGATCGGCATGTTCCCAACCTCGGGCATCCCTGGATAGCCCTTGGGCCCACAACCTTTGAGGACCAGAATGGTCTCAGGTGTTACTGGTAAGTCGTCGCGGTCGATATTGGCTTTCAGATCTTCGATGCTCTCAAAAACGTATGCTTCGGCCTCGGTTTCCAGCAGTGCATCTGTGGCCGCCGAAGGCTTCACGATTGCCCCGTTGGGCGCAAGATTGCCGTGCAGAACCCGCAGGCCTGCGGCGGGTTTTACCGGATCGTCAAATGGGCGGATGACGTCTGTGTTGAAACACTCAGCCCCTTCACAGTGGGCCGAGATGTCCTTGTTCAGAACTGTTCTTGCCGGGCGCAGGAAAGGTTTGAGTTCGCTCAGAACCACTGGCACACCGCCTGCATAACAGAAATCCTCCATCAGGTATTTGCCAGAAGGCATGCAATTGACCAGCAGGGGGATTTCCGATCCGATTTCAAAGTCTTTCAACGTCAAGTCGACACCCACGCGACCTGCAAGTGCCAACAGGTGGACCACTGCGTTTGTCGATCCTCCGACGGCTGCATTGGCGAGGATGGCATTCTCAAACGCCTCCTTGGTCAGGATATCTGATGGTTTGAGGTCCTCGTCCACCATCTCGACAATGCGCTTGCCGGTCAGATGCGCCAGTGCCATGCGGCGGGCATCAACGGCAGGCAGGGCGGCGTTGGTGGGCAGCGATATGCCCATCGCCTCAACCAATGAGGCCATGGTACTAGCGGTGCCCATAGTCATGCACACACCCGCGCTACGCGACATGCCTGATTCAGCGTTCATGAAATCCTGAAGTGTCATTTCTCCGGCACGAACAGCTTCGGAAAACTTCCAGACATCAGTGCCCGAGCCGATATCCTGACCCCGGTATTTGCCGTTCAGCATCGGGCCAGAGCTAACCACGATGGACGGCAAATCGACCGAGGCTGCACCCATCAGCTGCCCCGGGGTGGTCTTGTCGCATCCACCCAGCAGGACAACGCCGTCGATACCATAGGCGCGGATCGATTCCTCGACATCCATCGCCAGCAGGTTGCGAAACAGCATGGCGGTGGGTTTCATCTGGGTCTCGCCCAGCGACATAACGGGGAATTCCACTGGAAAGCCGCCCGCCTCCCACACGCCCCGTTTCACGCCTTCGGCTAGATCACGAAGGCCCGAATTGCAGGGCGTCAGTTCCGACCATGTGTTGCAGATGCCGATGATGGGGCGCCCGTCAAAAGCGTGATCCGGAAAGCCCTGGTTTTTCATCCAGGACCGGTGAATGAACCCGTCCTTATCGAGTTTTCCGTACCAATGCTGTGAACGGCGTTTCTTGGTCATTATTGGCTCTGTCTGTCTGGCGTTGGAATTGAGTGTTTTTTGAGAAGACGAAGATTAAGCTGCGCGGGCGGGGCGGCACCAATCTGGCAGCCAATCGCCATGGGCAGAAAGCAGATCGGTGACGAGGCCGCGAATTTGGCGCAGATCCAGCTCGGCCGCAGTATGGGGATCCATCATTGCGGCGTGATAGATGTATTCGGGGTTTTCTTCGGTCAGCGCGCGAACCGTTAGCTCTTGTACGTTGATCTGGGTCCGCATCAACGCGATCAGTTGTGGCGGGATATCCGTGACCACGGAAGGCTGGACGCCATTCGAGTCAACCAGACACGGCGTTTCAACCGCTGCACCTAGGGGTAGTTGCGGAATCTGACCCGTATTTGGCAGGTTGCCGTAGGCTGTGTACGGTGTGTCTGTCACGATTGCGTTCATAAGGTCGGCGGCGAATTCATGGCTTCGGGTTACTTCGATGTTCCGACCATCTGTCAGGGTCTTTGCCTGTTCCTTCCAATTGGCCACCTGCTCGACACAGCGGGTCGGGTATTCGTCCAGCGGTATGCTGAACTGTTCGATCAGGTCATTGCGACCGTCTTTGATGAACCAAGGAACGTATTCTGCAAAATGCTCGGAACTTTCGGTGCAGAAGTATCCAAGATGGTCCATCACTTCGTACCGGACTTTGTTTGGACAGCGCGGCATTAGCAGCGGAGGCTTGGGTAAATGCCCGGCGCGATAGCCCTGACGCAAAGCCGGATACAGATCGCGGCCTTCATGCTCGAGCTTGAGGAAGAACGCGACGTGATTGATACCGGCAACTTTGTAGCGAAAGTCCGCCTTGGGCAGGTCTAGATCATGCGCCAGTTCTTCGACCGTGTTCTGGACAGAATGGCACAGGCCGACATGTTTCAGATTAGGGAAGCGCTCAGCCAGAGACCAGGTGTTGATGGCCATCGGATTCACGTATTGCAGCAGCGTTGCATTGGGGCACAACTGCATCATGTCCTGCGCGACGCCCCACAGAACGGGTACAGTGCGCAGGCCGCGCATAATGCCACCAACACCCAGCGTATCGGCGATAGTCTGACGCAGGCCATATTGTTTTGGGATTTCAAAATCTGTCACCGTGCAAGGCTCATACCCGCCAACCTGAAAGGCAGTGATCACGAAATCTGCGCCGTCCAGCGCCGCGCGACGATCCGTGTGGGTTGAGACGGTTGCAGCCGTGCCGACTGAGCGGATCATGGCCTTGGCCACAGCCTCGCTTTCAGCCAAGCGCACCGGATCGATATCCATCAGCGCAAAGTGGCTGTCTGCAAGGGCAGGGGTGAGCAGGGCGTCGCCCACGATGTTCTGCATGAAGATCGTGGAACCTGCACCTACAAAGGTGATCTTGGTCATGAGGTAAACCTCTGGTTTGACGTTATTTTACGGCACCGAGGGTCAGGCCCGCGATGAAGTGTTTCTGCATCAGGAAGAACATGGCAACCGGCGGCAGGGCTGCCACTATAGAACCGGCACTCATCAACTGATAAGCAGCGCGAAATTGCGCGTTAAAGCTGGTGATCCCGGCTGTCACGGGCTGGCTTTCGGCCCCTTGGGTCAGAACAACAGCCCAGAAATAGTCGTTCCAGATGAAGGTGAAAATCAGGACACTGAGTGCGGCGATGGCCGGTTTCATCAGTGGTAGAACGACGTACCAGAAGATTCGCCATTCGCTAATGCCCTCGACCCGTGCGGCCTCGATCAGTTCGAATGGCAGGGCGCGGATGAAGTTGCGCATGAAGAGCGTGCAGAACCCGGTCTGGAAGGCGATGTGGAATAGCACAAGCCCTGTTTTGGTGTTGTAAAGGCCCAACTCCAGCGTGAGATCGCGCACAGGGACCATCAGGATCTGGAAGGGTACGAAATTGCCCGCCACAAACATGAAGAAGATCCAGAGGTTCGATTTGAATTTGTAGATCCCCAGCGCGAAGCCTGTCATGCAACTGAGCGCAACGGCCCCGATTACCGTTGGTACGGTGATCAGGAACGAGTTCATCAAGTAACGTGGCATATCCGAATTGAAAAAGACCTGACCATAGTTGAACGCGCCCTCAAAACTGGACGGCATCCCCCAGTAATTCGCATTGGTGAAGTCTGCGGCTGGTTTGACCGAGAAAAGTGCGACCGCCAAAAGGGGCCCCAGCCATAGTAGCAGTGCCAGAGGCAACATCGCCTGATAAGTGATCTGTGCCGCACGGGGTTGTTTTTCGATCGGTTTGGGAAACATCTCAGTGCCCCCTTTCTTCGCGGTACATCGACCACAGGAAGTAGGCGATGAAGCAGAGCATAATCAGGAACAGGATCACAGCGATAGCTGCGCCATATCCCATGCGGAAGCCGTATTCGGACAGCGCGACCTCGAACATGTAGTAGGCCAGCACGCGGGACGAGCCAAAAGGACCGCCCTGTGTCATGATCGAGATCAGGTCAAAGCTGCGCAGCGCGCCGATGATTGTCACAACGAATGCGATGAAGGTTGCCGGGCGCAGCTGCGGCAGAATAATGTGCCACAGCATTCGCCCACCTTTTGCGCCGTCCAGACGCCCGGCTTCGATCTGTTCGGGGTCGACGGCGTTAAGGCCGGTGAGGTAGAGGATCATGCAATAGGCCGTTTGTGGCCATAGACCTGCGAAGATGATGCCGTAGGTTACGAAGCGCTCATCCCCCAGCACGTTCAGTGGACCGAGGCCAAAGAGGCTTAGGAATTCGTTTAGAAGGCCAAAGGTTGGGTCGTAGAACCATGTGAATACTAGCCCAACGACGACCTGAGAGATGACGAAGGGAAAGAAGAACAAAGACTTGTAGAGGCGGATGCCCCAGACCGTCTGGTTCAGGAACAGTGCAATAAACAAGCCTGCAGGGATTGCGGCCAGATACAGGATCAGCCAGATCAGGTTGTTCTTGAGCGAGATGTAGAAAGCGTCGCGGTCCACCCATTCCCAATACAGATCTTCATAGTTTCGAAAGCCGACATATTCAGCTGCACCTAAACCGTCCCATTCATAAAGAGACAGATTGAAAGACTGAAAGACCGGGATGATCACATAGACCATGAAGAACAACAGACCCGGAGCCAAAAACAGCCAGGGCGCGATGCGCTGTTGGTTTCTGTGGAACCAGCTTTCTTGCTCGGGGGCGTCAACGGCAGCGGTCATGGGCATCTCGGATCTGGTGGGTGAAGGCGGGCTGAAGCCCGCCCTACTATTGTGCAAGGTGTAGGCCGGGCTTCAGCCCGACCCTGGACAAGATTTAGTTGTCGTAGATGCGCTCGCGCGCACGTTCCAGCTTGGCCAGAATCTTGTCAGCGTTGTCCGGCTTGACCATGAATTCCTGGAAGCCTTCCATCGACACTTTTGCCATTTCCGCTGGTGCGTCGCGGTCCCAGAACTGTGCAACACCGCCGGGGCTGTTAGACGATAGCATGACAAAGCCCTGCTGCAGAAACTTGTCGTCGTCCACTGCGGATTGCGCGTTCACAGGCAACTGGCCGAGGTTTGCACCGTTGTTGATTTCGGTCTGTTCGTCCGCAGACACTGCGAAACGCAGGAACTCACGCGCGGCTTCCTTATTCGAGGCATTGGCCGGGATATGGAACGTATCGGTCGGCGCGTCTTCAGCCAGTTCAACATCGGGGTTGATGGCGACAAACTGATAGAAGTCCAACTGATCGTCGGTTAGGCCTGCTTCACGCAGCGGAGCCACAGCGAAGTTACCCATCAGATAGGCGGCGGCCTCACCGTTGACCATAAAGGGCAGGGCTTCTTGCCAGCTATATGTCTGGTGGTTGTCAATGAATGCGCCCATGTCGATCAGCTGTTTCCAGTTGGCGAAGGTCTGCTTAACCCGGTCGTCTTCCCAGCTGATCTCGCCATTTGCGAGTTGATTGTGAAAGTCGAACCCGTTGGTGCGCATGTTCAGATAGTCAAACCAGCCACCTGCTGTCCACAGGAACTTGGTGCCGATGGTATAACAGGCGCGGCCGGAATCGACGATCTTCTGGCAGTTGGCCAGTTCTTCTTCCCAAGTGGTCGGCTCGGTCAGACCCAGCTCATCAAAGATGTCTTTGCGGTAATAAACGCCCCATTGATAGTAGGTGTACGGAACGCCCCACTGTTTGCCATCAATGGTCATCGCACCTTTGGTCGAGGCCAGATTGTCGGCGATTTCAGGTTCAGCCCACAGGTCCGAGACGTCTTCGAAAAGACCCGCTTCAACATAAGGCTTCATCCGGTTGGCTGCATACCAGGTGGCAACGTCTGGCGTGTCAGCCGTCAGGAAGTTGCGAATCTGGGTCTTGTAGGCCTCACGGTCGATCACGGTGGTTTCAATTTCCAGACCGGGATGTTCGGCCGCGAATCGCTCGATCATCGCTTCCATCGTCGCGCGCGGCGCCGGGTTGGACGTATCGAGGAAGATTCGCAGCTCGCCGGTCAGCTCTGCCGCGACGGGCGCAGCAAGTGCCACACTGGCAGCCAAAGCAGCCGCTGTGCGCTTGAACATGGAATGCATAGTTTCCTCCCTAAAGCTTCCATATTGGTCTCAAATATTGAAACCATGTTTTATATATTGAAAACTACACATCGACTCGGCTACTCTTGTCAAGACCCTCGTGCCCAAAGCCGAGGGAAAGTGGAGGAGAACAGGCACCCGTGGCAGGTGACGGAACAATAGGAAAAGCATGTGACGTGCTGGAACAGGTCGCGGCCTTCGAACGCCCGGTGCGGTTCGGGGAATTGCTGGAACGCAGTGAATTTCCCAAGGCGACGCTATACCGTTTTCTGCAGTCGCTAACCAATCAGGGCATGCTGCACTACGAACCGGAACGGCAGACCTATTCGCCAGGTATGCGATTGGTGCGACTGGCGCATTCGGCATGGACGCATAGCTCATTAGCTCCAATTGCGCGGCCTTTCCTGGACGCTCTCAGCGCCGAGACAGGGGAGACCGTGCACTTGGCGCAACTTGATTCCGGGCAGGTGCTTTATGTGGATAAGCGCAACGCGCAACGACCAATTGAGATGTATTCTGAGGCCGGCAAGGTCGGCCCGGCCTATTGCACAGGCGTTGGCAAAGCGATGATGGCCTATTTGGACGAGGCACAGTTGGAAAAGACGATCTCGCAACAAAGCTTTCATCGGTTCACTGACAAGACCTTGGCCTCGGAAAAGGCATTGCGGGCTGATCTCGTTAAGATCCGCAGCCGTGGTTACGCAGTTGATGATGAAGAGCATGAGCCTGGCATCATCTGCATTGCCTGCCCGATTCTGACTAACGGGGGCCGCATGTTGGGGGCCCTCTCGGTGACAGGATCGACTGGGCGAATGGATTTCGAACAATTGCAATCTTGGGTGCCGCGCGTCCGGCGCGTCGCTGAACAGATCGGCACAGAAGCACAGGCGTGGCGGTTCCCCGAGGGCCAACAGAATAGGATGCAAGCAACATGACAGGTGTAACCCTGAAAGGCGCGATCAAACGGTATGGCCAGACGCAGGTCATTCACGGGATTGATCTGCAGATTGAAGATGGTGAGTTTTGCGTGTTCGTGGGCCCCTCGGGCTGCGGTAAGTCGACGCTGTTGAGGATGATCGCGGGTTTGGAAGAAACCTCGGACGGGGAAATCCATATCGGCGCACGTGAAGTCACGCATGTGGATCCGGCCAAACGCGGAGTGGCGATGGTTTTTCAAACCTATGCGCTCTATCCCCATATGACCGTGGCCGAGAACATGGGATTTGGTCTGCGGATGAACGGTGTTGCCAAGGCCGAGATCGATCAGAAGGTTCAGGAAGCGTCAAATATTCTGAAGCTCGACCAATATCTTAAACGCAAACCCAAAGCATTGTCGGGTGGTCAGCGTCAGCGGGTCGCGATCGGGCGTGCCATTGTGCGCGGCCCCGAGGTTTTCCTGTTCGACGAACCGCTCTCGAATCTGGATGCAGAACTTCGCGTGGAAATGCGGGTTGAAATTGCGCGGCTTCATCAGGAAATCGGTGCGACGATGATCTATGTTACGCACGATCAGGTTGAGGCGATGACCATGGCCGACAAGATCGTGGTATTGCGCGACGGTCGGATTGAGCAAGTGGGAGCCCCTATGGACCTGTATCGCGACCCCGACAATAAGTTCGTGGCGGGTTTCATCGGGTCTCCTGCAATGAACTTCCTTGAGTGCGATGTCGTGGACGGCATGGTGCGGCACCCTGCACTTACTGATGATGTCCCGGTCACCGAGAGCGTTCCCAAAGGAGCGACGAAAGTAACATTGGGTATTCGCCCCGAGCATATTCAGGTGGATCGAAACGGTGACACCTGCACAGTTGATCTGACCGAAGCGCTCGGTGGCGTTTCATATTCTTATCTGCTGACGCCAAATGGCGATAAGCTGATTGTGGAAGAACGGGAAGACCAACGCAGTACGACCGGTGACCGCATCGGGCTTTCGGTTCGTCCTGAGCGTGCGATGCTGTTCGATCCCGAGACGGGTCAGCGGCTGCGATAGGGCTTGCCAGACCGGATCTGTTTTGCATGACTGCGCATTATCCATCGGCTTTTCGGAGGCTTTATGCGCAGTTCCAAAACCATCCATGTAATCTCGGCCCATGCTGAAGGCGAAGTGGGCGACGTTATCGTCGGTGGTGTCGCTCCGCCTCCGGGAGAGACGATATGGGACCAAAGGACCTTTATCGCTGAAGACCAGACATTGCGGGATTTCATGCTGAATGAACCTCGCGGCGGTGTCTTTCGCCATGTGAATCTTCTGGTTCCACCAAAAAAACCCGAGGCGGATGCAGCGTTCATCATCATGGAACCAGAAGACACGCCACCGATGTCAGGCTCCAACTCGATTTGTGTCTCAACGGTTCTGTTGGACAGTGGCATTCTTCCGATGCACGAGCCTGAAACCCATCTGACATTGGAAGCCCCAGGAGGGTTGATCCGCGTCCGCGCCGAATGCCGAAATGGCAAGGCCGAACGTATCTTTGTGCATAATGTGCCAAGTTTCGTCGACAAGCTGGATGCTCGGATCGAGGTTGAGGGCATCGGGACGTTGCGCGTGGATACCGCGTTTGGTGGCGACAGTTTTGCAATTGTCGATGCCGCCGATCTGGGTTTCGAGCTTACCCCTGATGAAGGGGCTGATCTTGCAAGGATTGGCGCGCGTATCACCGATGCCGCCAATGAGCAGCTTGGCTTCGATCACCCTAGTAAAGACTGGAGTCACATTTCGTTCTGCCAGATTGCAGGCCCGCTCGATCGTCAGGGCGATATTCTCATCGGACGTAATACTGTCGCCATCAAACCGGGTAAGCTGGATCGTTCACCTTGTGGCACCGGTGCTTCAGCGCGGATGGCGGTTTTGCTGGCCAAGGGAGAAATGACGATGACCGACCGCTACCACGCGCGTTCAGTCATCAACAGTGAATTTCGCTGTCGTATCGTAGAGCGGCATGATCTGAACGGCCGCGTGGCGATCACCCCGGAAATCTCGGGGCGAGGCTGGATTACGGGTACGCACCAGCACATGTTGGACCCCGATGACCCATGGCCTGGCGGCTATCGCCTAAGCGACACTTGGGGGGCATAAGCCGGGGCCAAACTCGACCCCGTACTTTTCTTAGGTTTCAACCTTCGAGACTGAACATCAATCGTGCGGTCACCGGTACGGTGCGGGTGATGCTGGGTAGTTGCGCCAACTCCATCAGCTTGTCTACGCCTGCCGAAACGCCCGCATCCTCGGTGCTGATGAACACCATGTCGTTGGTTGAAACCATGACGGTATCTTCGGCCACACGCAGGACAAACATATCGGTGTAGAATTCCACCTCGGTCCCCGCCAGAGCCAGCTTCGCATCCACCTCAATCGTGTTACTGGCCCCCACATCCAGTTTCGACACTTGGTCCATATCAATATTCGCGCTCAATGTCGCGGTCGCGGCCTTGCGAAACACATACTCGATCATCCTTTCGTTACGGATGTCGATATTCGTTTCGACCGACGACAGATCGATATCGATACTAACCTTGCCATCTTCGCTGACATGACCCGAAAGGTTGGTGAAAGAATTGACCTCTCCAACATCATCGATCTTGACCGTTCCATAAGCCAGATGAGACGCATCCGGGTTTAGTGTCCAATCTGCAGCCAGACCCGGGCCTGCAATAATAGCCGACGCAATCGTGATTGTTTTGAACAGAAGTTTCATTTCTTTCCTCCAGGATCTATGACAGTTCTGACCAAGCGGGCCCGGTCCCATGTCAAAGCAAACACACACAGGTCGCGTTTTATTCGATGAGTGTTGAGATGAGCACCGAACAAGCCGTGCGCGGCGCAATCCAGACCCACTCGAAACGGGTCTGGCGGTTTGGGCTGGCTTTGTCGGGTGCGTCGGACGTTGCGGATGATCTGTTGCAGGCGACGGCATTGCGTGCGTTGGAGAAGCACCACCAGGTCACCTCGTATGAACGGCTGGACAGTTGGCTGATGACGATCTGCCGTTCAATCTGGCTGAACGAGATACGGGCGCGATCCGTAAGAAAGGCGCAGGCGCTTTCAGTCACGCCCGAGGCGGAATTAGTCGCGACAGGGCCTGATTCAGAAACGAATATTTTCGCCGCTCAGGTGTTTACTCAAGTGATGCAGCTGCCAGAGGCGCAACGTGAAACGGTGATGCTTGTGTTTGTCGAAGGCTACAGCTACCGCGAAGCTGCGGATATGCTGGACGTACCCATCGGCACAATCATGAGCCGGCTTTCCAATGCCCGGCAGAAACTGAAAACCGTTATGCAGCACGATGCGGCTGACACCGTGCAACGGAGTGGCAAATGAAGTTTTCCGACGAAACACTTCTGGCCTATCTGGAAGGCAGCCTCGATGAGGCCGAAGCCCGCGCCATCGAAGACGCGGTGGCCGAGGATTCTGCACTCGAACACCGTCTCATGGCGCTCGACCCATTTGCCCAGGTTGTGCAGCAGGCTTTTGAAGGCATTCCAACTGAGGCGCCTTCGATCGATCTGCCCATTCCGAGCGCTCAACAATCCAATGCCGGACCGCTCCGTTTGCTGATGGTCGCAGCCTCAGTTGCTGTTATTGCTGCGTCTGCAACATTCTGGGCCACGCGACCACAGGCATTGGGCTGGGCGGAGCAGGCTGCGATCTATCAATCGCTTTATTCACCGGACACGATTGCCGATCTGGACAATTCTCAGCAAACGCTGGACGCGCAGTTTGTTCAGGCCGAGGCTCAGTTGGGTCGTTCACTGAACCGGGACGTGTTGGAAACTCTGCCGGGCCTTGATCTGAAACGTGCTCAGGTACTGTCGTTCAAAGGTAAACCTTTGGTGCAGGTGGTCTTTGCTGACGCCCAGGGTAATCCGGTGGCGTTTTGTGTGATCCGGCAAGGCGCGGGAGCACCGGTCAAGGATGTGAACCTTGCGGTGCTCAGTGGTCTTGCGACAGCGACATGGGCGAATGATGGCTACGGCTATATGCTGTTGGGTGGAGATGCGCAAACAGACCTGAGTGGAGAACTAAGTGTTTTGACCGAGGCGTTCTCAGGCTGAGCGACAAGAATCCGCAAAACCACTTGTGAACCGCGGTAAATGCCCGAAGAATACCCGACATGAAGCCGAACCCTCAGATACCGGACCCGGATGATGAGGCCTTGGAAGAAGGGCCGCGCAGCATCTATGACGCCGATCCGCCGGAAGACGACGATTTGTGGTTCCTTCCGCCCGACGGCGAAGAAGACCCGGGAGAATTTCTGCCCTCTGTACCGAGACCGGACCAGCGTTTGCTGTTTGACCCAAGGGACTGGCGTGCGGCCCAATCCGAGTTATCAGCTGAACTTGCCGATCTGGCCGTGACATTTGGAGCTCTGGATGAACGTTTGCGCGCGGGTCCCAAGGGGTGGGGTCACCGTCTGGCCCTGATGGAGGTCTCGGATCTGGGCTGGTGGACGGGCGATCGGATCAGCGTCGACCGCCTTGCGCTTTGGACCGGTTTGCGGATCGGAGCAACCGGTGATGATGTGCAGGCTTTGTATCGGGCGGGATGGGCAGTGAGGCGGCTGTCGTCGGGTGCTGCGCCATCAGAGGGCGGCTGGGATGCGGGGCTGACCGCTTTTCTAGACCGTCAGGCCCAAGGTTTCGAAGATACACCCGAAGCAGTGATTGATCTGGCGGAAACCATGCGAAATGTCGCCGGTTTGCACCCGGTTACCCAGGCCGCCATCGGATTTCACGCGTGGCGCGCGTTGTCTCCTGGCATAGGACAGGATACCGAGGCTGCGGTCATCGCGGCCCGTCATGCCTCCGCGATGGGTCGAGGTGGCGCATTGTTCATGCCGCTTTCTCTGTCGGGCCCAGGTGCATTGCGGGGGGCAGGATCGTTGGACGAGAAACTTTCGGCCTGGATTCAGGGGGCAGGTCAGGCCTCACTTGCGGCTTTGCTGCATTTGGACCGGATCAGCGCTTGGGAAGGGCGCGCCCGCGACGCCATTTCGGACCTAAGCGGTCGAATCCCACCCGTGCTGATTGATGCATTAACGGCTTGGCCGATGGTTTCCGCCCCGCTGGCCGAAGAACTGACCCATGCCTCGCGTGCAGCGGCACAGCGAAATCTGGACAAATTCAGCGATAGGGGGCTAATCCGCGAAGTAACCGGGCAGGGTCGATATCGCGTATGGACGGCGGCCTTGTAACTGGCCTTGATCTGCCGCTTTCACAAAGAGTGAAATGATAGGGTTGTTAGCTGGGTTCCTGGTATCGATCTTGGGTACAGGATAAGACAGATCTTTGCGTGTTGTCTGGATCGGTCAGAAACCAATTTGCAAGAACGATAACCGTCCGGGCGATGGCCCGAACGGTCTTTATTCAGTACCAACGTCCGACTGCGATCACTGTTGGCGCTATACTGGTAGCGTCCAAGGATGGAGCCATCACCTGATACGTCGCTTGAGTTTCTGAAGGTGCGTCAAACCCCATAAATCGGCCAATACCGCCGCCGTTCCCGCTGAGAGCGGGAGAACTGCTGTCAGCAAAGGCAATAGGGAAATCCCAATTGGCGGTACCGCTGGCGAACATACTACCAGTTGCGGTCGTGCAGGCCACCGCACTTAGAACGGCGGTGCAAATCTGGGTTCCGTCAGCAAAGCGCGTGTAGTCACCATTTGCATTGCTGCCCCTCTCGATCACCGCTCCGCTGGGTACACCGCTGCTTTCGGATACGGTGCCCAGCACATTGCCCGGTCCGTACCCGTAATCTGCCCGCATCAGGCGACCCGAGGTGGTGTCATCGGCGCTGCTTTGCACAGCCGCTCCGCTGGCTGTTCCGGTTGTGGCGTCAAACCGCAAAGCATCGACCCAGCTTCCGCCATCCTGCGAGACCTTGATTGAAAAATTTGTATCGCCGGATAGGCCCATTTCGGCATGGCCGGTCCAGTTCGATTGAAACAGCAGCGAGGCAGTATCACCGGCACCAGCCTTGTTGATCTTGAGTTGGTGGCCAGCGCCCTCATGCGTCAACAAGGTGGCAGGGCTACGTACGGCCAGACGGTTTGTGCTGTCTGATCCGGTTGCGATGCCGATCCCGGAAAGGTTCTGTGTATTGACCGGCGGGTCGATCCACGCTGACCCGTCCCAGACTTTCAACAGCCCTGCATTTTGATCCCAAGCCCGCCAGCCCATGTCGGGCGTCAAGAAATGCCACCCGTTGTCCAACCAAGCCGCCAGTTTTCCATCCTGTCCGGACCATGCCCCGGTCGGAGACGTGCCCAATGCATAGGTTTCACCCTGATCAGGAGCAGCTGGTGGGATCGTCGCGTTAACGGACGCAACGCTTAGCTGCACCACCAGATCTAGCGCACGCAGAGCTTCGTTATGGGTCACATGTTTTTGGGCCTGCGCGGGTTGCAGATAGGGCAGATTTAGACGGGGAGAGTTCTGTGGCATGGGCATCCTCCTGTGGTGTCGGTCCGATGATGATTGCGCGCCACACTGCCGTGATGTGCGTAAATCCCGCCTGACCCAGCCGAACGCCCAGGTTTCGAATTTTTAAGATTTGGTCTCAGATATATGGAGACATCTGCCTTGCAGATGCCCCAAACTTGGATCAGTTCTTGAAATCAGATCTCAGTCACGCGCGTAGACATCTTCGTAGCGAATAATGTCATCTTCACCCAAATAGGTCCCGGTCTGCACCTCGATAAGAACCATTGGCACTTTGCCTGGGTTTACCATCCGGTGCACGGCCCCGAGCGGCACATAGACGGATTCATTCTCAGACACGAGCTGTACCTTGTCGTCAATAGTCACCTCGGCGGTGCCTTCCACGACAATCCAATGCTCGGACCGATGGTGATGCGATTGCAAGCTCAGCGAAGCGCCGGGGTGGACGTGAATGCGTTTGACCTGAAACCGATCGCCGATGACGAGGCTTTCGAACCATCCCCAAGGGCGATGATCAACGGGCAATGCTTCCGCCTGCTTGGCGCCTTTTGCCTTCAATGCTGCGACGGCCTGCTTGACGTCTTGCGCCCGGTCCATGCTGGCGACCAAAACCGCGTCAGGCATAGCCACGGTGATTACGTTCTCTAACCCCATTGCAACAACTTCTTGCGCGGGCGATTCAGAACGCACCAGCACGTTTCGACAATCTATGGCGGTCACTTCGCCGGCAGTTGCAACGCCGTCCGGATCGGGGTTGCTAAGCTCTTGTACGGCAGACCAGCTGCCCACGTCTGACCACCCGGCGGCATAAGGGACAACGCTGAGATTGTCGGCCTTCTCCATAACCGCATAGTCGATAGAGATGTCCTGAACCGTCGCCCAGGCCTCGGGATCTAACCGCAGGAAGCCCAGATCACACTGCGCATGCGCAACCGCCTTCTGAACGGGCGCAATTAGATCATGTGCATGCTGGTCGAACGCCTCAAGGATATCTCGGACTGCGAACAAAAAGATGCCCGAGTTCCAAAGATAACTCCCTTCAGCCACCATTGCCTTGGCGTTTTCAAGATCGGGTTTTTCAACGAACCGGTCAAGTTGCACAGAAGCGCCTGACGAGTCCGGTGCTTGGGCGAGCTTAAGGTAGCCATATCCGGTTTCGGGTCGGTCGGGTGTGATCCCAAACGTCACCAGATCTCCACGCTCGGCTATTGTGCGGACCCCTTCGGCGACGGCCGCATGAAAGGCCGCACTGTCTGGAATGACGTGATCCGACGCGGCCACCAGCATCATCGCGTCGGGGTCAGTGGATGAAAGGTGCAGGGCAGCGGCCAGCACTGCAGGTGCAGTATTGCGTCCTTCGGGTTCGATCAAGATCGGACCCGGATCGACTCCGATGGCCATCAATTGTTCAGGGACAACAAAGCGGAAAGCCTCGTTGGTCAGGATCAGAGGTTTGGCGTAAGGCGTGTCGGTCGGGCCTTTCAACCGCTCGGCACATTGCTGCAGCAGGCTGGTTTCACCAATCAGCGGAACAAACTGTTTGGGGTAGCTTTTACGCGACAACGGCCAAAGCCGAGTACCGGATCCGCCACATAAAATTACAGGATAGACCATGCTCACGGTGCCTGCCCCTTCTGAACCTTTTAGCTTAAACTATTGAATTGAAATCGGAATAGCTGACACAACTAGGCCTACTGCGCGGCCCGATCAGAGGCTACGACTTCATGCAGATATTGGTTTAGGTCGTCGCGCAGATCATCGCGGGCCAATGCGAACGAGACCGTTGCTTGCAGAAAGCCAGCCTTTGAACCACAATCGAACCGCTGTCCATCAAACTTGTAGCCAAAAACAGGAACACCATTGCCTATATCCTCGGCAATTGCGTCGGTCAGTTGGATTTCGCCGCCACTTCCCTTCTTTTTCTGGTTCAGATTGTATAGAACCGAAGGACCTAAGATGTAACGACCGATCACCGCTAGATTGGATGGCGCGTCCTCGGGTTTCGGTTTTTCAACCATTCCTTTGGCACGGACAACCGTTCCAACATTCTGGCCGGTATCCAGAATACCGTAGGAGCTGGTTTTTTCGTTGGGAACTTCCATCGCGGCGACCATGTTGCCGCCGGTTTCCTCATAGGCTTCGACCATCTGCTGTAGGCAGGGTTTGTCGGCGGCAATCACATCGTCGGGCAGCATCACGGCAAAGGGTTCATCCCCGATCAGTCGACGGGCGCACCAGACCGCATGCCCCAATCCCAAAGCCTTGTGTTGACGGATATAGGCAATTGCTCCGCTTTCCATATTGGTTGCGTTCAATACTTCAAGCAGTTCGTCTTTGCCCTTGGATTTGAGGTCCTGCTCCAGCACGAGATTGTGATCGAAATAGTCCTCAAGCGCTGATTTTCCGCGCGATGTCACGAAGATGAATTCAGTGATCCCGGCCGCACGCGCTTCGTCGATGGCATATTGGACCAGTGGACGATCAACCAATGTCATGATTTCCTTTGGCACCGACTTTGTCGCCGGAAGAAACCGAGTGCCCATTCCCGCTACGGGAAATATCGCCTTGGTGACTTTGCGTACCATACTACCTCACTAATTCTTTATATTGCCGACGACTCTCGGTGATGCCGGAGCCCCACATATAATCTAAAATCCTACCAATCAATCGCACCCGGCTGGTCAGTTACGGGTTCGCTGGAATCTGCCATTAACTTAAGGGCAGAGTCAAAACGAAACACGACCGAAAGCTGGATCAATGAACCAATCCACTAATCACTTTTTCAATAAAGTTTAAAACGCGCCCGATAGATTGGATCGGGCGCGTAAGCTTATGCATTGGCCATAATCGCCTCAAGCGGATCGTGTTCGGCGACGAAGTGATCCGGGGCAATCTCACTGAGTTGAGGTACATAGTCGGTCTCACCCATAGACAATCTGCTGGGCAAAAAGCGCAAAGCTGCTTTCGGATCCATGGGAGAAGGCAATTCTCCAGGCAGTTTAAGCCGTTGGCGGCTGCGCTCGACATCCGGATCAGGGATCGGAACCGCCGAGATCAGGGACTGAGTGTAAGGATGTTTCGGTTCGGAGCAGATCACTTCACCATCGCCCAATTCAACGATGCGGCCCAGATATAGAACCATGATCCGGTTCGAAACCGCACGTACCACAGACAAATCATGGCTGATGAAGATCATCGATAGGCCAAACTCTTGTTGCAGTTCACGCAACAATCCTACGATCTGGGCTTGAATGGACACATCCAGCGCAGAGACTGCCTCGTCACAGATAATCAGTTTTGGTTTGTTGATCATGGCACGCGCGATTCCAACACGCTGGTTTTGCCCCCCGGATAGTTCGTGCGGATATCGGTTGATCATGTTGGCCTTCAAGCCAACACGCTCCATCATCTCGGCGACCAACTCTTTGCGTTCCCGCTCGGTCAGATCCGGGCGATAGGTTTTCAGCGGTTCCGCGATCGAGGCCGAGATCGTCATCCGTGGATCAAGGCTCGCCAGCGGGTCCTGAAACACGATCTGCAGGTCCTTGCGGTACTTGTTCAACTCGGCCCGTTTCAGCCCGACGATCGGATGCCCCAGCCAGCTGACATTACCCGCGCTGGGTTCGATCAGTTGCAGCACAGCCCGGGCCAGCGTGGATTTGCCACAGCCGGATTCTCCAACAACACCCAGGGTCTCGCCCTTTCGAATGTCGAAACTCACGCCATCTACGGCTTTCAGCGGCACCTTATGTCCAAAAAGACCGCCCGAGACATGGATCGGGAAATGCACCTTGACGTCATCCACTTTCAGTAACGGTTCTTCCGTCTGCGTAAGAGCTTTCGGAGCATCGCCCGCATCAATTCGCGGCATAGCCTCAAGTAGCGTTCGGGTATAATCATGCTGAGGAGAACGAAAGACTTCGCGCGTGTCACCGGCCTCGACAAACTCACCCATACGCATGACTTGAATATTGTCGCACATGCGCGCAACAACGCCCATGTCATGGGTGATCAGAGCTATGGCCGTACCTTCATCCTTTTGCAACCGTACCATCAGGTCCAGAATGTCGGCCTGAACGGTCACATCCAACGCGGTTGTGGGCTCATCCGCAATCAGCAACTTGGGATTGCACAGCATCGACATGGCGATCATCACGCGCTGGCGCATGCCGCCAGACAATTCATGTGGATATTGATCCAGCCGCCGTTTCGCTTCGGGGATGCGAACGCGATTCAGCCAGTCAAGGCAACGTTGGCGGGCAGCCGAGCCCTGCAAACCTTCGTGAACCTGTAGCACTTCGCGCATCTGCTGGCCGACCCGCAGATGTGGGGTCAGGGCGGTCAGCGGATCCTGAAAGATCATGCCGACGTCTGAGCCACGGATCTTGTTGATTTTGTTCACAGGTAGATTCAAGATTTCCTGACCATTCAGCAAAGCAGAGCCAGACGCATGGCCAGCGGAGGGCAACAGCCCCATTGCTGCCATGAACGTCTGGCTTTTGCCTGAGCCACTTTCGCCGACGATACCCAGACATTCGCCGTGATTAATATCGAAACTGATGCCCTTTACAGCTTCAACCACGCCGTCGGGTGTATCAAATCGAACGCTCAGGTCCTTGACGGAAAATAGACTCATATCAGCGATCCTTCGGGTCCAAAGCGTCGCGTAGCCCGTCACCGATGAAGAACATGGTGATGATGATGGCGACATAAAAAGTAAGAGGGAACATCAGCTGCCAGAGCGTGCCATACGCCATGGTGCCAGCCCCTTCGGCAATCAGCCGGCCCAACGAGGTGTAGGGTTCCGATATTCCGAGGCCCAGGAACGAGATGAAGCTTTCCGTCAGGATCATCTCGGGCACCAGTAACGAAGCGTACACGATCACAACGCCCAACAGGTTGGGCAGAATGTGACGGTACATGATGGTAAATTCGCTGACACCGGCGGCGCGCGCGGCTTCGATAAACTCGCGGTTCTTGAGGGTCAGGGTTTGCCCACGAACAATCCGTGCCATCGTCAGCCAACCAACAGCGCCCAAGGCGATGAACAGCATGAAAAAGGATCGTCCCGCCACGACAAGCAGCAAAATGATGATCAGTGTTGCCGGAATTGCAAGCAGGATGTCCACGAACCGCATCATGGCACTGTCGGTGCGCCCGCCAATATATCCAGCGGTGATGCCATAGCAGGTGCCGACGATCAGAGCGGTCGCGGCCCCGATCAAACCGACCAGCAGCGATGTGGTGGTGGCCTGAATGACACGGCTGTATAGGTCGCGCCCCAGATCATCGACGCCGAAATAGTGTCCGGTTTCGATGGATGGCATCCCCATGCCGCGCACGTCCCCCATGACGTTCCAATCGATCTCTTCATTGTTCCAGACCGCGAAGTAAGGCCCAACAATCGTGAACAACACGATCAGACCCAAAATGAAAACGCTGGCCATTGCGGCCTTGTTGCGGACAAAACGTATCCGTGCGTCCTGCCAAAGCGAGCGCCCCTGAATGACCGTGTAATCAGTGATTTCCTCGGCCAGATGGGCGGCTTTTTGTGATTTTCCAAGCATTGCCTGCCCCTCAGTATCGGATTTTTGGATCGAACCAGGCATAAGCCAGGTCGGTCAGAAGGTTCACAACCACGGTCAACGCGCCGTAAAGAATGGTGACCCCT
Source organism: Ruegeria sp. D7 (assembly GCF_056534355.1). Classification (NCBI taxonomy): domain Bacteria; kingdom Pseudomonadati; phylum Pseudomonadota; class Alphaproteobacteria; order Rhodobacterales; family Roseobacteraceae; genus Ruegeria; species Ruegeria sp. D7. Next base: position 188,450 of record NZ_JBQFPG010000006.1, read on the forward strand.
AGCAGCACAGCATAGTCGCGAGACAAAGCCGAGCCGACATAGGCCTGCCCCAGACCACCGGTTGAGAAATAGATGTCGACAAAAACCGAACCGGTCAGAACGTAGACAAAAACCGGCCCGAGGTACGAGACAACGGGAAGCAATGTCGGCTTAAGCGCATGGCGCCAGATCACGGTTCTTGTCGGCAATCCCTTGGCCCGTGCAGTTCGAATGAAGTTCGAGTTCAGAACCTCCAGCATCGATGACCGCGTAATCCTTGCGATTGAGCCCATGTAGGAGGTCGCCAACGCAATCACCGGCATCACCAGATACTGCCATTGACCGCCATGCCAGCCGCCACCCGGCAGCCACCCCAACCACAGGGTAAAGGTCAGGATCAGGATCGGCCCCATGATGAAGTTCGGAAGCGCCTGAGCGGCGATACCCAGACCCACCGCAAAGTAGTCAATCCAGCTGTTGTGTTTGATTGCAGCGGCAATTCCCAGCGCGACGCCAACGGATGTTGCCACCAGAAAGGACAACGAACCATAGGTTAGCGAAATCGGGAAACCCTGCGCGATGATGTCGTTCACATCCCGATCCTTGAATTTGAAGGACGGTCCGAAATCAAAATGCACCACGATGTTGTACAGATAGTCCCAAAGCTGTTTCCACAGCGGTTGGTCCAATCCATAACGCGCCTCGATATTGGCCAGAACCTGCGGCGGCAATGGCCGTTCCGAGGTGAATGGCCCGCCAGGCGCGATGTGCATGAGGAAAAAGCAGGCGACGATCAATAACAGGATCGTCGGAATAGCGACCAGCAGCCGCTTTATACTGTAGGCAAGCATTTCATGCCCCCCGTGTTTATTGGCCCTGCCCCGGATGTCTCCGGGGCAGGGCGTGGTTCAAAGACGATTATTCAGCGAGCTTGTAGAGGTTCTTCGAGTACCAGTTCTGCTCGACGTTGTTCACCGGCCAGTTGCCTACATCGCTGTCCATCATATAGACGCCTGCGTAGTGATAGATCGGGATCACAGGCGTTTCTTGGGCGATGATGCGTTCAACTTCGGTGTAAAGCGGAGCCGGATCGTCCGAGGTTTTGGCCTCGGCCAGCAGCTCATCAACGCGCGCGTTGGCATATTTGCCGTCATTATAGCCCGAGTCCGACTGCAGCAGGTCCAGGAAGGTCGACGCTTCGTTATAGTCTCCGCACCAAGCACCACGTGCTAGCTCAAAGTTTTGGTTGCCGCGCTCCTCGAGGAAGACTTTCCACTCCATATTTGCCAGTTCGGCGTTCACGCCAAGCTTCTGCTTCCACATCTGGCTCAGCGCAACGGCGACCTTCTTGTGGTTTTCCGCGGTGTTATAAACCATCTGGAAGCTCAGAGGGTTGTCAGGCCCATAACCTGCTTCTGCTAGAAGCTCCTTCGCCAACTCGTCGCGTTCGGCTTGGGACATGGATGCCATTTCAACGGCCGGGACGGTGAAGCCTGCGGTTGCTTCGGGGGCGAAGGTGTAGGCTTCGGGCTGACCGCCTGCCATCACTTTTTCGGTGATGATCGCACGATCAACGGCCAGTGACAGGGCTTGGCGGACGTTCGGGTCCTTGAAAGCCTCGGGGCCACCATCAGACAGATTGAAGGTGTAATAATAGTTGCACAGGCGTGGGAAGCTGATGGCTTCTACGGGGTGCTCTTCCTTCAGACGTGGGTACTGGCCGGCTGGAATTTCGGTGCGGTCCAGTTCGCCAGCCAAATAGCGGGTCAGGGCGACGTTTTCATCATTGATGACCAGCGCCACGACCTTGTCGATGATGGTGTTATCGTTGTCCCAATAGGCGGTGTTGCGTTCACGTACCGAGCGTTCTTGCGGCAGGTGCTCGGTCAGAACATATGCGCCGTTCGAGACGATGTTTTCCGGTTTGGTCCAGGCGTCACCAAATTCTTCGATCACTTTCTGCGGTGCCGGGAAGGTTGTCGAATGTGTGGTCATCTGCGGGAAATAGGGAAGGGGGGCGCTCAGGCGGACTTCCAGCGTTTTGTCGTCGATGGCTTTGACACCCAACTCATCTACCGGTTTTTCGCCCGCGATGATCTCGGCAGCGTTTTCGATCGACATCAGTTCCATGAACCACGCATAGGGCGACGACAGTTCGGGATCGACGGCGCGCTTCCAGGCATACACAAAGTCACCTGCGGTCACCGGATCACCATTCGACCACTTCGCTTCATCGCGCAGGGTAAAGGTGTAAACGTCCTTGGTATCGTTGACCGAGAATTCGGTGGCGACACCAGGAACCAGGTTACCGTCCTCATCCTGATTCATCAGGCCTTCAAACAGATCGCGAACAATTTCTGCACCCGACACATCTTCTACGACTTGCGGGTCGACCGAGCTGTGTTCATCAAGAATCCGATAGGTGAAGGTCTGATCGTCGGCCAGGGCTTCTCCGGTTTCGGGATGTGTACCGGCAGCAATTGCAGCACCGGTAATGATGGTCGAGGACAACAGTCCTGCCAAAGAGGTTCTGATTATTTTGTTCATGTGTTTACTCCCATTTGTATGGTTTCGAACGTCCAAACCGCATTCGCGGTGGGCGCTTGTCTGCCATTTTGTCTCCGGCAATTGTCTGGACTTTACCTTGATCTAGATCGTGCCAAGATCGATAATTTCGGCATTCATGCATCAGGCAATGTCGGAGATCCGAATGCGAAAGCTATCTTTCACTGCCCATGAACCTGTCAGTTTTGAAGCAAAGGTAAAGGGTTTTGCGGTGGGTGAAGACCACAAAGGCTGATTAGAACCGCAGCCGGCGGAGGTGTTAAAATTTTATTTTGAAACGCTTCGTGGCAGTGACATTTTCGTGAAGCTCAACATATCACCGTGGGTGAATGTGTTCGCATTGATGCTCGTAAATGGCGAATCAGTACGCTGCTACGGCTTCAGAACGGCCTTAAATGAGGCATCGGGGAAGCAGGTTGGTGTGCTTCCAGAAGCCTCTTGCCAGCGCCCGATCGAGCGTCGGGTTTTGTATCCGGGCAGGCCATCGACGCCACCGACGTCATGACCCTGTTGAACAAGCACCTGCTGCATGCTGGCGACATCTGAGCGATAGAGATTGCCGACATCGCCCCAACGACCCCGAAAATCGCCAACTCCGTATTGGATGCGATCGCCGACATGACCCACAAACAGCGCATAAAGGTCGCTGGTGTTATAGTCTTTGAGGACATAGAAATTGGGCGTTACGATAAAGGCCGGACCGCTACGACCGGCAGGCATCATAAGATAGCCCTCGGCATCAAGTTCATGTGCCGGAAAAGGTTTGCCGGAAACGCGATTTACGCCCATGGCGACCCAATCGCGGATCAACCGCCCCTGATCAGGGCCCTCCAACGCGCAAGAAACGGTCGTGGGTAGGATAACTTCGAACCCCCAGTCGCGGCCTGTCACCCATCCGTGCTCGTCAAGATACGCGCCGATTGATGCAATCGTGTCCGAGGCTGAGCCCCAGATATCAGTTCGGCCATCGCCATCGCCATCGCGCGCGTAAGTCAGAAAATTTGTGGGCATGAATTGAGGCTGCCCCAAGGCACCCGCCCAACTGCTTTTCAGTGCGTGGCCTTGGCCGTGACCGGATTCAGCGATCTGTAGCGCAGCAATCAGTTCAGCCGTGAAATACTCTGCCCGTGTGCTCATGAACCCTTTGGTGCCCAGCACCTGAAACGCATTATGGCGGATCGGGACTTGTCCGTATCCGCTTTCGCGGCCCCAGATGGCCAGTATGATTCGGGCGGGTACGCCGGTTTCTGTCTCGACACGTGATAGCGTGTCCGCGTGGCGCTTAGCCATCTTGCGACCGACGGAGGTGGCACCCTGGACTGATCCGGCATTGAAATAACGACCAGGTGAGCCGAACTCGGCCTGCCGTTGTTGCTTGGGTGTCTTTTTAGAGCTGCCCGGCGGAACCAGGTCAGGAAGGTCCCAGTTTAGTGTTACCCCGTCAAAGGCACTTTGGAATGTGCGTTTCGAAACGCCCTTGGCTTTTGCCTGAGGCCATATGGTCTGTTGCAGCCAGCTCTGAAACTGACGCTCAACCGCAGCGCGATCCTGCGCGGCCGAAGGGGCCGCAAGACAAAGCAGGGAGAGGAGAGCAAGAACCAAACGCATATGATTGGTCTCGCGCGCGCTTGACCTCATGTCAACAGCGGCGGCGCAGGGTGATTTTGGAAAAGTTCTTGAGAAAATCCGTGACTCTGCCGATAGTTGCCGGGAAACCCCGCCGCAAGAGGATCATCAGGTGTGACCTTGTCTCGGATACATTCAGTCGCTGTGCCAGCCTTGGTGATCTTTGTTGCTCTGTTGTTGACGGCTGAGTCTGCCGGGGCGAGTGATAGCTTCATGGACCCCCAAGGCCCGATTGCAGCTGTGCAAAAGACACACCTTTTGCGCGCGACGGCTCTTATCCTGATCGCTGTGATACCGGTTCTGGCTCTGGTGCCGCTGATTGCCCTGCGTTATCGCCGACGTAAGGGTGGAAATGCTGCATACACGCCGCATTGGGATTTTTCGGCGAAGCTTGAATTTCTGATGTGGGGCGTCCCGGTCGTGATCGTGATGATCCTGTCTTTCTATCTCTGGAAAGCGACACATCGTCTTGACCCTTATTCGGCCCCTTTTGGAGAAGAGCCTGCCCTAAATGTGCAGGTGGTTGGCCTCGATTGGAAATGGCTGTTCATCTATCCAGATCATGGCATCGCAACGGTGGGAGAACTGGGCATACCGATCAAACAGCAAGTTGCGATGACGCTGACCACAGACACGGTGATGCAGTCGTTTATGATCCCGGCGCTGGCAGGGCAAATCTATGCCATGCCGGGGATGACGACTCGGCTACACCTGGTGGCAGACTCGCCTGAGACGATGCAAGGCGAGAACACACAGTATAATGGCCGAGGATTCACAAAGCAGAAATTCCTGGCGCAAGCCATGCAGCCCGAGGATTTTCAGGCATGGGTCGCCAGTGTAAAAGCGCATGGCATACCGTTGACCGAAAGCACTTATCGGACGTTGGCGATGCGTACGGATCGGGATGAGGTGCAGGCGGCATTGGGCACAGAACTCATGCCGCTGAATGCGCTTTATTTCACGCTGGAAGAGGGCGACCTGTTCCATTCGATCCTGCGTCGTTACCACAGCGGAGAGCCTCTGCAGTTGGATCAGCAACCCGGAACGGCTGAATACGGGCAGGAGGCAAGCCAATGACAAATGCCGAGACCGGCTTCTTCGGTCGCCTGAGTTGGGATGCATTTCCCATTGCTGGACTGATCCAGAATCCTGGCGCAAATGAGATCATTGCAAACGCTGCTGCTGCCATTGTGATCGTGGGCGTAGTGGTAGTGATTGGCATCCTGACGTGGTTCCGGTTGTGGGGCCCGCTCTGGCGCGATTGGCTGACCAGCGCTGATCACAAGAAGATCGGCATCATGTACATTGTCTTCGCCATCGTGATGCTGGCGCGGGGCGTCTTGGAAGGCGTGGTGATGCGGGCCCAACAGGCGGCGGGACCGGGGGACGGATTTCTGGAACCCGAGCATTTCGCGGAACTGTTTAGCACTCATGGCACCATAATGGTGTTCTTCGTCGCGGTACCTTTTGTCTTTGGCGTCGCTAATTACATAATTCCGCTCATGATAGGCGCGCGCGACGTGGCCTTTCCGGTGATGAACCAGATCGGGCTTGGTCTGACCGTCTCGTCCGGGCTAATGCTGATGGTCTCGCTGGTGGTGGGCGAATTCTCAACAGGTGGTTGGACCGCCTATCCGCCCTATACCGGGGCCGCGTTCAATCCCGGCGTTGGGCCGGATTACTGGATCTGGGCCATCGTGGTCTCTGGCGTGGGCACAACACTGACTGGCATCAACTTTGCCGTCACGATCTACAAGCTGCGTGCGCCGGGGATGAAGTTCATGCGGTTGCCTATGTATTGCTGGACGATAATCTGCAGCTCGATTCTGATCATCTTTGCCATGCCCCCCCTTGGCGTAGCTGCATTGTTGCTGGCCGCGGATCGCTATCTCGATTTCCACTTCTTCACCAATGACCTTGGCGGCAACATGATGAACTATGCCAACCTGTTCTGGCTGTTTGGCCACCCCGAGGTCTACCTGTTGGTCCTGCCTGCATATGGTATCTATTCCGAGGTCTTTGCCACCTTTTCGGCCAAGCGTCTCTATGGTTACAACTCACTGGTCATCGCAACAATGTCGATTGCGGTCATGTCCTTCACGGTTTGGTTGCATCATTTCTTCACCATGGGGCAAAGCGCTCTGATCAACGCGGTGTTCGGGATTGCCACGATGCTGATCGCCATTCCGACCGGGGTAAAGGTCTATGACTGGATGGCGACTCTGTACCGTGGGCGCATTCGATTCTCGGTCCCGATGCTTTATGGCCTTGCGTTCTTGATGTTGTTCGTCATCGGCGGCCTCAGCGGAGTGGTTCTTGCCAATCCAACCGTCGACTATCAGGTCCATAATACGCTGTTTCTGGTTGCGCATTTCCACAACGCGTTGCTACCAGGTGTGCTGTTCGGGTTGCTCGCCGGCTATAACTACTGGTTCCCAAAGGCCTTTGGGTTCCGTCTAAACGAGTTCTGGGGCCGCGTTTCGGTTTTCTGCTGGACGGTTGGGTTTCTGCTGACCTTCATGCCGCTCTACTTCGTTGGTCTGATGGGCATGCCCCGCCGGTCGTTCAGTTGGGAGGATCCCAGCTTTCACCCCTACATGATCACCGCCGCCATAGGATCGCTAGTGATTACTTGCGGGTTGCTTTCGATCCTGGTCCAATTGTGGGTCAGTATACGCGACCGAGAACAGACCCGCGCACCGGTCGGTGATCCTTGGGACGGGCGCACGCTGGAATGGTCGATCCCGTCTCCGCCGCCACCCTACAACTTCGCTATTATTCCGCAGGTTAGTGACCGCGATGACTTTGCTGCAGCTAAGGAGCGCGGACAAGCCTATCCTGCACCCGCGGCCTACGAAGATATCGAGATGCCGCGCAACACCGGCATCGGGTTTATCCTCTGCGTGCTCAGTGGCATCTGGATGTTCTCTCTGGTCTGGTGGATCTGGTGGCTGGCAGCACTGATGACCATCGCGATGATCCTCGCCATTATCATCTGGAGTTTCGACACCAGCACCGAGGTCATCATCCCCGCCGAAGAGGTCCGCAAAGAACACGAGGCGTGGTTGGCGCTGGTCCACAGCACCGCCGCTGTGGATCGCGATCATGAAAGTACACCGGAAAATCGCGGCCTCGCCCGCCCGGATATGGAGGCCGTGACATGAGGCGCGCACCCAAGCACAGCTATCCGGGGATAAACCTCGGCGAGGACCACGCCAGCGCCCACAAGGCGACCGAGGTCGTCACTTTCGGCTTCTGGGTCTTCCTGATGAGCGATCTGGTCTATTTCGGCCTGATGTTCGCGATCTATATCACCATGATAGACGCGCAGGCCGGCGGTCCAGGCCCGCATGAGCTGTTCGACCTGAAAAGCATCTTTGCCCAGACTCTCATTCTGCTGACCAGCAGTTTGACCGTCGGGCTGGCGATGTTGGCGCTGAAATACAACCTGCCTCGGGCACGGATCGTGCTGTGGTTCGGAGTGACTCTGTTGCTGGGGCTCAGTTTTCTGGTTTTGGAAATCCGTGATTTCATGAACATGGCAGCCCAAGGCGGTATCCCACAGCGTAGCGGGTTTTTGTCGGCCTTCTATGGTCTCGTACCGCTCCACGGCTTGCATGTTGCAGCCGGGTGTCTGTGGCTAATCGTGCTGGGTATTCAGCTGCGTATGTTCGGGCTGACCGATCTGCTGATGTCGCGTATGGTGCGGTTGGCGCTATTCTGGCATTTCCTCGATCTTATCTGGATCGGCATAATAACCATCGTGTATTTCGGAGGGCTGGCCTATGGATAAACGATCCGAGATGCATCACCGCGAACGGCGGCGTTACGTGATTGGCTATGGTGGGTCACTGCTGCTCACGCTGGTGGTATTTGTGATCGCCTATCATTTCGGTATTGAAACACCAGGCGTCTATATGACCATAGGCCTTCTGGGGTTGGCACAACTGGTTGTTCAACTGATCTATTTTCTACACATCGACCGCCGCCGCAGCAGCCGAGAGGATCTGGACCTGGTTCTGTTCTCGACACTTGTTCTGCTGATTATCATCGGCGGGACAGTTTGGATTCTGGGCAATCTGGCCATGCGCATGCATATGCAGGTGATGTGAGGTCGCTCGCTTAGGCACCAAAAAGGAAGCTGCTTATGAAGTCATTCAAGGCAATTGCCGCCGCAGGGATCCTGGTCACGATTGCTGTTGGATTGTTCCTTTTCTGGCGGCATGAAGAGCGGTATCCGTCAACAAAAGACGCCTATATCGGCGCGAATATCATCTATGTGGCCGCACAGGTGACCGGGCAGGTTTCAGACGTTGCGGTGGTCGAAAACCAGCCGGTCAATGCAGGCGATTTGCTATTCTCGATTGATCCGACACAGTTCCAAGCCTCGGTCGATCAGGCCAAAGCTAATCTGGACAGTGCCATTCAGCAGGCTGACTCCTTCTCGAACCAGATCACCGCTGCACAGGCCGCTGTCGAAAGCGCCAACTCTTTCTACGAAACGGCTCAGAGCAATCTTGAACGCGCCCGAGCTTTGTTTTCGGACGGGGACCTCGCGCAGGCCTCGCTGGACCAAACTACATCCGAATTCGCACAGGCTTCGGCCCGGTTGACCACCAGCCGGTCCGAGCTTTCCGCATTGCAAAGTGGTCTCGCGGCCCGGCAGGACAATGTGTTGTCCTCACAGGCTGCGTTGGAAATCGCGCAGGCCGATCTTGTCTGGACCAAGGTCTATGCCGCGGCCGATGGCTGGATCGCAAATCTGACGCTGCGGCCAGGGTCGTCTGTCTCGGCCAATGCGCCGCAATTTTCCATTGTCGAGTCGTCTGACTGGTGGGTCGATGCAAATTTCAAGGAAACATCACTGCCACGCATCCGACCCGGTCAGCCGGTCACAGTGCAGGTGGATATGCTTCCAGACACGACCCTGACCGGCAAGGTTGCGTCGATCGGTCGAGGCTCGGGCGATACGTTTTCGTTGTTGCCGTCCGAAAACTCCAGCGGCAACTGGGTCAAGGTCACTCGACGTTTCCCGGTGCGGATTGAGCTTGATCCAACTGATGCTCCGCTACGTGTAGGAGGCAGCAGCAAAGTTACGGTGGATACAACCGGAACCAGCCAATGACTGATGCCGGCCATATCAATCGCGTGATTGTCGTGGCCGTCGTGCTCAGTGCAATTCTCGAAGTTCTGGACAGTACCATCGTCAATGTTGCGTTGCCGCATATTCAGGCGGCTTTTGGGGCCACAACCGATCAGGCGACATGGATCTTAACCAGCTATATTGTCTCAGCCGTTGTGGTCATGCCGCTGACCGGGTTTGTCGCGCGTCGGGTCGGGCGGCGCAGGCTGATCCTGACTGCGGTCACGGGTTTTGCCACAATGTCTGTCATGTGCGGCCTGTCATGGAGTCTTCAGACTATCGTCGCGTTCCGCCTGGCGCAGGGGATGTTCGGCGCGTTCCTGATCCCGTTGTCGCAGTCCATCCTGTTTGATGCCTTTCCGCGCGAAAAACGGGGGCAGGCCATGGCGGTCTTTGGCTTGGGCGTCGTGGTCGCACCAGTGTTGGGCCCAACTGTAGGCGCAGTCCTGACAGAGTATTTTTCGTGGCGAATGGTGTTTTTCGTCAACCTTCCGGTCGCTGCCATGGCCCTGCTGCTTTTGGCGGGCGAGTTGCCGGACGACAAAACCGAAGAGGTGCGCATCGACTGGAAAGGTCTGGCGCTGCTGGCACTTGGCATCGGATGCCTTCAATTCATTCTTGACCAAGGTGAGACCAAGGACTGGCTGTCATCGAGGATGATACAGCTGGCGCTGATCGCTTCGGTTCTTGGGGCGCTGGGGTTCATAGTCCATTCTCTGACATCCCGGCATTCTGTCGTTGATTTGCGCCTTTTTGCGGATCGCAACTTTGCCCTGTGCAACCTGGTGATAGCGGGGTTCGCGATCTCATTGTTTGGCGGGATCGCCATACTGCCAACCTTTGTGCAAAGCCTGCTCGATTACCCCGTGATCGAATCCGGTCATTTGTTCATACCGCGCGGGATCGCCGCAGGTGCATCGATGGTGCTGACCGGGGCCGTACTGGTCACCCGGTTTGATCCACGAGTTTTAGCCGGGTTGGGGATGCTGTTGACAGCAGTGGGGAATTTCATGTTGGGCACACTCAACCTCGACGCCGGTTTCTGGCAACTGGCTTGGCCGGGCTTTGTCAGTGGTCTGGGGATGGGGCTGGTGTTTGTGCCGATGTCTATTCTGGCATTCGAGAGCATCAGTAAATCAAGGCAGGATGAGGCCTCGGGCCTATTCAACGTCACCAGGCAGCTTGGCTCTTCGGTAGGTATTTCATTGGTGGGGACTTGGGTCGTGCGAGGCCTGCAAACCAATACGGCAGTGCTCAGCCAGAATGTGACACCCTACAATCCTGCTGCACAGGCTTATCTTGCGCCGCTGGGGCTGACACCCGATAGCGCCCAGGGCGCCGCCATTTTGGGACAAGAGATTGCTCGGCAGGCCGAGATGATCTCGTACCTTACAGTATTCAACAATCTTGGACTGCTGGCGTTGGCCACGATCCCACTGTTGTTCTTCTGCCGCGCGCCCAGGCCCGACCAAAGGGCTGCAGCACCCGTTCACTAGCGCGTCAGAACAAGGCCCAGCCATAGCGCGAACCAGCACAAGACGAGGCTGAGAGCGATGTTACCGGCAGCAAATACGATCGTCCGTTCACGGTGCAATTGCAGCGATTGATAGGCGAAGCTTGAGAATGTGGTGAAGCCGCCGCAAAACCCGAATACAAGGCGTTTTTCCTCTTCGCCCATTTCTGCAGAGCCACCCAGATAACCAATCCATAGACCCAGCAGAAGGCTGCCCAGAACATTCACGATCAGGGTCGAGTACGGCAGATCATGCGTCACCCGAAGCGCCAGCCAATGCCGCAGTACAGCCCCCAATCCTCCGCCCAATGCGAACATGGCATGCAGATACAAGGTCGTCATTCCGATGTTTCCCGGGAATGATGCCGCCGACCCAGCGCTTCCCCAAGAACCGCCGCCGTAAGACCAAATGCGATCTCCGCGCTTACGGCGATAACCACAAACCAATTCCCGGTTTCTGCCAGTCTTTCCAGCTCGGCGACGAATGAGGAAAACGTCGATAGCCCACCGCAAAATCCAACGGCCCCTAGATGCAGGACGTGGGCGTGGACACGATTTCGAATGGCATAGAGCCAACCTAGAACGAAACAGGCCGCAACATTGATGCCGAAAGTCGCGGTTAGGAACGGAGCGCCGGGGATCTCCAGCGAAAATAGCTCGCGCAGCAACGACCCTGCAGCACCCCCCACAAAGACGGCTGTATACATCAGGGCGCGATGCCCGAATACAGGCGCTGTTTTCGACACTGCGGTTGATCCTGCTCTGACCAGCGTTTCATTTTGCATACAGACTGCTTTTGCTTGGTTCAACCGGCCTCGCTAACCCAACCGTTATCTTTGTTTGATTAGCAAGGGCTTGCGCAAACAGGTCAATTTGTTCCACGTTCTGGATGAAGAGCAGGGTCATGGACCCAATGTCCATTCAAAGTCACGCTGTCACAGCGCTACTCAGGGAGATAGGAAATGATTGTTCGCAGGCTTTACTATTTCCTCAGCTATGTCTGCTTGCCTTTGACTTTGCTTTGGGGTTTTTTCTGGCCACCCGCACACTGGTTGCTGATCATACTGATCCCCTATGCGGTTGTCGGTCTCTACGATATGCTGACAACCAAGCATAATGTGCTGAACAACTACCCGGTACTGGGTCACTTCCGATATATGTTGGAGTTTGTCAGCCCTGAAATCCGGCAGTATTTCGTTGAAACCAATGAAAGCGGGCGGCCCTATAATCGGATCATCCGCAGTCTGGTCTATTCCCGCGCCAAGGGGCAGGTGGATACTCAGGCGTTTGGCACTCAGTACGATATCATGACGGTAGGTTATCACCGCGCTGATCACTCGCTATCCCCCAAGCACGTCGAAGAGAGCGAAGAACGGGTGATACTGGGCGGCCCTCAGTGCGACAAACCCTACAATGCGTCGCGTCTGAACGTATCAGCAATGAGTTTCGGTGCACTCAGCGCCAACGCAATCCGTGCTTTGAATGGCGGTGCAAAAGATGGGGGTTTTGCGCATAACACGGGCGAAGGCGGACTGTCCCCCCACCATCTGGCAGAAGGTGGAGACATCATCTGGCAAATCGGAACAGGGTATTTTGGATGCCGCACGCCTGAAGGTGGGTTCGATAAGGACCTGTTTGCCGAAAAGGCCAAGAAAGATGTCGTCAAAGCGATCGAGATCAAACTATCGCAAGGGGCGAAGCCGTCTCATGGCGGGGTCCTACCGGCAGCAAAGGTGGATGAAGAAATCGCCGAGATTCGTGGGGTTCCAGTACATCAGGATGTGATTTCCCCACCTATTCATTCGGCCTTTGATGGACCGAATGGATTGATGCATTTCGTTCAGCATCTGCGAGAGATGTCAGGTGGCAAGCCCGTGGGCTTCAAACTGTGCATCGGTCGTCGATCCGAGTTTATGGCGATTTGCAAAGCGATGTTGGAAACTGAGATTCTGCCTGACTTCATCACGGTGGACGGCGCGGAAGGGGGCACTGGCGCTGCCCCGGTCGAGTTCACCAACCGATTGGGGATGCCGCTTAACGAGGCACTGATCTTTGTAAACAACTGTCTGCGCGGTATTGGAGTCCGCGACAAGATGAGGGTGATCTGTTCGGGCAAAGTGGCCACTGGGTTCGATATGGTCGAGAAATTCGCTTTGGGTGCGGATATGTGTAACGCGGCGCGGGCGATGATGTTTGCGGTGGGGTGCATTCAGGCGCTGCATTGCAACACCAACAGGTGCCCCTCGGGGGTAGCGACGCAAGATCCGATCCGTGGGCGGGCGGTGAATGTGCCACAGAAACGACAGCGCGTGCATCGGTTTCATGACGCGACGCTTGAAAGCTTCCGCGAGATATTAGGGGCTATGGGCAAAGCAAAAGTTTCCGACCTGCGCCCTGCCGACATCCGGCGCCGAAATGCGGATGAACGAGAGCGGTCTTATGCCGAGCTATACAGCTTTCTGGATGACGGCTCTCTGTTGGGCAAGACCATCCCTGAAGAGTTCGCCGCCGACTGGCAAGTCGCCTCAGCGAGCCAGTTCTAGCGACCACTAGCTAGGTCTTGATCGCGGGTTATTGAGCGTATGCGTATGGATTTTGCGGATGCTCCATTCCACGGCATCCCGCATTGTCTTGCCCAAGGCGATATCAAAGGCCTCAACCAGTTCGGGTGTTTTATCGCTGGTCGCCAGCACTGCTTCCTGGAATGAGCTTGAAGCGATGATCTTGTCCTCATACTCATCGATGATCTTGATATTGATGCGCACTTCTACGCGGACCGTTTTCGTGTCTTCGGTTTCGCTGATGACGATGCCCTGAAATTCGCGCAGATCAGGCGCGATCACATAGTCCGCTCTCAGGCCTACGGTCGAACGTCCTACGGCCGCGACCTTGCCGGAATTTTCATAGCTTTCGACCATCAGCGCCTGCACAATTAACGGAGCGCGATCCACCCATCGGGCCCGCGGTAGATACTGAACCTGAAGCAAGGTGGGCTGCACGGCGATCTGATCGGTGTTCACGGCCGCCGTCGCTGTGGGCTCTTCGACAACGATCTGTTTTTGGATTCGCGGCAGCGATGACGAGAACGTGCTTTTGGGTGTCAGCAAATACAAGTCATTGGGCTTAGAAGCCTGCCGCAGCGTGCCCAAGCCCGTGCAGCCCGTCAAAGCGGCCAAAACCAGAGTCAATATTAAGGGCCGTATCATTGACGAAACTCCGATGCTTGGGTGCCTAACAAAAAGCGGGCCGGGTCGCGTTCGACCTTGTCGACCAATCTATCCAGACTGATGACCAGACGCTGTGATTCCTCGATGAACCGGATGAACTGAGGCAACCCAACGCGCAAGAAGTCCGAAACCTGACGGCGGTTGTCCTGAACGATCCCGTCGATGGTTCCCAGCAGATCCGACGCCGATTGGGAGGCGCTGAGAACATCGTCGGAAATCTTGTCAATCTTTTCGGTGATATTCGAGACGGTTTCCGCAACCTGATTGGCCGCCTTACTCACATCTTCAGCGACAGGTGAGATATCCTCGTCCATCACGCGGTTTGCCGAGTCAAACGCCCTCTCTGCTGAATCGAGCGCCCCTTTGGCTGAATCCATAGTCGATGTAACCGATTCAAGGGTGGTGTTTGCATTCAGAACAGTCTCGCTGATTACCTCAAGCGTAACGCTGCCTTCATCTGACAGCCGAGTCAGCCTTTCGGCCAGGATTGACCCGCGTTCGATAAAGGGCCGGATATCTTCCTGAATCACGCTTTCAGCACTGGCAATGGCGTTATTTGCAGTCTCTAGCGTTGTTTTGGCGGATTCTGAGGTCTCTTTGATGCTCTTCAGCGTGTCCGTTCCTGTGCTCAACGTCGTCTCGGCCGTGTTCGCCAACGTATCCAGTCTCTTGGTAAATTCTCCAACGTCTTTGGCCGCACCGCCCAAATCGGACGAGAGCGACTGGAAATCCGTCAGAGTTTTATCGAGCTTGCCCGACGCTTCTGCCAGATTGTTCAGGATATCCGACACCGCCTTTCGGTTTTTGTCATCAACAACCGAATTGAGGTTCTCCAACAGGGTGACCGCCTTTTCCAGAACCTCTGGCGCACCCTCAAGCAAGGATTGAATCGAACTGCGCTTGCTTGGGATGACACTGTTCTGGGCCAGCCTTTCTGCGGTTGGAGACCCGCCGGAAAGCTCAACATAAGCAACCCCTGTCACACCCAGAGATTGCAACTGTGCGATGGTTTCTTTGGTAACAGGGATGTCGGCATCAACCTCAAGCCGCACTCGCACCTTTGACGGGTCATCTTTGTCCAAGTCCAGGGAAACCACCTGACCCACGGGCAAGCCGTTGTAATTTACGCCACCTGCAGCCGACAGGCCCGAGACATTGTCGAACAACACATCATAATAGGCGTATTGCCGAGTCACTTCGAATTTGGCGAGCCACAGAAAGAACCCGAAGGCACCAAGGATGCCCGCCAGGGTGAACGCACCGATCAGGATGTAATTCGCTCGGGTCTCCATCGCCTCTACCTGTCCTGCCCCTTCTGTTGTGCCGCACGGGCGCGGGGG
This sequence comes from Ruegeria sp. D7, assembly GCF_056534355.1. Lineage (NCBI taxonomy): Bacteria > Pseudomonadati > Pseudomonadota > Alphaproteobacteria > Rhodobacterales > Roseobacteraceae > Ruegeria > Ruegeria sp. D7. The sequence goes on from NZ_JBQFPG010000006.1 coordinate 203,843, forward strand.
CCTGTGAAATATTCCTGAACCCAAGGATGGTCGACCTTGGTCATCTCTTCTATCGGACCTTCAACCAGCACGCGTTTTTCCGCAAGTACCGCGACGCGATCACATATGGCATAAAGGCTGTCCAGATCATGCGTTACCATGAACACGGTCAGCCCCAACGTGTGCTGAAGTTCCCCGATCAGGTCATCATATGCGGCGGCCCCGATCGGGTCCAACCCGGCAGTTGGTTCGTCCAGAAAAACGATTTCCGGGTCCAGCGACAGGGCGCGGGCCAACGCAGCGCGTTTGCGCATTCCACCGGACAGTTCCGAGGGGAACTTGCTGCAACTTAGTTGAGGCAAGCCAACGAGACTGATCTTCAGCCCACCTAGTGCGGCCATCAATTTTTCACTGATACCCGTGTGCTCGCGCAGAGGCGCCATCACGTTCTGCAATACAGTCAGTGAGGAAAACAGCGCACCGTCCTGAAATGCCACGCCCCAGCTTCTTTCGATCCGCTGACGTTCTTCTTCGGGGCCATTAAGAACATCGACGCCAAGAACCTCAATACTTCCCGACTTGGGCTTGTTCAGCCCGACGATCGTACGCAAAAGCACGGACTTCCCAGTGCCCGATCCACCGACAACACCCAGCACTTCACCGCGCCAGACATCGAGGTTGAGGTTATCGTGGACCACTTGCTCGCCGAACTGGTTGGTTAAATTGCGCACACGAATAACGGCCTCGCGTTTCGTGTCGGATCGGGGCTTGTCCTGAAGCGCGGCTCCATCCATGTCAGATCCCCAACTCTGAGAAGAAGATCGAAAACAGGGCGTCGATGGCGATGACCATAAAGATCGATTGCACGACCGAGGCTGTCGTCCGCTGACCAACGCTTTCGGATGAACCTTTGACCTGCATAGCCTGCCAGCAGGCAATGACACCGATCACCAGTGCAAAGAACGGTGCCTTGATCATCCCGACGGCAAGTTGTGCGACGCCGGTATTTTCCTTCAACCGGGTCAGGAACATGCCGGGGCTGACACCGAGGTCGATCCAACTCATCAACGCTCCGCCGATCAGGCCAGCCATATCGGCAACAAAGCCAAGAATGGGCAACATGATCAACAGCGCCAGAACACGGGGAATGACCAGAACTTCAATCGGATCCAACCCCAGGGTGCGCATCGCATCAATCTCTTCCTGCACCTTCATCGAGCCAATCGAAGCCGTAAAAGCCGAACCGGAGCGACCAGCGACGATGATTGCTGTCAGCAGGATACCAAGCTCACGCAGGATCGAGATGGAGATCAATTCGACAACAAAGATCTCAGCCCCGAACTGTTTCAACTGCGTCGCGCCCTGAAAGGCCAGAACGACGCCGATCAGGAAACCCATCAAGGACACAATCGGCAGCGCCTTGAAGCCGACTTGCTCCATCTGTGACACCAACGCAGCACGACGCAGTCGCCATGGCATGAACAGAGTCCGGACCAATCGATGCAGAGTAAGGCCAAGAAAGCCGATGATTGATAATGTGTCCTTCCAGGCGCCAAAAGTTTTTTGCCCAATCCGGGCAACCCAATTCACAAAGCCATGCGGCGGCAGTTCTTCTCCTGTAACCTCGGGTATGTTGTGCGATACTGTTTCGATCAATGACGAATGTGCAGGGGCCAACCCTTCGAGTTGGACCTGAGCGCCCTCACTTCCCATCCGCTGCACCAGATTGGCGACTAGCCAGGCCCCTCCGGTATCCAGCGATTCAACTTGCGACATGTCCACAATGACATCTTGGCCGTTGGGCTTTTGGGCGGCAAAACCCGCTTCGACACGATCCAACGATTGAGTGCGCAGATCTCCGGCAAGGCGGATACAAACGCCGGTTGCGCTGGTCTCGGAAATAATCGTCGGCCGTGTCATAGCGGTATGTGATGGCAAACACCGGGTCGCTGCAATGGATTTGTTCGAACCCCTCAGGATTTTGCGCCCGCGCATTGCGGTAGAGCGACAGTGAAGCCCATGGTTCCGGCTCTGGAGCAGGCAGAGCGGGCGAGCCATGCGTTTCGCGTGTTTGCATTGTGGCGCAGGCTCAGTCAGGGTGTTCTGAATGAGGGCGGACAAGCAGAACTATTAATATTCAGATAATTATAGACAAATGTCCTTTGTAAGGTATCGTGAGGCCGAAGTTTTCCTGTTGCGGTTGTGTGTTCGAACAGGCGGCTTGGTCGGGCAGCAAGTGGGCCAATTGGGCGCTTCTTCACCTTGTCTCCGGCTTTTGCCTCAAATGCCTGTCAGGCGCGGATTGAGAGGTGATTGATGGTCGATTGGCTGGTGCATATTCTTCAAAACTACCCTGAATTGGCGGTGTTCCTGTCCATCGGTATCGGCTTTCTCGTTGGTCCCTGGAAACTGATGGGGTTCAGTCTGGGCACGGTCACGGCAACGTTGTTGGCGGCAGTGGTGATCGGGCAGGCCCAGATTGAAATCGACTCGGCGGTCAAATCGACTTTCTTCATCTTGTTCATCTTTGCTGTGGGCTACGGTGTCGGACCTCAGTTCATCCGCGGCCTGAAAGCAGACGGCGCGCGCGAGGTGTTCTTTGCGCTCAGCGTGCTCGCACTTTGCCTTGTAATCCCGATCATCGCAGCCAAGGTCGCGGGTCTGGAACTTGGCTATGCCGCGGGGCTTTATGCCGGATCGCAGACGATTTCAGCGGCGATCGGTGTTGCCACCGACCAAATCGGCCAGCTGGGCCTGTCGGCGGAACAGGCCAAAACCTATGCGAACCAGATTCCGATTGCCTATGCGGTGACCTATATTTACGGCACAATCGGGTCGGCCATCATTCTGGCCAAGATCGGCCCGCGTCTGATTGGCGTCGATCTGGTCGCGGCCTGCAAGGAATATGAGGCTAAGCTGGGTGGCACGACGTCGGTTGAAACCGGTGATGGCATCGTCTCGGCATATCGCGCGATCGAGGCGCGGGCCTTTGAGATCCCAGAAGGTAGCGATTTGCTAGGGCAACCAGTCAAAGATCTGATGCCCGGTATCCGCATCTATGCCGAACGCCTGAGACGCGACGGGAAGATCATAGAGGTAGATGATAACACCGTATTGCAGGCCGGAGATGTTGTGATGTTCTCAGGCCGCCGCGCTGATCTCGTGAGTTTGCTTGAGACCAATCTTACAGAAGCTGACGCGCCTGATCTGCTGAGCATACCGTCGGAAAAACTGGATGTGCTGATCACCAGCAAAGAGGTTCATAACAAGACGCTTGAAGAGCTAAGCAAACTGTCGATCGCGCGGGGCATTTATGTCTCGAAACTGATGCGAAACATGCAGGATTTGCCGCTGCTACCCGGGACAGTCGTGCATCGTGGTGACATCGTCACAATTCAGGGCAGCAAGCGGCATGTCGAGGCCGCAGTTGCCCAGATTGGCTATGCCGACCGCCCGGTAGACACCACGGATCTGGCCTTTGTAGGCTGGGGGATTTTCATCGGCGGCATCATTGGAACATTGTCAGTCATGATGGGTGGTTTCCCGATCAGCCTTTCCACTACCGGAGGCGCGCTGCTGGCTGGGCTGGTGCTGGGTTGGCTGCGTACGGTGCACCCGACCTTTGGGCGCATCCCGGGGCCGGCACTGTGGTTGATGAACACGCTGGGCCTGAACGTCTTTATCGCGGTGATAGGGATCACCGCAGGGCCGGGATTTGTCGCGGGACTGCAACAGGCCGGTATTGCGCTGCTGCTATGGGGAATCGTCGCGACTTCGCTACCAATGATCTTTGCAGTTTACGTCGGGCATTACGTATTCAAGTTCCACCCGGCTATTCTGTTTGGTGCTTGCGCAGGCGCACGCACCACCACTGCCGCGTTGGGTATGATCCAGGAAGCCGCGCAAAGTCGCATCCCGGCGCTTGGCTACGGAATGCCGTATGCGATCGGAAATACACTATTGACCATCTTCGGGATGGTCGTTGTTTTGATCCTAAGCTGATTTGGAGAGGTTCACGTTATGGATAGAGTAGCGCTGCACGATTACGAAGCACTCAGCCCGTTTCAGATCAAGGATGAGCTGATCAAACTGGCCTCGGCCGAGGCGCGTAAGGCCAATAGTGCTTTCCTGAACGCGGGGCGCGGCAATCCTAACTGGGTTGCCACCCGTCCGCGTGAGGCGTTCTTTGCCCTTGGTCAATTTGCCATAACTGAATCCAAACGTGTGATGGATCACCCCGCTGGTTTAGGCGGAATGCCGGCGCAAAAAGGTTGCCATGGACGGCTGCAAAGCTGGGCGTCTGATCATTCCGAAACGCCGGGCGTCGATACGCTGCTTGAGCTCGTGGCGCATGCCATATCCGCATTTGATTTCGATGCGGACGAGTTTGTGCATGAACTGACGGATTCGATCATCGGTGATAACTATCCGGTGCCTGACCGCATCCTGAAACACAATGCCACCATTGCCCATGAATACCTGATGTGGTCCATGTGCCGAGGTCACCGGCCTGACGCTCAGTTCGATCTGTTCGCAGTCGAAGGCGGCACGGCGGCGATGTGCTACATCTTCAAGACGCTCAAAGCCAACCGATTGCTGAACCCGGGTGACACGATAGCTCTGTGCACTCCGATCTTCACGCCTTACTTGGAAATGCCGGAGTTGGAGGATTACAGCCTTGAATCCGTGCATGTGGAAACCGATGAAGAGGATGGTTTTCAACTGACCGACCAAGCTGTGGAAAAGTTGAAAGATCCCAAGGTAAAAGCGTTCTTCCTAGTCAATCCCGGCAATCCGTCTTCGGTCGCGCTCAGTACCGCATCACTGCGCAAACTGGCGGATTTGGTGGAGAATCACCGGCCTGATCTGATCGTGCTAACGGATGATGTTTACGGCACCTTTGTGCACGATTTTACCTCGGTCATGGGCCATCTGCCGCGCAACACAATCGGTGTGTATTCCTACTCGAAGTATTTTGGCTGCACCGGCTGGCGTCTCGGCGTGATTGCCGTGGCGCAAGACAGCATCTTCGATCTCAAGCTGGCGGATCATCCGGATGAGATCAAACAGGCCCTGGACAAGCGCTATGGCACGCTTAGCCTGACACCACGTGACATTCGCTTTATCGACCGGCTTGTGGCCGATAGCCGCGATGTGGCCCTGAACCACACAGCAGGCCTGTCGCTGCCGCAGCAGGTGATGATGACGCTGTTTTCACTCAGTGAATTGGTCGACAGCAAGAAAATCTATCAGACCGCCTGCATGGAGCTGGTTCATCGCCGTTTCAAACTGCTGACCGAAGCGATGGGCGTCGAGGTGCAGGCAGGTGAGCATTACGACGCCTATTACGGCATCATCGATTTCGAATATTGGTTGCGAAAATATGTCGGTGAAGATGTCGTGGCTTGGATCAAGCAGAATGTTCACCCATTGGATATTGCGTTCAAATTGGCGGAAGACTATGGGATCGTTCTGCTGAACGGCAGCGGATTTGATGCTCCGGGCTGGTCGGCTCGCGTGTCCTTTGCGAACCTGCCGGACGAGGCGTATTCGCAGATCGGGACAGCCGTTCGATCAGTGGCACGCGGCTATGTTCAAGCCTACCGTGCCGCGAACAATTTGCCGCTGCACGGATAGGTAAATCTCCCTACACCTGCGCCTGAACTGGTGATACCCATGGGCGCAGGGGAGGATGAATTTGGACATTTCCGAACAGCGCATCAAGGCGATGACCACGGCTGGCCTGAACCTGATCGGTCAGGCGCTGTCAATTTATGACAGCCAATTGCGTCTCGTTGTCAGCAACCTGCGGTTTCAGGAAATGTTCGACTTGCCAAACGAACTTGTCGAGCCTGGGGCTCTGTTTCGCGACACCATATATTTTCTTGCTAGCCGCGGGGAATACGGTTCGGTCGGCGATGTTGACGAGATGGTCGAGCTACGCGTTTCGCAGGCCCTCGCGTTCGAGCCGCATTATATGGAGCGGACCCGGCCCAATGGTCAGGTGATCTCGGTCGAAGGTGCACCTTTGCCCAATGGGGGTTGGGTGGCCGTCTATACCGACATAACTCGCACGAAGCGGGTAGAAGATTTGCTGCGTGCCCGTTCAGAAGAACTGTCTGGCCAACTTCTGAGCCATGCCGAAGAGCTTTCCGCAACCAACCGCAAACTGGCGGCAACCATCACCGCGCTGGAAGAAGCCAAGCGTCAGCTGACCGAGATCGAGGCCCGCACGCGGATGACGACCGAGATGATGCCGGCTCATATCGCGCATCTGGATGCCGATGGACGATACGATTACTCAAACCGCCGCCTCAGTTCGGTCATGCCCGGCCGTCCGTCTGACATTCTGGGCCTTCATATATCAAAGGCTTTGGGGTCATCTGCCTATGACCGGGTAAAGCCACATCTGGAACAGGCCTATGGAGGCCAACCTTCGGTTTTCGAGTTTACCGAAGATCAGGATTCACGCCGCATTCGGGTATCATTCACCCCGGATAAAGCGGGTGGTGTTTATGTCATGTCGGTGGATATCACCGAAGAAACTCAAGCCCGTGTCGCCCTTCAGCAAACGCGGCGCAGAGCCATGGCGGCGCAGATGACAAGCGGGCTTGCCCATGACTTTTCTAATTTGCTGACCATCATTCTGGGCATGCAGGCGCGATTAGAGAGGATGAATCTGCCCGAGGAAGCCGATCAGCTAGTCACGGCTACGCAACAAACTGCCCGACGCGGGGGGCAATTGCTGAATCGCATCGCAGACATGACCGGCAATCGCACGCCTCAACCTCAGGCGACGGATATGCGCGGTTTACTTGAGGATTTGCGGATCCTCGCCACCCCGTCCTTGCCGCGGGGCATGGGGTTGTCGGTGGTCAATACTCTACCCGACAAGGCGCTGATGCTCGATCCCGGCATGGTTCAGGATGCACTGCTGAACCTGGTTCTGAATGCGCGGGATGCTTGCGGCACATCGGGCCAGATCACGATCACTGCGCATGCAATCGGGACAATATGGGTTGAGATCACGGTGTCGGACACTGGCCCGGGGTTTACCGGGGAAGCATTAAAGAAGGCGTTAAACCCATTCTTTTCCACCAAAGGCAGCGATGGCTCGGGGTTGGGACTTCCAATGGTCTACGACACGGTAAAGCTGGCGGGCGGTGACCTTAATTTGCGCAACACGCCTTCTGGTGCTTCGGTCGTGATACGTTTGCCCTACCGTCCTGCCCCGTCCGCGCAAGCGGGTCTCGTATTGTTGGTTGAAGACAGCGATGAACTGCGCAGTCAGTTCCGGGACATGCTGGTCGATTTGGGGTGTTCGGTGATCGAGGCAAGCTCGGTCGATGAAGCTTTGACCTTGACGTCGGAAATCGGTGATATCGCGCTGGTTCTATCAGATATTAAGCTGGAGGGCGAAGGCACTGGGATCGACATTGTCGACCGCCTGAATGGTGCGTTGCCCTGTATACTGATGACGTCGCTGCCGCTAAATGACCCGCTGCATCATCAGGCATTGACCCGTGCACCTGTCCTAAGCAAACCATTCACATCGTCGCAATTGTCGGCGTTGATCCGAACCGAGGCCGCCTGAATGACACAACCTTTGGTGACCATTCTCGATGACGAACCTGAAATCCGCCGTATCCTAACGGAAGCGCTGGAAGATGCCGGGTTTCAAACTCAGAGCTTTTCACGTGCCCGTGAATTTGAAGCTTCGCTGAAAAGGGTCACTCCGGATCTGTGTTTGGTGGATTTATCATTGCCGGATACCGACGGTCTTGCACTTGTGCACAAACTGGCGCTTGAGCAAGGTGCTGCCGTCATCATCATTTCAGGCCGCGCTCAGGTACAGGACCGGGTAACGGGATTGGAGCTTGGCGCAGATGATTACATCACCAAACCATTTGATCCAGCCGAAGTAATTGCTCGGGTCCGCGCCCGGCTACGCTCTACTGGACCAGCAACGCCGAATTCAGACATAGCCGAATTCAATGGTTGGACCGCACAGTTTGATCGATATGTCTTGATCAATGCCGATGGCGTCGAGACACCTTTCAGCCACGCCGAAGGTGAGGTTCTGCGATTGTTTCTTGAAAGTCCCAAACGCCTGATCAGCCGCGCGCGCATGCAGGACATGTTGGGTGGCGGGGCAGGTGACAGCTTTGACCGCGCTATGGATGTTCGGATTTCCCGCTTGCGAACGAAGCTGGGCGAAGATCCCAAAAACCCGCGCCTTATTAAAACGATATATGGTGCGGGATATATCTTTCTTGGTGACGTGACCTGGTCTTAGTCGTCGGTCCCCCCCGACGCCTAAGATGTCTATCGGCTGGCGCTTTGCTATCTGCTGCCCATCTGTCGTTCTCTTCAATCGCGCAGCGCCTCGTCTTTTATCTTCAGAACAGGTTGGATCAGATAATCAAGAACTGACTTTTGGCCTGACAGAATATCGACTTGAGCGATCATTCCTGGGATGATTTCAACCGCTGTACCACCCGCATCCAACATCGTGTCTGAAGTCTGAATTTCGACGACGAAAACCTCTTCTTCACTTCGTTCCGAGCGAGTGATGGTGTCGGCACCGATTCGAACGATCTCACCATCCAGACTGCCGTACCGCGAAAAATCGTAGGCCGTGATCTTGATTTTGACCTTTTGCTCTGGGTGCAGGAAGGCGATGTCCTTGGGCCGGACATAGGCTTCCACCAACAATCTGTCGTCCAACGGAACAATCTCAATCAGTTCCTCACCGCTTCGGGCCATCCCGCCGATCGTCGTCCGGTGAACCCGGTTTACGACACCCCGTACGGGGGCCCGGATCAGCGCGCGAGACGCACGGTCACGCAAAGAGGGCAGGGCAGGTTGCAAGGCAGCAAGCTCTGCCGAAACCAAAGCCAGATCAGTTAGTGCGGCACTACGAAACCGACTGCGCGTCGCGCGGACCTTGTCATCCACTTCATCCAGCCCGGCCTTCAACCGGTTGATCATCGCCTCTGCTCTGACCTTGCGGCCTTTCCATTCCGCCTCGCTACGGCGCAGGGCCAAAAGGGTTGTTGCCGGTTCCATCTTCTGTTCGACCAACGGCACCATCATAGCGCGCTCATCGGCCAACACATTCAGGGTCTCGGTTGACGTGACCTGGTCAACCAATCCCTCTTCGTACTCGCGTTGCCGCTGTTCGCGCTGTCGAGAGAGAATTGCAATCTCAGCTTCAAGTTCTGCTTGCCGACCGTGGTACAGCGCAGTCTCCGACCGCACGACATCTGGCGCGCCAGTCAGAAGATCGTCGTCGAACTCAAGCTCAGCCCCATCGATTTCGGCACGTAGTCGTTGTGCGCGGGCCATCAAACCAAAGGCACGCTGTTGCTCTTGGCTCAACTCTCGTTCGATCTGAGTAGTATTCAGCTCCATCAGCAATGTACCAGCCTCAACCACCAGACCCTCGCGCACGTGAACGGACCGCAAAACACCGGGTTCGGTCGCTTCGATCACCTGAATATCGCCGGATGGCACGATACGCCCATCTGCCCTCACGACATCGTCGAGTTCAGTTAAATGAGCCCAGGCGACGGCGCTTATCAAACAACTGAGTATCAGGAGCAGCAGCAATGATCCCCGCAGCGGTGACCCTCCACGCATTTCACGGGCGAGGCTTTCCAGATCAGGATGCCGCGACATTCAGATGCCTCCCGGGTTTGCGAACTGCCTGCGTCAGGATGTTTTTGGGTCCATCCATCGCAATTTTGCCATCCTCAATCACTATGACCCGATCAACCAGTTCCAGCAGGCTGGTTCGGTGCGTCACAATGATCATCGTGGTATCTGGCGTGGTCTTTTTAAGACGGCGTATAATTTCGGATTCGGATTTGACGTCCATCGCACTCGTAGGCTCATCCAGCAGCAGGACAGGAGGATGCCCGATAAGCGCCCGGGCCAATGCAATCGCCTGCCTTTGACCACCTGACAATCCTTCTCCTCGTTCGGCTACAGGCTGATCATAGCCCCGTGGGTGCCGCGCGATAAAATCTTCGACACCTGCAATGCGCCCTGCACGGATCAGTTCATCATCACGCGGGCGCACCGACCCGCTGGCAATGTTTTCCCGGACGGTACCGGAAAACAGCCAGATGTCTTGCAAGACTGAACCAATATTTCGCCGCAAGTCGCCGGGATCAATCTGGCGAATGTCCAGCCCGTCCAACATCACCGAGCCCACGCGCGGTTGGTAGAGGCCCAACAGCAGTCGCGCAATCGTACTCTTGCCCGACCCGATCTGGCCCAGGACAGCGACTTTTTCACCGGGTTCGATTGTAAATGAAACACCTTTCATCGCGTCTTCCGATTGATCGGGATATGCGAAATGAACATTGTTAAACGTTATCCGCCCGGAAAACTCGGATCTGCTGATCCAAGATTTGCCTTCAGGCCGCTCATTGCTTGCCTGCATTAACGTGTCCAGATTGCGGTAGGCACTGCGTGCCTGATTGACACGTGTCAGGGTTTGCGCCAATTGTCCCAGCGGTGCCAGGGCACGGCCGGTCAGCATCACCGACGCAACAAGTGCCCCCATGCTCGTCAGGCCATCCGTGATCAGAAATACACCATAAAAGACGATAAGTACTTGCGCGGCCTGCTGAGTAAATCCAGTTAGGTTCAGGGCAAATTGAGTAACGGCCCTGCTGCGTGATCCGTAGTTTGACTGGCGTGCAATTGCACCTTCCCACCGCATTCGCATCTGCCGACTGGCGGCGGTTGTCTTGATGGTTTCCAAGCCTGATACAGCCTCAACCAGAACAGATTGCTTGGATTGTCCGTCTGCAAAACTTTGTTCAGCAAGACGCGACAGGATCGGTTGAACAGCCAGTCCGCTGAGAAGAACGACTGGTACAGCGAGTGCCGGAACAAACGCCAGCGGGCCGCCCACCATATAGATCGCGAATATGAATACCGCGATGAATGGCAAGTCTACGACAGCGACGAGTGTGGCAGAAGTAAAGAATTCACGCAAAGTTTCGAATTCGCGGATGGTACTGGCCATTGCACCCGTTGAGCCCGTTCGGGACGACATGCGAATATTCAGCACCTGGTCAAATACTCGCCGTCCCATGGACATGTCAGCATTCTGGCCGGCGCGATCTATGAACCCCGCGCGAAGGAGCTTCAGCGCGAAGTCAAAAAGAAGCGCCAACCCCACGCCAAGCGTCAAAGCAATCAGCGACTCGGTCGCCTCGTTGGGCAAGACCCGGTCGTAGACGATCATGATAAAGACTGAGGTCGTAAGCCCCAGAACGTTTGCCATCGCCGCAGCCAGCGCCACCTGAACATAAGACCAGCGGTTTGCGGAAAGGGACGACCAGAACCAATGACCCCGCTGATCCGCTTGATCTGCGTTAACCTCGTCGCGGTGCAAGGGTCGAAACAACAATGCATAGCCCGTGTAGACTTCGTCCACGCCGCTTTCGGGAACCTCTCCGATACCGTCATCCAAAGTGGGGTCGTAAAGCAATAGATCGCCATTGCGCGTGCGCCCGTGGTACACAACGGCGCGATCGCCTTCCAACAACAAGATCGCGGGTGCCAGCGGTGCATCAAATGCCGACAGCTTTCGCGCACCAAACCCGACCTGCAGGCCTGCTCGTTGTGCCGCGTACATCGCATCGCGCACGGTCAACTCACCTGTATCACCAGATTGGCAGGCGTTCAGTGCTGCAACTGTCAATGGCCGCTCAAGTGTCGCTGCGACATTCAACAAGCAAGCTTCCAATTCGGTCAGAGTTGCACGATCAACATTCATAGCGACTTATCCAGCGTGTCCATCGTGAACCCCGGAGAACCCAGAATGGTCTCGGTTAGGCTCGATGAGGCGTGATTGGCCAAAGCGAAGTTCTGCTCTGCCAGAATCAGCCGTTCCTGTAGCTGCATGTAGTTGCGTTTCGTACCCGACACTCGGGATTTCGCGGTCAATACACCCATTCTAGATTCATGACCGTTTGATACCCGCAAGTAAGACGGCACTTCACTACTAATGGAGTTCGTCTGAACGGGCCGTGCTATCAACCCCAATAAAGCCTGAGCCAAAAATGCACCGCCAGCGGCATTCTGGTAAGCTTGGATTGTCCTTGTTTTGGACCCACTTCGTGCCACAATCGAACTGCTCTGAACAGCCTTTCGCACTTGTTGGTCAAAAGCGTTCTTTGACAGTTTTTTAGATCGTGCTGTTGCGCTTGCTCCGGTCGTTCCTCGCGTTAAAGATGTCTCGACATCGGCTAGGTTGGGCGTTGAGGTGCAGGCTGAAACTGACAGCAACTCCGCTGTTATGCCAAGGATTCCAAGCCCGAACTTAACCCATTGCATGGATCGCGCCCTCCTTGCATTGCCCGTGCCGAACCTCTTCAGCAAGTGCAGTCATGAATCCGCCAAAGGTGTCGTTTTGTTCTGAACTCCTCGTGCCTGATTGGCTCTGCGCACTGGACAGCCACGTGCAATGCGACAGGGATACTTGATGAGCGTGAATCAGCCGTAGCGCGCCGCTGGAAAGCAGGGCCAATTTGTTAGACTCGGGCAATCGTTCCAGCAGAATTGGATCAACGCCCCAGTAACCCTCGGTCAAAGTGATGCCATTCTGTTCGTCCAGTGGTACAAGCAGACCCATTTCAGCGATCAAAGAGCAGACTTGGTCCGTTTTGTTTGCCGAGGCCAGGCGATTTTGCAGAAAGCGGCGCACACGGCAGAGATCCTGCGTCAAAAGTCCGTCCACTGTAAAAAATGGTTGGTCCTTAGGGTCATGTGTTACCAACCCTGAATCCTCGTCGACAAACAGACGTGACCGAGAGTCGCCCTTTTTTAAAGCTTCTGCCTGGAATGGAAAGCAACGCAACGCTGAGGGCACATAAGGCGCAAGCCAGCGACCGTTTTGGTCGACGAAGGGCGGTGCCATTTCCGGGATGACTGAGAATAGTGCGACGGGAGAAAAACCTGTTTGGTTTGACAGGAACACAATCGGAAAAGATGTGGCAATTTGCGGAACTTCTGAGATGACGATGGGACAGGCGTCCATCTCTGCAACAAATTGGTATGATGTGAACCGGCGCCAGAATCGATTCCTGTGCCGTACAAGGCTGACTGGGAAAAGGCCGTTCTCTGCCATGTGATCCTCTTGTTCTGAAGAGGCGAGGCTACATTTGTGCATCGCCCCAAGCTACGAGCGCCGTTTAGGCTGAAGCGCCAGTTGGGTCAGTGATCAGGATGTTGTCGTCGGACAAACTGCTCAGATCGGAAAGGCCATCGAACTGTGCAAGCGCTTCGACCGACGCCGAATCTGGGCCAGAGTAGTCAACCTTGACCAGAATGCTGTCAGTGCCGTCCGTTGCCAGCAGATACATCTCATCACCTGATTGAGCACCATTCAGGTTTTCGGCTGCGCTAGTGATTGTATCCAGATCAAGGTCCGAAAGCGTGGTCTCCAGCCCGACGAACCCGGTGTTGGCACCAATTGTGCCGCCGGCCACCAAGGTCTCCACACCGGTCCCGTCGCCGCGAAGCGATGTGGTATTCAACCCCTGGAACATCAAGGCGTCAGAAACGCTGGCTGCTGGGCCCAGTGTGAAACCATTGATCGTATCAATGCCATTTGAAGATGGGTCAGCTTCGAAAACGATGACGTCTCGACCCGCCCCGGACACATCTATGGTGTCGTCGCCCTGGTTGCCGCGGATGACATCATCAACATCCGAGCCCGTAATGGTATCATTCCCACTGGTGCCGAGATGGAGCTGTGATGGCCCTCCGTCTGGAGTGGTCAACGTCAAAACGATGGGTTGGCTCGCGTCCTGAACTGTCATGGCAAATGTCACCACAGGCTGCGATAAGTCCCCATAGCTCGTGGCCGCGCCCGCGAAACTGATTGCGGAACCTCCATTCGGGTTAGCCAGAAAGAGATTGAAGTCAGGGTTTTCTGTCTCGGAGCCGCTATCGTAGATCGCCACCGAAGGATCGAACCCCAGCTCGGCGGTAAAGGCCAGACCGCTTGAGATATCGCGATCGGAATCTGCGTAGACCTCGAACGTCACTGTCGTTCCACTGCGATCGGCTTCAACGATGGTGTAGGCCGCCGGAACATGAGCAATCGCGTGTTCGGACACCGGATCAGGATCGGGGCCGCCTGCGACTGTCGCCTGTGCCGCGAAATCGAGGGCGTCTCCCGCTTCAATCGAGGCAAAGCTTGCGGCAGGCGCGGACAGGGTCCAGCTCCCATCGGCCGCAACCGTCGCCGAACCAAGCGAGACCGAGTTAAGTGTAACATCGACCGCTTGTCCGGCTGACAGGCCTGCGGAACTGCCTGATACGGTCATTCCAGTGTTTTGTGCATCGCTCAGCGACACGGCACTATTGGCACCAAGATCATCGATGTAGAGGATAGGTTTGAAATCCGTGGCCAACATGATTGTCGCATCGTTTGCCGGGTTTCCTGCGGTGTCTTGAACCGATGCCGTGATCGCAAAATTGCCTCCATCGGCCAAACTGGCCAAATCCGCCGAAGGAATGCTTGTGCTCCACAAGCCACCGGAAACCACCGCACTGTAGGTCTGGTTATTAAGGCTAATCGTTACAATCTGCCCGTCCTCGGCATTTGTTGTCCCCGACACATTGAGGTCTGTTCCCTGTTCAACGATATCCAGAACCGATCCAACCGAAAGCGGGTTCAATGCAATTGTTGGTGCGCTGAGGTCGGTGCTGAAACTGGTAGTCGCAGCATTCGTGTTGCCAGCCGCATCCGTGATTGAGGCGTTCACGTCATACGTTTGCCCGTCCTGCAGGCTGCTCAAATCGGCAGCAGCCGCTGTGAATGTCCAGATGCCACCATTTACAGTGGCGGTTCCGCCGGTCAGAATCGCACCTCCGGATTGGATGATCTGTACCGAAACTTGCGTACCATTGGCCGCATCAGAAGTTCCCGAGATCACCAGATCCGTTGCTTGTTCGGTCAGGTTGACTACCGCTCCACCTGACAGTGATGATATGGCGAGCGACGGGGCGGTGAAGTCCGTGTCAAAGCTGTTGGTCGCCTGTATCGCCAGATTGCCGGCGGCATCCGAGACATCCGCTGTCACGCTGATCGTGGCCCCATCGGGTAGCGCCGCCAAATCCGCCGAGGGGACACTCACCGACCAACCCCCGGTTGAGGCCTGTCCAGTGTAGGATTGGCCGTTCAGATTTACGGTGATTGTCTGACCATCTTCGGCGGATGTAGTGCCCGCAATGGTCAAGTTCGTACTACGTTCCGCAGCATTCAAAACCGCTCCGTCCGAAAAACTGTCGATACTCAGAGTTGGGGCGGTGACATCTTTGGATAAGTTGACGCTGGCTTGCGGGGCGACAAGGCCGTCGGCGTCCGTCACGTCGCCTGTGATATTGAAGTCTCCGCCATCGGCAAGCGCAATGAGATCGGCGCTGGGGATTGTCACACTCCAACTGCCGCCCGAGACCGAGTCGGTATAAGTCTGCCCATCAAGGGTTACTGTTACCTGCTGCCCGTCGGTTACGTTCCCTGTTGTCCCGCTTACGACCAGGTCAGATCCGGTTTCGACCGCATTCAGGATAGCCCCGACCGACAAGGGAGTGATTGCAATTGATGGGCCCGTAAGATCGACCGGAACGGATACTGATATCGGTGTTGCCGGATTGCCTGCAGTGTCGCTGACGGCAACTGAAACGGATGCGGGCACAGCGGTAGTCAAACCAGACAAATCGGCATTCGGGATCGTCACTGACCAACTGCCGCCCGATACAGAACCCGTGTAATCCTGACCGTCGAAAGATACATTGACCATCTGGCCGTTTTCAGCTGTGGTCGTGCCCGACAAGACAAGATCCCCAACGACATCGGCCAGATCTATTGAACCGCCACCCACTGGGTTTAATGTCAGATCAGGCGCGGTCAGATCAGTGTCAAAACTTCCATTGGCCTGAGCTGCTGGGTTCCCAGCGCGATCCGATACATCAGCCGTCACCGTGACGCTTGACCCGTCTGGCAGCGTGGTAAGATCTGAAGCGGGCACCGAAACGCTCCAGCCGCCGCCCGAAACGGTGCCACTATAGGATTGCCCACCAATCGCTACCGTTACGGTCTGCCCATTCTCGGCATCCGTTGTGCCAGAGATTTCGAGATTTGTACCTTGTTCTGCAGCATTCATTACCGCACCCGCCGAGAATGTATCGATGGTCAGGACCGGCGGAATGGTATCAACGTCGAACCTTGCGGTTTCAGCCGATAGCTCCATCCCGCTACCATCCAGATGGCGCACGGAAACATCCGAGATCCCCTGAGGCAGGGCCGCTGCCTCGGCCTGCGTCAGTGAAACGCTCCAGCTTCCGTCGCCTGCAGGAGTGACTGATTTTGTCACCGATCCGATGGTAACTTCGACAGTCGTTGTTCCATCCGGCGCTGTTGTTTGGCTGCTGAGATTGCTCAATGCGTTTGATTGCAGCTCAGCCAGGTTCAGGCTGGGCGGTCGAGGAGGTGAGGGGGTAACGGTGGGTTCGGCATCAGTTTCATCGTCGCTGTCTCCACCGCCGCCGCCTCCGCCACCGGCAGCTGCAGCACCGGCTATTCCCAGCCCGCCCAAGGCCAGCCCGGCACCGCTTACGCCACCTGCGGTCGCTGCGGTCGCACCTGCGGCCTCTGCGGCTAGACCTAATTGTGCAATTTCGCCGACGACTTCATCTGCGACCATTATGGTGCCGTTTTCCAGAATCTGTACGTTCTCGGCAGAGACAACAATCGTCCGCCCATCTGTCAGTTTCAGCTGCACGTCGCCATTCGAAAGCAGCTTTGCCACCCGAACGCCCGGAATTGACTCAGCAAACTGATGAGACGCAAGCTGTTCATCGGTGGCCTGCGCAAGAGCTGGTAATGCGAATAGTGTCGAGCCAAGGCCGCCAGCAACCCCGCGTCCTACCCATCGCTGAAGCTTTTTTTCGAACCATTTGCGGATATGGCGCGTACGTTGCGCATCGGGCCCGGCGTCCGTGGTCGATTTATTGGTCGAAACGGTATCTTTGGTCATTTTGCCCTCTCATTAGATGGACGCTGGTCGTTGCGTGATATGCTGTTTTCGGCCGATCTGGTCTGTGGTTTGATCTTCTGAGCCATTCGACCGCTGCGAAAAATTTGAGTTAATCTGGAACTGAAGTCCTTGTTTTCACCACATTTCTGTTCTGGTTCAGAACCGAACATCGCTTCATCCTGAATGTGTTGCCAGGGGTGGCAGGGGGTAACGGGCGATGATGCTTCAGTTCGAAAGAGTGGTGGCAACGGGGACCGCAGCGCTCGATTCAGGTATCGGCGATACGGCTTTAAAAACGTTTAACGGGGAAACGTATCTTTACAGCACGAGCGGATCCGGGGGAGGGCTCGTGTCTTGGCGCCTTGTGGAGGGGGCTGGCCCACAAGAACAGGACCAACAATATTTCGATGCCTCGATTGCCTATCAGGTCGGGCACAGCGGAACCCCGATTCATCTGGCGGGCAATGATCAACTGGTCCTCGACGTCGATACTGCCACAGGGCTTGTGGGTTATGAACTAAACGCGGATGGCACTATCGGTGCCTTGCAAGAAACCAATGCCTTGTCGGGCGGCGGGGATATTGCTGCAGCGGTCCAGGTAACGATTGGGGCTGGCGACTTGCTTGCGCTTGCGCATGAGGACACAGGCCAGATCGGCACCTATAGTATCAATGGTGATGGATCGCTGAGCCCGGCGCATAGCATCAACGCGTCTGCCAGTACGCTTCAGACCCTGCAATCGGGTTCGAATCATTTCATTGTCGGCGCAGATGCAACCAGTGGAACAATCTCGTCATATTCGATCGATCAAGGCAGTGGCGTGCTCTCTGAGGTTGCCGGTAATGACGATATCCAAACGCTGGGCATCAGTTCTCCTACGGCGGTTGAGACAATTCAAGCCTATGGAAAGTCATGGATTGTTGTGGCCGGATCGCAGAGCAATTCGCTAAGCGTTATGGAATTGGACGCCAGCGGGCAGTTAAAGCCGACGGATCATATTCTGGATACCCTGCATACCCGGTTTGGGGCCGTACAGGATCTTTCAATTCTTGAAGTTAATGGTCGGGTTTTCGTGGTGGCTGGGGGCGGGGATGATGGGATCACGCTGTTTACAATGACGCCGGACGGGCAGCTCATCCATATGGATAGTTTTGCTGATACCCTGGACAGTGGATTGCAAAATGTCCAAACGATCAGCGTTGCGCATATGGGGGATGAGCTGCAGATATTTGTATCATCTCAACAGGATGCAGGGCTCACTCAGCTGAGCGTATCGATTGCCGACCTTGGAATTGTTGCCGAAGGGTTCGGAACAGTAACCGGAACCGCGCAGGACGACATGCTAAAAGGCGGTGTACTGGACACTATTCTGGACGGCGGAGCAGGGGACGATATGCTGATTACGGGCACCAGTTCCACGACCATGACGGGTGGTGCTGGCGCGGACATCTTTGTGATCCGTCAAACAAGTGGCCCGACTGTGATCACGGACTTTCAGGCCGGCACCGACCGTTTGGATCTGACTGATTATCCTTTTCTGCGCACCCCAGCGCAGTTGGATTTCACTTCCACCGCTCGAGGCGCCCAAATCGCTTATCGCGACGAAACGATAGAACTTGTTTCAGCTAATGGCACGTCCCTGACAAATGAGCAGGTATTCGGCGCAGGGTTTGGTGGTCCCGATCATATTCCTGTCAATCTGGGTAGCGGGCCGGATAACAACTCATCAGACGGGGTAGCTGGTGGGTTCACGCTGAATTCGACGACTCCAAACGCAGCGTTGGGAAATGCTGAAATCCGGTTCACCCCAGACGGAGGGTCTGCAGTTGTTGCGCAGGCAAATGCACAAGGTGAATTTGATCTGGATCTACCAGACGGCGCGTTTTCCGGCCAATTGGACATCATCAAATCTCATTTAACGGCAAGCAGCGAGATAACAGCGCTGGATGCATTGCAGGTTTTGCGCATGTCGGTTGGACTTGATCCGACATGGGGTCCGGCAACGGCCGAAAATTACATTGCGGCCGATATCACCCGGGACGGATCGGTAAACGCGTTGGATGCACTGGCAATTCTTCAGGTTGCGGTCGGCCAGCCTTCTGCGCACAACGCTGAGTGGGTTTTTCTGGATGCAAATGCGGATCTATCCGGAATTTCACGCAGCAACGTCACCTACGAAACCGGAGCAGAGGTCACAATTGTTGATAGTGATCTGTCGGTCGACATGACCTCAATACTGCTTGGCAATATCGAGGCAGTTTGAATGCGATTGCGTGATCGGTGCTATTCTCGAAACGCGCGGTAGAAGTAATCTGCCAATGGTTTGACCAGGTAGGAAAGCGGAGTGCGTTCATCAGTTTTGATCATGGCTTCGACAGGCATACCCGGCAACAGTTCCTGACCATTCAAACGGTCCAGTTGTCCTTCGTCAGGCACAACTTCAGCACGGTAGAAGGTAAAGCCGCTCGTCTCATCTGTGAATGAATCTGCTGAGACATTGATCACACGGCCATTCAGCTCGGGCGTGTCGCGTTGATTGAATGCGGGAAAGCGCAGGGCGACTTCCTGTCCGCGATGTAACTGATCCACATGCAACGCATCCACCCGTGCTGCGACCAACAAGGGCGTATCCTGCGGCACTACATACATCATCGGCTCACCCGGCTGGATCACAGACTGGATGGCAAAAACCTGACTGTCATAAACTGTGCCAGCGACGGGTGCACGGATGTCTAGACGCGACAAACGCTCGGAAAGAGAAAGACGACGTTCCGCCAGTTCTACAACGCGAGACTGCACATCCCGAAGCTCGGTGATGGCTTCTTCGCGCCGCGTGGCCTGCAATTCAACAATTTGAATCTCGGTCGTGGCGATCTGGCCTGTCAGTCGCGCAACTGTGGATTCGAGGCTGCCGATTTGCCCTGTTAGATTTGCCTCTTCCCGCTGCAATGCAGAAACGCGGCTGGCCTGTGTCAGGCCGCGATCAAGCAAACCTTGCTGATCTTCGAGCTCCGTTCTGATCAATTCGACCTGAGTATTCAGTGACGCCAATTGCGCCTGCGTCCCCTCAATCTCGTTCTGGATCTGTATTTTCTGTTTCCCAAGCTGGTCGATCTGCTGGGTCAGCGTTTCCAACCTGGCGTTGAACAGACGTTGTTGGCCTTCCAACAGATCGTCGTCGATCGATTCGCGGGCTTTGAGCTCTTGCAGATTTTGCTTTAACGTATCTGCGTTCGCACCATCCCGTTCAGCCTCTAGCCGGGTCTTTCGGGCAAGTAACTCAAATAGCTGAGATTCCACGATCGTTTGCTCCGAGGCCAAAAACGTATCGTCAAGCCGCAGCATCATGTCCCCACGCGCCACTGCGTCACCGTCACGTACGAATATCTCGCCTACAACGCCACCATCGGGGTGTTCGATGACCTGACGATTGCTCTGAACTTCGATCACACCTTGCGAGATAATAGCACCGGCCAGCTCAGTGCGGACGCTCCATAATCCCAGTCCCAGGATCAAAACTGCCAGAGCCAAAAGGCCGACAAAAGCGGGCGCTTTAATACTCCAAACGGGACGTGAACTCTTGTCTGCCATTATTCACCCACCTTGTTCAGGTGCCTTTTGATAACGTTGGCGTTTTGGACCATCGTGTTCAAAACTTCATCGCGCCCACCGGATTTGACGATCTGGCCTTTCTCGACAACGACAAGATCGTCGCATTCCGAGATCGCTTGAGGCCGGTGCGTCATGATAATCGTGGATTTGCCCGCGCTCTTGAGCTCGCGGACCGCGTTGTTCAGGGCGAGGGTTCCGTCTGCATCCAGGGCCGAGTTTGGCTCATCCAGAATCAACAATACCGGATTACCATAGAGAGCGCGCGCCAATGCAATCCGCTGTTTCTGCCCACCGGAAAGCTGGCTGTCATTGCCCTCAAGGAAGGTATCGTATCCTTTCTCAAGCCCCAGAATCAGCTCATGCGCATTGGCTGTTTTCGCTGCGGCAACTACAGCTTCGGGATCAGGGGTTTGTGACATTCGGGCGATGTTTTCAGCAACCGTTCCGTTAAAGAGGGTCACTTGCTGGGGCAAATAGCCAATATGTTGCCCAAGATCATCAGGGTCGTATTGATCAAGTGTAGCGCCGGCCAAACGGATTTCCCCTGCCGCCGGTTGCCAAAGGCCCAACAACGCTTTGGCTAGGGTCGTTTTGCCAGACCCACTTTTACCAATCACACCCAGAGCTGTGCCGGGGCGCAACTCAAGTGCCGCGTTCCGTAGTGTCGGTGTCTTCGCGCCCGGAGGGATCACCGTCAGGCCCTTTGCGACAAGATGTGCTTTGGGAACAGGCAGTTTGGTGCGCGACGCCTCGGGGGGCGTTGAATCAAGAAATGTGTTCAGGTTAATCCATGCCGTGCGCGCGCGTTCGATCATCGACCATTGACCCACCGCCATTTCGACCGGAGCCAAAGCGCGACCTAGAAGGATCGTGCCAGCAATCATAGCGCCGGGCGTCATTTCGTTGCGCAGAACCAGCAACGCGCCAAGCGCCAGCATGGCGGATTGCAAAAACAGCCGCAGAGACTTAGTCAACGAAGTAAAGCTGCCGGTCCAGTCGCTTGCGGATATGGATTGAGAAAGCGCCTCGGTGCGTTGGTTCAACCAGCGTTTTGAGACATCTTCCTGCATGCCCTGAGATCTGACGACCTCGGCAGCTTGTCTGGCGTGTTCAGAAAATGCATTTGCTTTGGCAGAGGCGATTTGAGCATCTGCCACTTTGCGATGGGTCAACGCTTGGTTCAGTAGGGCGATAACAACCAGAAGCGTTCCGCCTGCGACGGCCAACCAGCCTAGCAACGGGTGGAACAGGAAAATTGCAGCCACAAAGATTGGAGTCCAAGGGATGTCCATTACCGCCAACAAAACGGGCGAGGCACATAATGCACGGATCGATTCCAGATCTCGCAATGCAGTCGCAGGCGCTGATCGAACCTGTGGGAACAATGCGCGTCGCATGGTCCCTTCAAACACGCGTTCATCGAGTGCCGATTGAAATCGCGCTCCGAACCGAGCCACAATTCGGCCGCGCGCATAGTCCAACATCGCCATCAGCGCATAAAGCAGCGCGACAAGCAGAAATAGCGCTGATAAAGTCTCGACCGAGCGTGACCCAAGGACCCGATCATACACTTGTAGCATGAACAGCGGTCCGGTCAGCATAAGCAGATTGACAAAAACGCTGAAAATGAAGGCAAGCGCCAGGAAACTGTTCCCCTGATTACGCACCTTTCGCAGCTCATGGCGCTGAGGCGGGGTGTTGCGGTTTTTCAAGCTCACGCGTTTTGGCCCTTGATTGCTCACAATTGGAACTCGTCAACAGCCAATCTTCCTGTACCCGAAGGCGGCCTGACATTTCCCGCAACTATATCTGCCTACCTGCACCGGAACAACGCGCGTTTCATGCGCCGCCAGTTGTTTAGGCGGTGTTCGTACCTATGAATTGATTGGAATGGCAGGAAAGTGCCGACATTTTTTCCTTGCGGGTCCAATTCTCAGCGCATTCATCCAGCGCTTAGGACACCGTCAAACCATTCAGAGTTTTGGTCCCGCGTAAGCGGTCATACGAGCGACAGCCGTTCCTAAGTACCATCCGCCAGATGTTCCGGCCCAGCTACGCAGAGCCGGTCGCAGTTTCATTTAAGCACGAACAATATTTTGCTCAGAGGTACGGTATTTACCGCGGGTGTCGATGAGGAGCTTCGCGTGTTTTTTGATCAACTCATAATCAAAGGCATCGTGATTAGTCGCCAGAATAACTGCATCCTGCTCCGACAGAACCTCAGGGGTAAGGGTCTCAGATGACAATTCGAAGAAGTGTTCCCGCATCGTGGGAAACTCGGGCACATGGGGGTCCGAGTAGCTGAGGTCTCCGCCATTGTCTCGGATCAGCTCCATCAAGCTGACAGAAGGGCTCTCACGCATGTCGTCGACATTTTTTTTGTACGCGATGCCCAAAACCATAATTTTACTGCCACGAATCGCTTTGCTGCGATCATTCAGCGCATTGGCGAGTTTGCCAAACACATATTCCGGCATCGCCGTGTTCACTTCACCGGCCAATTCGATGAAGCGTGTGTTGATGCCGTATTCACGTGCTTTCCAGGTCAGGTAAAATGGATCGATAGGGATGCAGTGCCCTCCAAGTCCCGGACCCGGATAGTAAGGCGTGAACCCGAAGGGTTTGGTCGCGGCCGCGTCGATAACCTCAAAAATATCGATCCCCATGCGGTCAGCAACGATTTTCATCTCGTTCACAAGGCCAATGTTTACCGCCCGGTGGATATTTTCCAGAAGCTTTGTCATCTCGGCAGTTTCAGTCGAGCTTACTGGTACAAGTTTATCAATTGCGTGTTCATAAAGCGCGATACCCGCTTTCAGGCAGGCGCCTGTATGCCCGCCGACAACCTTTGGGATGGTATTGGTGGTAAAATCCGGGTTGGCTGGGTCTTCCCGTTCAGGTGAGTAGACCGCAAAAATATCCTCGCCGACCTTGAGGCCGTTCTTCTCAAGCCGAGGCAAAACTTCTTCTTTGGTTGTGCCTGGATAAGTTGTGCTTTCCAGCGCAATAACCTGACCCGGACGCAAATGATCTGCTATCTGATCGCACGTGTCGGTGACAAAGCTCAGATCAGGCTCGCGATATTTGTTGAGTGGCGTTGGCACGCAAAGCATAATGCCATCCGCCTCAGCGATACGCGAAAAATCCGTGGTAGCCTCGAACCTATTTTCCCGTGCCGCTGTGATGCGGGCATCGTCGATATGCTCAATCGAACTGTGACCGGAGTTTAAGTCCTGCACCTTTGTGGCATCCAGGTCGAAGCCAATGACCCGGTATCCAATTTCGGTATATCTGAGGGCCAGGGGCTGTCCGACATATCCCAGTCCAACAATCCCGATCACAGCCTGCTTCGCATTAAGTTTGTGTAGCAGGTTGTCCAGTGATGTCTGTGTCATGACAAAATCGCTCATTATCTAAGTCTGCGCAGGAAAGTCAGAGGGGGCCCGAATACGAAGTCGCGTCTCTACTAGTTGCTTTGGTGGAAAAGGCAATGGGTATTTGCTTTGCAAACAGTTTTGGCCATTGTAACTTCGTCAAGTTCGGAAGCCATTGACTTGCAGCTTTCACTTTTTTCCCGATTGGAAAATTGAACTGAAATCATGATTGAGTTCATCGGCTGGCTGACGCGCAGATAGCACGCCTAGACCCTTCATCCCGAAGTCGCCTAGAAAGCCCCGGTTCGACGATAGGTGTGTATTGAGAGAAATAGTCTTTTTCATTCACAATGATATGCGCTGACGTGCCGCTCCTGCCGATTATGGTCCGCGCAAGACCCCGGTCAAATATGACAAGCGTCGGTACAGACGGCAAAACCGCATCGAGATCATATCCGATAGGCTCAAGGGTCCAATGCGCGTTGCGACGCGCTTTGACCGCTGTCTGTCACTCAGCCATCGCTCTCGCGGAAACCGCCATCCATCGGTTGGAAAGCCTGACGATGGGGGCAGTTCGCTGCAATCGCCTTTGGTGCGTAAAGTGACTTGGACTGTGCAATTCAATACAATAGGCTTTTAGGATCCTACCCCCCAAGTTCGACATGTTTGATGCAAAGATCTTCACTGTCATACCCTTGTTGTGAAAAGCATCCAGAACACGCGTCGATCCACAAACCTGAGAGGTGCCTTATGTCCTATTCCAATCGTAGTTTGATTTCGCGCCGTCAGTTTCTTGCCACTACGACCGCCAGCGCTGCTGCCATCACCTTGCATCCCTTTTCGGCGGCGGCGGCCAACAATCAGGCGCATCTGAGGATCATGGAAACCACTGACATCCATGTTCACGTGTTCCCATACGATTACTATGCGGACAAACCGCGCGATACTGTCGGGCTGTCGCGGACCGCTTCGATCATCAATGAGATTCGTTCCGAGGCGACAAATTCGCTGCTCGTCGATAATGGAGATTTTCTGCAAGGCAATCCGATGGGCGATTACATCGCCTATGAGCGTGGCATGAAAGAAGGCGACAGCCATCCGATCATCACTGCCTTCAATACTGTTGGTTATGACGCTGCCACTTTGGGCAATCACGAGTTCAACTATGGCCTAGATTTCCTTGAAAAAGCGCTTGCTGGTGCAGAATTCCCCGTGGTTCTGGCCAATGTTGCAAAAGAGACTGGGGCGTCCCCCCGCGATGATACGACTCTGGTGAAGCCCTATGCCATCCTTGAGCGTGAGATTGAAATGGGGGATGGCAGCAAGCATCCGATCAAGGTTGGTGTCATCGGATTTACTCCGCCTCAGATCATGAACTGGGATCGCAAGCATCTGGAAGGCAACGTGCAGGCGCGTGACATTGTCGAAACTGCGCAGGCTTACGTCCCCGAGATGCAAGAGCAGGGTTGCGACCTGGTCATCGCCCTGTCGCATTCCGGCATTGGGGATGCGGATCACGCTGATGGAATGGAAAATGCTTCAGTCGTTTTGGCAGGGGTCGATGGCATCGACGCGCTGGTGACCGGGCACAATCACCTCGTATTCCCGTCCGCTACCTTTGCTGATCGTCCCGGCATTGATGTCGACAAGGGGACCTTGATGGGCAAACCGGCGGTGATGGGCGGCTTCTGGGGGTCGCATCTTGGCCTGCTGGACCTGCTGCTTGAGCGCGACGGAAACGAATGGCGCGTGGTGACGACCACGTCTGAAGCGCGCCCGATTTCAAAGCGCAACGAAGATCGTTCGATCACGGCACTTGTTGGCGACGATCAGAAGGTGCTGGACTCGGTCGCGAAAGACCATGACGAAACACTGGCCTATGTACGCCGCGCGGTCGGCAAGACATCGGCCCCGCTGCACAGCTACTTTGCGCTGGTCGCAGATGACCCATCGGTGCAAATCGTCTCGATCGCGCAGAAATGGTACGTCGAAGAGATGATGAAGGGCACCGAACATGAAGGTCTGCCCATTCTATCGGCTGCAGCGCCGTTCAAGGCAGGGGGGCGCGGCGGCCCGGACTATTACACAGATGTTCCGGTGGGCGATGTTGCGATCAAAAACGTGGCTGATCTTTACCTGTATCCCAATACCGTGCGCGCGGTGCGGGTGAACGGTGCACAGGTTCGGGGTTGGTTGGAACGCTCGGCGGGTATGTTCAACCAGATCGAGGCGGGATCAGAGGATGCGATTTTGCTAAACCCGGACTTCCCGTCTTACAATTTCGACGTGATGGACGGTGTGACCTACCAGATCGACTTATCGCAACCGTCGCGCTTTGGACCCAAGGGGGAAGAGATCAACCCGGATGCAGCCCGTATCGTAGATTTGGCCTTCAACGGTGAGGCGGTCACGGATGACATGGAGTTCATCATTGCCACCAACAACTATCGCGCTTCGGGCGGCGGCTCTTTCCCGGGCGCAATGGGTGATACCGTCGTGTTCGAAGCCCCTGACACCAACCGCGACGTGATCGTGCGGTATATCGTCGAGCTAGGAACAATCGATCCCAAGGCCGATGCAAACTGGTCGTTCGCGCCGCTTTCTGACACTACCGTGTTGTTTGAAACTGGTCCAAAGGCGCGCGACTACATGGGCGAAGTCAAAGGCGTCACCATCGAGGATGCCGGTGAAGGCGCTGATGGGTTTGCGGCATTCCGCATCAGGCTCTAGCAAGGGTAAGGTCCAAATTATAGTGTGAGCGGCCGTCTTAGATCATTCATCTGACGGCCGTTCGAAGGTGCTATGTTGCTGGGCCCCGTTCAGTCTTCATCTTGAAGCGGAAGCCTATCGCGCACGAGATTTGCCCAGTATTCCGCGCCGATCGGCAGTAACGCATCGTTGAAGTCGTAGTCATTCGAATGCAGCGGTTGCCCATTCGGGCCAGTTTCACCGTTGCCCAGCAGAATAAAGCAGCCGGGTACGGCTTCGCAGAAATGCGCGAAATCTTCTGAAAAACTCATCGGCTGACGATCGGGGAGGGTGTCCAGTCCGGATTGCTGCGCGACGCGGATGGCAGCTTCGGTCGGGATCGGTGCGTTGATCGTTTCGATGAACTCAGTTTTGAAATCCACTTGGACCTCAACGCCATGGGCGGATGCGATGCCATGCGCAATCCTGCGGATGTGTTCTTCGATCTTGTTTCGATCTTCGGGGCTGCGTGCCCGCGCATCACCCTTTAGCGTCGCGGTTCCTGGCAGGACGTTGCGCTGCCCATCGGTCAGAAATTCGGTCACCGACACAACCGCCCCGGCGCCCGGGGCCAGCTTGCGCGCAACAATTGTCTGAAGCGCCAGAACGATCTCGGACCCGATCGTCAGCGCGTCACGCCCCGCCTGCGGCATGGACGCATGACCCCCTTGCCCCTTGATCGTAATTTCGAACAGGCTTTCCGAGGAACAGATCTGCCCAGTTCGGGTCGACATCTGTCCGGCGGGCGCCCCGGGCAGGTTATGTATGGCGTAGACTTCTTCGATTGGAAATCGCGTCAAGACATTCTCTTCCAGCATTGCTTTAGCCCCAAGGCCAAGCTCTTCATTCGGTTGAAACAGGAACACCACCGTGCCGCTGAAACCGGGATCCGAGGACAAAGTCTTTGCTGCGCCCAACAGCATCGTCATGTGACCATCATGGCCACAGGCGTGCATAATGCCGGGATTTTGTGACACGTAATCATGATCGCTGGCTTCCTGAATGGGTAGCGCGTCCATATCTGCGCGTAATCCGATCGCGCGGTTGCCTTGACCGGCCCTGAGGATACCCACCACGCCCACGCCTTCATGAACTTCAAGCCCGTATTGACGTAGCAGCGCCGCAACTTTGGCTTTGGTTTTCGTTTCATTGAAGCCCAATTCGGGGTGTCTGTGGAATGACCGCCTAAGTTGGCGAAGTTCGGGTTGGTTCAATTCCATGGCGGTTAATGTTCCCAGATTATAGGTGCTATCCGAGCGGGGCGAACTCGGACTCTAGCCCTGATTGGTAGAGTACGATGGCAGACGGGTCCACCGGCACGGCATCTCTCAATCGTTCTGTCCCGACCAGCCCCGCCTGAATGAAGTCGGCGCTGCGCCGTATCGTTTCTTGAACCGAACTGTCAGTTGGGTCGCGCTGCCGAAACCCGTGGCGGCCGCAATTTCAGCAACGGTCATTTCTGTTTCGCTTAGCAACGCGTAGGCGCGCGCCACACGCAACTCGATGTAGAATTGTACCGGGGAAACCTCGACATACTTTTGAAACAGCCGCTCCAACTGTCGGCGAGAAATCTGAACGATCTTGGCGATCTCAGAGATATCCAGAGGCTCTTCCAGATTCTCATGCATGATCTGGATGGCGTTGATCAGGTATTGGTTCCGACTGCCCAACGCGACAGAAAACGCGGATTTCTGGAGCGTTTTTTGATTGTTGGATCGTGAGTGGATGCACATGTCCGAGACGATGATGGCCAGATCCTTTCCGAAGTCGGTTTCAATCATGTCCAGTACCATGTCGGTTGCCGCGTTACCTCCACCGCAGGTCATCAGATCATTGTCAATCTCATACAGGTTAGCCGATGGTGTCAGGTGTTCGAAGTGTTCAACAAAGGCGGGTTGGTTTTCCCAATGCAGTGTGAACCTCTTGCCGGTCAGCATGCCTGCCTTGGCCAGCGTAAATGCGCCGGTACAAATTCCACCAAGCTTGCAGCCAAACGCTTTCTGACGGCTGATCCACGAAAGGATCGTTGAATTAATGCTTTCCGATGGTTCGATCCCTGAACACACAAACAATCTGGATGATCGCGGTAAATTATGCAGAGCCAAGTCAGCTGCTATTTCGACTCCATTGGAGCATCGAACAGGGTTCCCATCCTCAGAGATCAGAAACCACTTGTAGAGCTCTTTGTTGGTGACCTGATTGGCGATCCTCAGCGGTTCAACCGCTGCGCTAAAGGCAAGCATGGTGAGTTTCGGCAGCAACAGAAAATAGATCTCGTTGGATGATCCGTCATAATCGATGTCGAACGTCGCGGCCCCTTTCGGAACGAAATTCCTAGGTTTCATGCTCTCTTTTCCCAGTGCGGACCTGGATGGATAACCGGCCCGTACAATATCGTATCGATCGAAACACCAGCGTATCAACTTCGCAGATCTCAAGCGAGAGGTCCTACGACAACAATTGGCCAGCGCGTAGCTGCGAGCTTGTCTGAAAGACGGCAACTGAGGATTTAGCCGGGCCAATATTTGGGCCGGTGGCAAAGCATTGTTAACTGGACTAACAATCGTATCTGTCGTCAACCTCATGAATGGTGAATGCCAAAAGTTCAGGCCCAGTGTGATATCAACCGCATTCGACTGCGCTGTCGATTCACACGATCAAGCTAAACAGCCTGAGTTTTGCCTGCAAATCGCCGATTTCGTACACTTTCGGGCGATGCATCATAGTGATCCCGGAACGCACGCACCAATGCACTTGTGGAAGAAAAGCCCGTAGCGGTCGCCACTTCAAGATAGGTCATCTCGGTAAATTGAAGCAGACCATAGGCCCGTTCTAGGCGAAGTTCCCGATACGTCGTCAGCAGTTTTACACCCGTTCTGTCCAGAAACCGCCGCTGTAACTGGCGCGTTGATGCACCAAGCGCCATCGCAAGTTCCGGTATCCTAAGCGGATCCTCCAGATTGTTCTGCATCTTTTCAACAACCTGTCGCACCGTTGGGTCGGCTTTTGAACGTCTGATCAATCGAGCTGCCAGTTGGCTTGCGCATGTAGTTTGCCTGTCGGCCAACCCGATATAGCTGCGTACTGACTCGGCCAGATGCTCGCCGTGATCAAAGGCAACAAAATCGGACAACAAACGCAACGTGCCCAATCTGGTTGATGCGCTATGGGTGCGGCTATCTGAGGACCAATATGTACCCGAACCGACGTCGATCAGGCCAACCTCTTGCGCTGCGGCAGAAAAATTGGGGTGAACCGATGCAATCCGCTTGGTTGCGCGACTAGTCTGGGCGAGAAGAAACGCTGCTCCGCCAACGAGAATTGATCGGTAGGACAGGTTCAATACTTGGGCGATCCAGGTTTTGTCCGACGGTGTCAGAGGCCAGCTTTTGTAGATGTCCCCCCAGAAAATCGCGGTTCGCCCGGCCCAGTGCAAGGGTCCGCCCGCCGCGCCGTCGGCAATGGTGCGGATATTTGTAATGTATGTATGGCCTTCGTTCAGTTCATTCAGGGCACGATAGAAATCAACCAGCATATCTGCCGATGCTTCCGCTTCGGCCTCGCAAAGAATGATCTCGATATGATGATCTCGTTTAGGTCTTGCCAACGTGGTTTCGGTCAAATGCGCATGGTCATTTGCAGGGACATAATGCTTCATTTCTCCTCCACCTTCTTTAGCGCTTCGGCCGCGAGCAGTCGTTCCCGAACTCGGATTGAAACCCCCGCCAGTTGGCGGGGGTTTATTGATTGAGGTTTATTCTGCTGCGTCCATGTATTCGGTCATTGGCGGGCATGTGCAGATTAGGT
>NZ_JBQFPG010000007.1:0-205251 GCF_056534355.1 Ruegeria sp. D7
CCCAATCAAAAACCTCAGATGCCCCCAGTCTCTCCCGAGCGTCTCCGCAGCTTCCACCGCGTCCCAGCACCTCAGCAGCGCCGGTGAAGGGCGTTCTATGCCTTACGCATTCAACGCGCAAGTGGAAAATTCAAGAATATCGCAAAAAACTTCAAAATCATTTTTTATACAATAATTTCTAATAGTTGAGTGGAACTCACCTCATAGAAATCGGCGAAAATCATCCTTCAAGCACATCAGATATACCGCCTAGATTTCAGTGCTTGTTGGTTCAAACCCAACATATAGTGAGAACACTACAGTCACCCACAAGACTATACCGACTCGACGGCAATCAGCGATTCATTTCCAATCCCGGATTCGCACCCGATATCGGCGCCGCCAGGCGCAATGCAAGTTGGTCTTACAGGGCCTTGCGCATTGTCTATGGATAGGCTCAGGTCTTTTCAAAGCAAACCCGATACGCCTGTGACCTTGATATGACGAATGACATTAAGTTTCCCTTGCTGCGAACCGTTGGGTTTGACGGTCTGTTGGTGACCTTTGCGCAAACCATGTCCGAGCCGTCGAACCGCGCCGCCCTGGCGTTTCGGGGCGCAGTCGAGGCGCAGCAGATTGATGGCGTGCTTGAGACTTCGGCCTCGCTGGCATCTGCATTTATAAGGTTTGATCCATTAAGCCTGTCGCATCATGACATCGAAGAGTTGCTGCGAGCTATGCTGGTCAGTCGCGATTGGTACGCTGCACCTTTGCCTGCGGGGCGACGATTCTGGAAAGTGCCGACGGTCTACGGTTCCGATCTTGCGCCACAGCTAGAAGACGCGGCATTGGCAGCAGAGTTGTCACCAGCGGACGCCATTGATCGTCTCAGCCAATCGCGTGTGCGGGTTTTAACCATCGGATTTGCGCCGGGCCAACCTTATCTCGGGCCACTCGGACCCGAATTCAACATTCCACGCCTGAAAGAGCTGACGCCGATGGTGCCTGAAGGGGCGTTGGTTTTGGCAATTTCTCAATTTGTCCTGTTCTCGGGGCCAACCCCAACCGGATGGCGTCATGTTGGACAAACCGCGTTTCGTTGCTTTCGTCCGGACATGGGGCGAAGTTTTGCCCTCAACCCCGGTGATGAGATGCAGTTCATCTCAGTCACGCGCGAAGAGCTTGAGGATATCCGTACAACCTGCACTGATGGCTCTGGTGGTGCGAGTTGCGAGGAGATCACGACATGACGCTGATCGTCCATCGCATCGGTCCAGCTTGCACGGTTCAGGATCAAGGGCGCACCGGGTATCTGGATCAAGGCCTGTCGCGTTCGGGTGCCGCAGATATAGCGGCGCTTTATGAAGGGGCCGCGTTGCTTGGTAACACCCCAACGAGCGCCGCCCTCGAAATGGCGGAGATGGGTGGTGAGTTTGAGGCAACCGTACCAACCGCCATCGCGCTGACCGGCGCACCGATGCAGGCCAGTATCGATGGCAGCCCCGTCTTGTGGAATGCCTCGCATCAAATGGAGGCTGGGCAGCGGCTGGTAGTCGGGTCGGTGCTGCAGGGCAGTTACGGGTATCTGAATCTGGGTGGCGGGATCGGGACCGACATGACGCTGGGCTCACGCGCGGCCCATCTGACCGCAAGGATCGGGCGCGCCGTTCAAGCGGGTGATCACCTGCCTTCGACGGAAACCGGCAAGACCGGCCTGAAGCTGCGTTCGGAGGATCGGTTTTCGGGTGGGACGTTGCGGGTTGTGGCCAGCTTTCAAACTGCACTGTTCGATGACGAGACGCTGGCACGGTTTACGCAAACGACATTCCGCCGCGGCGCCCGAGCCAACCGGATGGGCATGCAGCTGGATAGTGAAGGTGACGGCTTCGCGGCCAAGGGTCAGTTGAACATACTGTCCGAAGTCATAACCCCCGGCGATATACAGATGACCGGCACCGGTGCGCCCTTCATCCTACTGCCCGAGTGCCAGACCACCGGAGGTTACCCGCGCATCGCAACCGTTCTGCCCTGTGATCTGCCCCGCGCTGCACAGACCCCGGCGGGAGGCGAGGTGCGCTTCGAATTCGTAACACTGGAACAAGCCATCGCGCTGCAAGCCGCATTTAAGGCCGACCTTGCCCGCCTGCCCGCCCGTGTTGAACCCTTGGTCCGCGATCCGCATGACATCCCGGACCTCCTGTCCTACCAACTGATCAGCGGAATGATCTCTGCCACCGAATAAGGAGTTATTGCGATGTCGAGCGTCGATCTGAATGCCGATATGGGCGAAAGCTTTGGCCCGTGGAAGATGGGTGACGATGAAAGCCTTCTGAAGATCATCACATCAGCCAATATCGCCTGTGGCTTTCATGCGGGTGACCCGGATGTGATGGCCAAGACCATGGCTCTGGCAGCTCAGAACGGTGTGGGCATCGGTGCGCATCCCGGTTTTCCTGATCTGCAGGGGTTCGGGCGTCGAAACATGAAAGTGCCCCATGACAGTTTGCGCAATCTGGTGCGTTATCAGCTTGGATCGGCAATCGGCATGGCCAAGGCGATGGGCACTGAAGTGCGCCATCTAAAGCTACATGGAGCGCTGGCCAACATGTGTTCGGTCGATATCGATATGGCGCGGGCCTGTTATCAGAGCGCATTGGACGTGGACCCGAACATCATCATCATGGTGCTGGCGGTCACCAAACAAGAAGAAGCGGTGCGCGAGCTGGACTGCAAGTGGGTGGGCGAAATCTTCGCCGACCGTGCCTATAACGACGATGGCACTTTGGTGGATCGGTCACTGCCGGGAGCCGTGATACACGACCCTGCACTGGCCGGACCACGTATTCTGGAAATGGTGAAGGAAGGTGCCATCATCACCGAATCCGGCAAACGCCTTGAGACCTCAATCGATACGATCTGCCTGCATGGTGATGGCCCGACAGCAGTTCAGATCGCGCACTCGGTGCGCGAGAACCTGATCGCGGGCGGAGTCGAGGTCACAAAATTCATCCGTTAGTTACAACAACGTAACTTTGGCACCCCATCTCCAAACTGTTGCCCATGCAGGCCTTAGCGCCTAGCATGCATGGCAAGTGCATGATCTGACTACCACAAATCCAAGCAACGCGCCGCAAGGAGGTTAGCCTATGTCTTTTGATCTGATGTCCTACCAGCCAAGGGGCGACAAGAAGAACTCGGACTTCTTCACCGAATATCTTCCCAGGATTTACGAGCGCCGCATCAGCTCGGGCATTGCGGATCAGGTCGGTGCGATGCGGGCCATTGTCATTCAGGTCGAGACAGATGCGCTGTTTGACACGCTGGTCGAGCTTTATGTGATGACCCCCTATCGCCACACCGCCAGCTATTTGGGACAGACACACAAGTTCTCGGTGATGCATTCACATGCCGATTATCCGGCGCTGATCCTGATGGCTCCGCTCAGCCCGGCATTCGAGGATTTCATCCCGCGTATCAATCGTATGTACCCGCTGGCGCGCGGTAAGCCGCAGACGCGATATGTAGGTGAGATTTACGGTGCCACTGACCTGAAGGCGCTGACTGGATCGCTGGAGGATCAGAATATTCGGTTCGAATATTCTGGGGACACCGAAAATCCGTTCTACACGCTGGAAGGATACCGCTTTACGACGCCATCGGATTTCACGTGCAATCGCGTCGGCTATTCCACGCTGGATTTCAACGACACAGACAGTTTGGGGTTAGGCGACCGTGTTTTGCTGAGCGATGTGGAACAAGCCAAGCTGGATCAGGCCGCTGCGTTTGGGACGGATAGCAAAATCGCACCCCTGATGCTGGGGATCGATCATCTGGCGACACGCATTCTGGCCGGGGAACGTGAGGACGCGATCCTCGAATTTCTGACCATGGTGCCTTATTACTTCTGGGGGGCGTACAACATCTTCGACATGAACTCGTCGACCAATGTGAATCGCAATGCCAATGTGGATGACGACAAGAAATCCCCTGCCAAGGTCTTTACTGCAAACAACACGCCCTCATTCGTGAACTCTTTCGAGCAATTGCCGATGCCAACCGAGGATTTCGTGCGTAATTTCGGACGACGCTTGCACCACATGGCGGTTGAAATTCAGGACGGCGACCATGGCGCGGGTGAGAAAAATGTCGATTTCGTGGTCAACACTCTTAAAGACAAGGGCGTTCCGTTCCTGGCCCATGTGGTCGGGGAATGCAAAGATGATCCGAACCTGAAACAGATCTTCTCAAAGCACTCGAAACACACGCTGCTGATCACCGAATACATCGAACGTTGTCATCACTACGACGGCTTCTTCACCAAGGATAACGTTGCAGCCTTAACTGCGGCGGCCGGGCAAGATGAACAGTACAAACACGGCCACGTCTTCGATTGATTTGCCATAAAAAATGGGCTGCGAGGTCATCGCAGCCCAGGCCCATCCAGGAGAGAATGCCGGGTCTTATGACGGCCCGATCATGAAACACGTGACATTGCGCGCCTGTAACCGACGACAGGCCAGATCAGCCTGCTCGCGGGTCATGCCCTGAAATGTCGCGTCAAACCCACGCGAGCTTTGATTCACCTTGCGCAAAGTGCCTTCCAAAGTGGTCATTTCCGACAGCGCAGTTTTCAACAGAACCTTCTCGGCCTCATACCGTGTGGTGTAGCGGCCAACATTGACGCCCCAAAGGTGACCACCGGAAGTGGACAAGCGGGTCACAACTTCGGGTTCAGGCTCGGGCTGTTTGGCCGGTTCGACCGAGGCCAGCACCACGTTTTCGGAAGGCTTGGCGCCATCCGACGGTGCTATGTCTGCTGCTGCAATCGCAGCAGCGATACCGTCCTGAATCCGGGTGTTGTCTTTTTCAGCCGTTGCGGCGACCGACCCCGCGACCTGAACCGTTTCGCTCGCCACCGGGCGCAACACCGGGCGCAGGCTCTTTTTCGGCGGGCCCGCTTGGGCGACCACTTGTGCACTACCCAGACCAGCATTCCCTGCATAGGCCGGGCGGGCGGGCTTACGGATTGGCGCACGCGAGGGGGCACGGCGGAAACCCATATCCAAAAGCTCGGCCACCCGGGCGTTGCGCGATGCACCTGATTTGCCACCGAAGACGGTCGCGATGATACGTTCATCTTTGCGCTTGGCCGAAGCAACCAGATTAAACCCTGCAGCGCGGGTATAGCCGGTCTTGATCCCATCGGCGCCCCGATAGGCTGCCAAAAGGCGGCGGTTGGTGTTCGGTACAGTCTTGATCCCGGCATTCGTCGATTGGCGCGAGAACAAGTTGTAGTACTGCGGGTAATCATACAGCAGGTGACGGCCCAGCGTGGTCATATCCCGCGCGGTCGACAAATGCCCCGACTCGGTCAGACCATGGGCATTCTTGAAGGTGGTCCGGCTCATCCCCATCGCCTTGGCGGTGCGGGTCATGCGACGAGCAAACGCCGCCTCGGACCCGCTGAGGGCGATGCCGATCGCGGTTGCCGCGTCGTTGGCGGATTTCACCGCCGCCGCCCGGATCAGATAGCGAAACGCGATTCGCTGCCCAGTGCGCAAACCCAGCTTCGAGGGCGGCTCAGCCGCTGCCGCCTTGGTGATGCGCACCTGAGTGTCCAACGTGATCTCACCATTCCGCACGGCCTCAAACGCAATATACAGCGTCATCATCTTGGTCAGAGATGCCGGATGCAACCGCGTGTCGGCATTGCGGGAATGCAGCACTTCTCCGGTGCGTGCGTCGATCACCATGGCCGCGTAAGGGGCCGCCATGCCCTGAAGTGGTGCAAATGAAAGCAGCCACAGAAATGCTATAAGTAATAAGCCCATTCGGGCCGGAACTGTCCGCCGAATCTGCACGATCTTTGCCTCTGTCTGCCTCGCGCCGCCGGGTTTTCCCGGTCAGCAATTTTTATTTTGATATTCTTCAGGCTAACACAGGGACGGGTTTAAAGAAACTGAAAGCTGCGTTTGAGTGGATCATATACACAATCAGATTCACGCTACATATGGTGTTTCATGCGCGCCCGAACACCATACCGGCGATTGTGCCGAATTTCAGGCAAGCCGTGTCATCGAATTTTTTGGGACTGATGTCAAACGGCAACAGGTCAGGAAATCTGATCAATCAAAGCTGAAAGATCACCCAAATCCTTCAACTCGCGGAACCGTGGGTTGGAAGTTGGGACCTCGGCCTGCTCGACCTCCCATACCAACCCGTGCGGGACATGCACGCCCCAGCACCCGGCTTCGATTGGGGCCACCACGTCAGAACGCATCGAGTTTCCGATCATCATCGAAGCGTCGGGTCCATCACCGTACTGGTCAAAAATTATCGCATAGGTCGCCGCCGTTTTTTCGCTCACGATCTCGACGCCATCGAACAGCTCACCCAATCCGGATTGCGCCAGCTTGCGCTCCTGGTCGATCAGGTCGCCCTTGGTGATCAGCAGAACCTTATGCGTCTTGGCCACCGCCTCGATGGCCTCGCGCGCATGGGGGAGCAGTTCGATGGGATGTGCCAGCATCTCCTGCCCCGCTTCAACAAGTTGGCGGATGACGCGCGCCGGTACGCGATCTTCCGTCACCTCAATCGCTGTCTCGATCATCGACAGGGTAAAGCCCTTGATGCCATACCCATAGTGCTGGATGTTGCGCTTTTCGGCGGCAAGTAGACGTTCCATCAGGTGATCGTGATCGGCGTGATCGGCCAGCAATTCGGCAAAATATGCCTGAGTCAGCTGGAAGAAACGCTCGTTATGCCAAAGGGTATCGTCTGCATCGAACCCGATTGTTGTCAGCTTGTCCCGCATCGCATTTCCGTCCGGTTGCTCTTTTCTCTGGCAACCGTGACGTTATATAAGCCGGGAAACAATTCGTAGTGTTAATCGAGATTCTCTTACAGCAATGCGCAAACACCAGTGGATCATGTCTGAAAAGGACGACGACGACGACGACACGTCGGTCCTGGTGCAAACGCGCCCCAAGACCAAGCGGCCGCCGCTGTATAAGGTGCTGTTGCTGAATGACGATTACACACCGATGGAGTTCGTAGTGCATGTGCTGGAACGGTTCTTCGGCATGACCCATGCGCAAGCGTTTGAAATAATGCTGACCGTCCACAAGAAAGGTGTCGCCGTGGTTGGCGTGTTCAGCCATGAGATTGCCGAGACCAAGGTCGGGCAAGTCATGGATTTCGCGCGCAGGCATCAGCACCCGCTGCAATGCACCATGGAACGCGAAGAATAACGCGCGGCCATGTCCTCTCGCCTTGATCTAGCCTTGAACAGCGGGCTCAGCCTGTCGCAATCGCTGACTGTTTTGGCGCCTACCCCGGACCACGATTTGTCGGACCTTCCGCGCGAGGCGCAGATGGTGCAGCCGTTCAAACCGTTCCACGATCACTTTGCTACGCAGGGCTTTGTCGCTGCGCCCAATAGTGACGCGCCTTGCCAGGATGCGGTCGTGTTTCTACCGCGCGCCAAGGCGCTGGCCCGGGCGCTGATCCATCAGGCCTGCAGCCGCGCCAGCGGGGTCATCGTGGTGGACGGGGCCAAAACCGATGGCGTCGACAGTTTGCTGAAAGATATCCGCAAGCGGGTCGCGATCGAGGGTCCAATCTCGAAGGCACATGGCAAGATTTTCTGGTTTCAGTCTGATGCGGACGCCTTTGCCGACTGGGCTGCGCCTGAAAACCAAATGGTTGACGGCTTCCATACCGCGCCCGGAGTGTTTTCCGCCGATGGTATCGATCCTGCCTCGGCCCTGCTGCTGAAGTCTCTGCCAACCAACCGCGGCACGCGCATTGCTGATCTCGGTGCAGGTTGGGGCTTTCTGTCCGCCATGCTGATCGGCGACACCTTGCGCAGCCTGCATCTGGTTGAGGCCGACCACACCGCCCTTACTTGTGCCCGCGCCAACGTCACCGACCCCCGTGCGCAGTTCCACTGGGCCGACGCCACCAAATGGAGCGCGCCCGAGCCGCTGGACATGGTGATCATGAATCCGCCCTTTCACACTTCGCGCAGCGCCGACCCGACATTGGGCCAGGGCTTTATCACCAGTGCTGCACGCAACCTCACCCGCAACGGTCAACTCTGGATGGTTGCAAATCGCCACCTGCCTTACGAGGCCACGCTGGCCGAGGCTTTCGCCAGTGTTGACGAAGTGGCAGGAGACAACCGCTTCAAGGTTTTCCATGCCTCTCGCCCTCGGGGCTGAGGCCCGCTAACCTTCGCCAGAACTCAGGAGGATTCGCATGTCCTTTTCCATCGCGGGCAAGACCGCAATCGTCACCGGGGGTGCCAACGGCATCGGACTGGCCATCGGACGGCACTTTGCCGATGCAGGCGCCAATGTCATGTTCGCCGATATGGATGAAAAGCGCCTGTCCGATGAGCTGGGCGAACAGGCGGATGACAGCAACATCCGTTATTTCGCCGGTGACCTGCGTGAAAAGTTGACCATCGCCAATCTGCTTTCGGCCACGCTGGATGCGTTTGATCAGGTTGATATCCTGATCAATGGTGCACGGCAGGTGATCCCGTCGGACCCGCTGGACACCGATGACGATTCCGTGCGCACATTGCTGAACCAGAACCTGATGCCCGCGCTGCGACTGAGCCAACTAGTGGCTAAGCGATTTATCAAACAGGCTGATGGAGACGATGAGAACCCTGCCGGGTCAATCATCAACCTGTCCTCGATTGCCGCACGCCGCACCCATCCCGATCTGATGGCCTATTCCGTTTCGACCGCTGCGCTGGATCAGATGACCCGTTCGTTGGCGGTTGCACTTGCGCCCAGCCGCATTCGCGTAAACTCCATCGCACTGGGATCAGTCATGAGCGCTTCATTGCAGTCAACGCTGAAAGAAAACCGAGATTTCCGGGACGACATCGAAAAACATACTCCGCTTTCCCGGATTGCCGCTCCGAACGAACTGGTCGAAACCGCGCAATTTCTCGCGTCGGACGCTGCGGGCTTCATGACAGGCCAAATTCTAACCATTGACGGAGGCCGCACCCTGCTGGACCCTGTCGCAGCCCCGGCCCACTGATCCCAATGTTCGATAACGAAAAAGCCACCGCCGCTGCCTGGTTCCGCCAGTTGCGAGATGACATCGTAACCGCCTTCGAAGCGTTGGAAGACAGCCACACCTCAGGCCCCTTCTCGGATTCTCAGCCGGGAAGGTTCGAAGTCAAAGAAACTAAACGGCAGTCTGACGATGGCTCCGACGCGGGCGGCGGGCTGATGTCGGTGATGCGCGGGGGCCGCGTGTTCGAGAAGGTGGGCGTTAATGTCTCAACCGTCTTTGGTACGCTGGGTGAGCGCGCGCAAAACGCGATGGCTGCGCGCAAGGGTATTCCGGGGATGAAGGACGACCCCCGGTTCTGGGCTTCGGGCATCAGCCTTGTGGCCCATATGCAGAACCCGCATGTGCCTGCGGTCCATATGAACACCCGGATGTTCTGGACCCCACATGCCTGGTGGTTCGGCGGCGGCTCCGACCTGAATCCCTGCATCGAATATGACGACGACACCGCCCATTTCCACGCCACCCAAAAAGCGCATCTCGACCCGCACGGACCCGGCCACTACCCGCGCCTCAAAGATTGGGCTGACGAGTATTTTTATATCCCCCACCGAAAGCGCGCTCGGGGTGTCGGCGGGATCTTCATGGATGACTATTGCACCGGCGACTGGCAGGCGGATTTTGCGCTGACTCAGGACATCGGTCGCGCCTTCCTGCCCGCCTTTCTGCCTCTGGTCGAAAAACGCCGGGTGCAAAGCTTTGACGACGCGGACAAAAACACCCAGCTGGTGCATCGTGGGCTCTATGCCGAATACAATCTGGTCTATGACCGGGGCACCAAGTTTGGTCTGGAAACCGGGCACGACCCCGATGCTGTTCTGATGAGTCTGCCGCCCTTGGCCAAATGGGTCTGACCGCTAAAACCCCATATCGATGGAATTATCAAAGCAGTAGTTTTGCGCCGAAGCGGCGGAAAGGTTCTCACCCACCCTGTTGACGGTCAAAGAATATCCCGGATTGGTATCCGCGCCGGGCGGTGGAGTTAGCGAAAACTGCACTGTGCGAACACCTTTCTCGTAAGCTTTGAAAACATAAATCCGCTGCGAGTTTGAAACTCCCAAAGTGCGAACTGCATAATCACCAATTCCACACCAATAGGTGACCGCGGCCGAGGATCCACCGACAGGCTTCACTTCGTAGGTTCCATCCTTAAGCGGCGTGATCTGGGTTCTGAACTGCGGTCTTAGTTTATAGCCAAAACCAACGCCCTGAGACTGCGCAATGGTGGGGGCCAGTATGATGGCTGTCAAAGAGAGGCATGTAAGAAAACGCATATAAAACACCCTATGAAAAACGCGATCACGGCTGAGACGACGTGGGACCAACCAGCCTATACGAATCAATATAGTCAAACCGGGCCTCAGGTCTAACTCAACCCGTAACACATCAGCTTGAGTGAAAATTCTTTCTTTGAATATGTGGTGCGCTATGATCTCTGCATCAGCAGTTTCCAGAGTGGCCCGTGGAAAAGTCATTTCCCAAAGACTGGTTCGATCTTTCCGGTGAAAAATACGCCGACTTCGGTGCGTTATTTTATCTGGCTGCCCTGACCAAAACGCATCGTAACCGCAGTTTGGCGCAGGTTCTCTATGCGTTCGAAACGCCGCTGAGATTGGGCCAGTATCACATCTTCCGCCAAAACGGCTTTCCGCGCGGATTCGTGACATTTGCCGGTCTCAGCCCTGAAGCCGAATATCGCTATGCGGTGAAGGAAGAGCCGCTGAGAGATGTCGATTTCGCCAGTGGCTCATCCTTCTGGATCATCGATATGGTGGCACCCTTCGGCCAAACTCGTCAGATCGTCGACATGCTGAAACGGGACATCCCGCACCCACGCGTGCGCACCAATCGCCTCAGCAGCGACCTATCCACAAAACGGATCGTCGAATGGACACGCGATGACCAGCAACAGGTGCATATGCGCCTTTACCGCGATGCCGAATTTGCCAGAACGCTTGAGCAGGAAAACGGATGACTTCGGTTGTAACCATATCGGGCGATATCACGGGCGACGTGACCGGCTTTCCTCCTAATGTCGCTTCGGGTGACCTCGATGTCACCGCAACATCGGATTTCGGAACCTTCACCGGGGCCACCTGGGCAATCTCCGATCAACCGGATTTCGGCACCGCCTCAATAGATGCGAACGGTACGTGGACCTATACCGTCGACCCGGCCTTCTTCGATAGCCTCGATGACGGAGAAATCCAATTGGACTCGTTCGAGGTGACGGTCACCGCCAATTTCGCCAATGGTTTCTTCACCTTCAGTGGAACCCAGACCCAGATCATTGATATCACTATCGAAGGCGTTTGCTTTACCTCAAGTACTCTGATCGAAACGGCGGAAGGCCAGCGCGCCATTGAGACCCTGCGCGTGGATGACGACGTGTTGACTGCCGATCACGGAATACAGCCGATCCGCTGGATCGAAAGCAGCACCATGTCGCCCGAGCGATTGCGCGCAAATCCTGCGATGCGCCCGGTGCGAGTGACCGCAGGTAGTCTGGGACCTGGTGTTCCATCCCGCGATTTGCTGGTGTCTCAACAGCATCGCCTCCTGATCCGCGGCCCCAAGGTCGAGATGCTGTTTGGCGCGCCCGAAGTGTTGGTCGCCGCCAAACATCTGTGCTCGTGGCCGGGAATAGATATTGATACCGGTGATGAGCCGGTCGAATACCTGCATATCCTGCTGGACAGGCACGAGATTTTGTTTGCCGAAGGGGCTCAGGCCGAAAGCCTGTTTCTGGGTGAAGAAACCCTCCACACGCTGTCTTCTGACGCGCTGCAGGAACTCGCCGAGATATTCCCCGAGCGCGCCTCGGACGAACATATCGGCTTCGGCCTTGCTGCGCGGCTGATCCTGCGCGAACATGAGGCGCGTGCGCTTGCCTAGGTCCTAGACAACCCGCCCCCCGACATCCTGCGGAGCCAGCGCGACGGTCTTGATCACCGCATAGCATGTACTGCCCTGCTGCAAACCCAGCGCCGCGACCGAGCGTCGGGTCACGCGCGCCAGCACAACACCCGCAGTTGTTTTGACCGACACGATTGCACCGGGCCCCTCACCTGCCCGGATCGCCTCGACCTGCCCCGACAACACATTCAAGGCTGAAAGACCCTCGGGTGGTCTATTGGACAGGATCACCTCTTGCGCCGGAATACGAATACGCAGCTCTTCGCCGATTTGATGGGCAATCCGAGGCAGGTAAAGACGAGCGCCACCGGCATCAAGTTCGGACAGGCCATCGTCGTGATGCGCCGTAACACGGACCCGCAGAACGGCCCCCACCGCGCGCACGCCTGCAGGGGCCACGGATGGGTCCGACAGAACATCGGACGCGGGACCATGCCGCACGACACGCCCGTCCTGCAGCGCAACCACGGACGTTGCAAGCCGGGCAACCTCGGCCGCCGAATGGGTCACATAGAGTATCGGGACTGATACCTCGTCCCGCAACCGTTCGAAATAGGGCAGGATTTCAGCCTTTCGCGCGTCGTCGAGCGCGGCCAGAGGCTCATCCGCAAGGATCAGGCGCGGGCTGGCCAGCAGGGCGCGGCCAATGGCGACGCGCTGTTTCTCACCCCCCGATAGCATGGCTGGGCGGCGGTCCAGCAGATGGCCAACACCCAACATCTCGATCACCCGATCCGGGTTTTCGCGTCGTGCCCCGCGCGGTGCAAACCAGCGACCATAATTCAGGTTCTGGCGTACGGTCAGATGCGGGAACAGACGGCCTTCCTGAAAGATATAGCCCAAGCGCCGTCTATGTGGCGGCAGCCATGCCCCACGATCCGTGTCGAACAACACCCAATCGCCGACCGCGACCCGCCCGGCCTCGGGCCTCAATAGCCCAGCGACTGCATTCACTACCGTCGTCTTTCCCGAACCAGAACGCCCAAACAGAACCGTTACACCGGAAGGTGCGTCGAAATCGAGGTCCAGCTTCATCCCGGGTAGCTGGTGTTGCAGGCGGACGGACAGGCTCATGATCCGGCCACGCGTTTGGCCACACGACGGCCCACATATTCCGACAGCAAAAGCGCGCCCATGGCGATGATGATCGAGATGATCACCAGCCGCGTCGCCGCCGCCTCACCCCCTGGAACCTGCAAAAACGCATAGACTGCCGAGGGCAACGTCTGCGTCTGACCGGGTATGTTAGAAACAAAGGTGATCGTGGCCCCGAACTCTCCCATCGCCTTGGCAAACGCCAGGATCGCGCCCGCAATGACCCCAGGCAGGATCATTGGCAGCGTCACCGTTCCAAAGACCAGCAGACGCGACGCCCCCAAAGTGGCGCCTGCCTGTTCCAGTTTTGGGTCTACTGCCTCGATCGACAGCCGGATCGCGCGCACCATCAGCGGAAAAGCCATGATCCCGGCAGCCAGCGCAGCGCCGGTCCATCGGAAAGCAAAAACGATCCCAAGCTCGGCCAAAGGCGCGCCCAACGGCCCCTGAATCCCAAAGGTCAGCAGCAGCAGATAGCCGGTCACCACCGGCGGCAGGATCAGAGGCAGATGAACCAGACCATTCAGCAACTGGCGCCCCGGAAACCGCCAGCGCGCAAGCGCATAGGCAATGAAAATCCCAAAGGGCAACGTGATCAGCGTTGCCCAGAACGATACGCGCAGCGACAGGCGCAATGCCTCCATCTCTGCCGGGCCCAACCATCCCATCGTACTAACCTTCGGGCAGGGAGAACCCCTGCCTCACAAATTCGGCCCGTGCGGAATTGCCTTGCAAATAGGTCAAAAGCGCGTGCGCCGTAGGTTCTGCAGTAGAAGTCAGGGCTGCTGGATACACAATTTTCGGGTGGATATCTGCCGGGATGACACCGATGACCCCGACCCGCTCATCAGCCACAGCGTCCGAGCGATAGACAATGCCCAAAGGCGCCGCCCCCGTCGCAACCAGCGCCAGCGCGGCGCGTACATTGTCCGTCTGGGCGATCTGGTCCTGAACATCGCCCCAAAGTCCCAGACCCTGTAACGCGGCCTTGCCATAGATGCCCGCAGGCACCGCATCGACCAAAGCCATGGCCAGATACCCACTGCCTAGACGGGTGCTCAGGTCAAACCCCGCCTCAATCTCGGCCGTG
Source organism: Ruegeria sp. D7 (assembly GCF_056534355.1). Taxonomy (NCBI): domain Bacteria; kingdom Pseudomonadati; phylum Pseudomonadota; class Alphaproteobacteria; order Rhodobacterales; family Roseobacteraceae; genus Ruegeria; species Ruegeria sp. D7. The sequence continues at coordinate 14,177 of NZ_JBQFPG010000007.1, forward strand.
TCAGCCCCCGGCGCACCAATCAAAACCAGCCCGTTACCCAGCAACTCAATACGTGAAGCGGTATTGATCAGGCCCTCATCCTGCAGCACGTCCATCCAATCCTCGTTGGCCGAAATGAACAGATCGGCGGGCGCCCCCGCTTGTATCTGCCGCGCCAGCACCGAGGAGGCCGCGTACGACACCGTCACCTCTTGCCCGGTCTCAGCCTCATAACTTCTGGCAATCACGTCCAGTGCGGTCTTGAGGCTGGCGGCGGCAAAAACCAGCACGCCCTCGGCCCGAACCGGGACAGCGAGTATCGCGCAGAAGGCCAAAGCTGCGATCAGACAGCGACAGGCGCCCGTCATTCTTTGCCTCCGGATCAGAGGGTTGCAATCCCTCTGGGCATATCGGAGGCAACACGTGGCAGGCAAGGCCCTTTGGCCTTACAACCAAAGCTACGGCCCATATTGAACTCAGAATTCGGTGGAAAACGAGAATCGCCCAACCCAAGATCAATATGCTGTCGCGCTTCTCTAAAACCGGAAACTCCCGAGGTAGAGCGCTCAATCGCTAAACAACGTGTCTGATCCGCCTCGCCTGAACAGCGATATCCGCATTTCGCTATTCAACCACGATATGACACATGAGTTTGCTCGATTGGTAACCGCGCCCAGTTGCCTAAACGCTGATCTGAAACCTTGCGCGATTTTGCAAAAGAAATTGTGCCATACCCTCTTGCACCCACGCACGGGCTTAGCTACATGAGCCCTCACGGGTGATTAGCTCAGTTGGTAGAGCGCTTCGTTTACACCGAAGATGTCGGGAGTTCGAGTCTCTCATCACCCACCATCCTTTCCCCACAATGGATCAAGGTCTTACGCGACTAGCACCTCTAAATCCGCCCGTTTTAGACATCATGGCCTTCGCATAATCACGATTTACCGTTGCACGGTCTTCGAAGCGAGCATGCACGACGCAAAAGAACAGGGCACCGTCATCTAGACCGTTGCGAGGAGTAAACCAATCAAAGGGGTCGGTGGGCTCTATCGATGCAAACTGATTAGTTGGTGGATCAACAGGTGCGACATTGGCTTCACTATTTGTGATATCATCGAGCAGTGTTGGACGGGCCGTGCCGGTATCCGGCGTGAGAATACCCATGATCTGCTCGCGACCAGCCGGAACGAAACGTCCGCTGTCCTCGACTGGAAACCGGATTGGCTGTCCCGCATAAACATCTCGCTGAACTTCACTGTTGTTAACAACAAGGGTTCCGTTAACGAGCACGTACGGAATGCCTTCTGACGGAAGACCTTGCTGACCGAGAGTATAGTTCGCTTTTTCGGTCACAGATTCCGGGTCGAAAATCGTGATGTCCGCGACCATGCCTTCCTGCATACGCCCACGCACCTGCATTGCTCGCAACCCTGTGTCACCTAAGCGCTTCGCATGGATGTAACTTAGCTGAGTGAGTGTGAGCATAAGCGGCACATTCGCTTCGCGAGCCAGTCTCAAGACAAGCGCGTGGCTGCCTGCTGACCGAGGATGCCCGGCATAGTCTTCGTAAGGAGCATCCCAATTCATCAAGTTGCCCTCGATGTCTAGCCCAGCCATACCGTCGCCCGAGATGCCATAGCCTGCGATGGTGATCCAATCATTCAGCCATTGCTCTCTTGGAGGGCTAAAAACTATGGCTGTCCGTCCCGGTTCATTCTCAGCGAAGCTCAAAAACTCGTCTTTTGTCACGAAGCGATCGAGCTGGGGATCAAAGATGGTGTCTTCGTATTTGTACCCCATCGAACCTTCCCAGTTTTCTGGGGCGATGATCGAAGCGCCGTAGTTTCCCGATCCGGCAGTCCAAGGATAGTAGCTGGACCAGACGTTGTAGCCTTGGTCGCGGGCCATCTGGAGCTTTTCCTGATTTTCCCACCACCCATAATCATTGTCATGATGAATGTGCAGCGGGGCACCAAGCACCATCGCATTGACCAAGATTTCATTTACACCCGTCTGTGTTTCTGTCGGCGTCGAAGCACTGGGATGAAATCGGTGATGGACGGAAGTCAGTCTACCGTAACGCGCCGCAGCCCGCTGTGCTTCGAACATCTCATAGGTGGTAATACCTTCGCGGGCGTAACCAATGGTCGATCCCACACCGAGTGCTCCAAGACGTAGTCCCTCATCCAGCTGGGCAGTGATTTCGTTCATCTGCTCACGGTTGCTTGGTACAGAAGACCACCCCTCGACGCCGTCTTCCACAGATTGTGCCCTCAGTGCGAAGAAGTTCCGGAAGTCTATATCTCCACCTTCAAGCACGAGCCCGTCATGGACCCGCATCCGTGCGAATTCTTGTCCAACCACCGTGCCATAATTTGCCTGCGTTGAGCCCTCTCGTGCTTCATACCATTCATCAATGTTAGCGGCTCCGACCTCAAAATCCATTTGAGTTGTGACGCCATCCCTAAGGTTTACTTTGATACCCCAAGGGTCCAACCCGTGTTGCTCAAGGTCGATAAATCCGGGTGCCACAACGTGCCCTGTCGCATCGATGGACTGGCTGCCGTTAATATCTTCGTCGGTGATCGCAGTGATCCAGCCGTTGCTTATTCCAACGTTAGCAATCTGGTCGAACCCAGTTTCCGGGTCCATGACCCGACCGTTGAGAATGACGATGTCGTAAGTCTGCGCGGTGCCTAGTGTCGAAAAAACAGACAACGTGCCCGCCAGAAACAAGGTACGCATGGATGGATCCTCCCTTTTATCGACAAAACTGAATGTTTTGTTATTTTTGGAGTCTGCTTTCGCCCCACCTCAGAAAACGATCCGAGTTCTTAGACCGAACAGCATAATGCTATCCTGCGTGGGGTTCAGCAGCGGGTCAGAAATGAACTGCAGTGATGGCGTGATCTGCAGCCCGGGTGATATTGAAAAACGATAGAATGCTTCGAGCGTGAACTGATCACCGTCTATGCCCCTTGCCTCGGCCCAGTTCAGTCCCAGCCCGGCCAGATCGGTATTGCGACCGTAATATCCCAGACCTGCAGAAACGGACCGATCATAAAGCGCCGCTGTCCCTTTTGAGGCCCCTGCCCTGAAGAATGGCATCCATTTATTGCCAACAAACCAAGCCGCTGAGAAGGCAGCCCCATAATCTTCAGGGCGGCTACCATCGTCGGCTGCATCCGCATGCCAAAGGGTCAAATGGATATTGTCAAAGTAGATGCGATCAAAGCCGGAGGTGTAACCAAGCTCGAGTGACTTGAAGAGATTGCCATCGCTAAACACATCAAAGTTTGGATCAGACGGGTCGGCGTTTGCGTCTGAGATGCTCGCAACAGCGTAGAAGTTTTCGCTCAGCTTTACCCCACCGGCAATGCCAAGGCCTTGATTGGGTGTGTTGATAGTCGGGTTGGTATTGAAAGACAGGTTCTGGAAACCGCTGTATGGGCTGACCAACCCGTAAATGTCCACAAAGTCCGTTACATCAATCTGCCCGACTTGCAGTGTCCACGCGCCGTTCTCGGCCCTTTGCGTCCAGAACAGATTGGTCAGCAGCAAACCATTATCGTTGAAGGCTGTCCCAGTGATCGAAAGTGCTCCGCCATCCAGCCCAAGGAATTGCGGGGCAACATCGGTGTAACTGTGCCGGTCTTCGATCTTGAATGTCAAAGAGCCGCGTTCAGTTGCCTGCCAACTGCCGTAAAAACGCGCAATACCGCTTGCCGCTTCGCCGGTTCCCAGATCAGCATTCGTGGATTGGCCCAATGCCAGGTAATCAATATTGAAGCGAAAACCGTCCTCGGCCAGTCGGTCTTTCCACTGAAACCAACCTGGTGCGATGTTGCGTGGAAAATCGGAACGGTATTGCGGATCGGTTAGCCCATCGCCGGGCTCTAGATCAGCTTCAACCGAAGATGGCCCGGACAGTCCCTGAGCCGACGCTGCGCCAGCAAAGGCAATACTCAATGCGGCAAACAGAAGTCTTATCATTCAGACGTCTTTGCCCCGCTGGTCTTGCGAGCTCCCGCCGCCCGGATGCGATCGGCGGCGCGCTGCCTCCATTCAAGCCTGTCTGCTTCAGTCTCCAGAGTTTCGACACGTTCCGTCTCCAACTGGAACGTCGCATTCATAGGCATAAGGCCGTCCACAACCATCATGTTCTGAACAGAAGGATTGATGGTCAAAGTGCCCGTTAGCCGAACAGGTTCGTGGAAATAGCTGGGCGTCCAGTCTCCATTCAACCGCACACGGATCATCTGGTTGGGCGGAGGAGGAGGCATGTGACTACACATCCCGCGTTCCGGCACCAGATACGCGACAGGTCGCCCGTCCGGATCACTCGGAGCGGGAATGGCAAAGCCCGCGAGTGTGATTGTTTGACCGTCGAATTGCGGATTTCCGTTTGTACCAGCCTTTCTTCGACGTTCTGTTACGACCTCTCGCTGATCGAGTAGCCAGTCGACATCAATACCATCTGCCACCAAGGCATCCTCAGTCTCGGTCAGAAGCTCTTGCCATTTCTGCCTTTCTTCATCGATACCAGATTCCCGCTGCAATCTGCCGCGCAGCCTTACGACGTAAAGAACATCGTCGAACTGTTCAGCGCTAAGTTCGCGATAGGGGTCTTCAAAGACCTGCGCGGACGGGTCAGGCAGGTCAGACCAGTCTAACGCGGTTCCTGGCGTCGCCATGACAGGATGAGCACACCAAACCAACCCTGCGAATACTACGGAGCGGAAGCAATGTCGCATAAATACTCTCCGGCTGTTCAGACAGGTCAATCCAGTGTGTTTTTATAGATGACGCCGTCCTTCATGATCAGGCGGATCGTATCTGGGCTTTCAGGCCTCGGGTCGGCACCGAACCATTGATCACCCGTGCCAACAACCGAGAAGTCTTCAAGTGGGTTACCATCGATGAGCAGGATATCCGCATAAGCTCCTTCCTCGATAACGCCGAGTTTTCCGGCGGTATACGGGTTCATAAAGTCACCTGACAAAGCGACCACCTCACCACCCGTCGATGTCAACGTCACCATCGACGTGTAGGGTCCAAAAAACTCATTGTTCAGGTGCTTCTCGTAGGCAATCTGGATATTGCATGCCTCGACCGAACCAACACAGTCGGTCTGGAACCCTCGCTTCACCGGGCATTCCTTCATATTGTCGATGTAGCCCGCAAATGTGGCCGAGGCGGATTTTGCTTTGGCAAGGCTCGACGGGACATTTGCCACTGCCGGAATATCAAGCAATCCGGGATCGAAGGCCGTCAGGTTGGTCGTAATATATGCCCCTTTTTCGTTCATGACTTGGGCAATTTCACAGTCAAACGAGAAGCCGTGTTCGATCGACATCACACCCGCCTCTAGCGCGCTCAGGATTGCTTCCTTCCGATAGGAATGCGCCATGACATAGCTGCCATACTCGTTTGCCACCTGTACCGCAGCTTTGATTTCCTCAGGCGATCCAGCCAGCAACTGCCACGGATCGAAGGCCGATACGACGCCACCAGATTGCATGAACTTCAACTGCGTCGCGCCCATGCGGAAATTGTTGCGTGCGAACTTGTAAACGTCATCAACACCGCTAATTTCCTGCGCCAAGTTCAGCCTGCTCATGTTTGTTTCAGACCCGGGCGGTGCGGTGAAATTCGCGAAGTCAGCGTGACCACCTCGCGTTCCGATAAATGCACCAGATGGAAAGTAACGCGGGCCGTCAATTTGGCCTGCGTCAATTGCGCGACGTAACCCGCCATTGGCGCCACCCGCATACCTGACTGTGGTGAAGCCCTGCATCAAATACATCTCGGCCATCCGTGCACCGTGTATGGCAAAGTCCTCCCACGTTGTGTTGGCCTCCATCGCAGGTAACGTAGGCCCCATCAGCATGAGGTGCGCGTGCAGTTCAATAAACCCGGGGGTCAGTGTCCGTCCCTCTCCGTCAATGACCGTAGCATTGGGGGCATCGATCGCATCGGTTGATACGGCCTTAATCAGATTACCCTCGACCAATACGCTGGCATTCTCGATACGCTGTTCATTGACGCCATCGAAGACATGCACGTTGGTAAACAACGTTTGAGGTTCTTCTTGATCCTGAGCATGCGCGGACGTTGAAAAAGAAAGAGCTGCAGCGACAATTACCGTCGAGCAAAGGGACAATCGTAGGCCGGACATAAGTACTCCCTTCATATTCGTGTTTTGCAAACTGTAGTCCGGAAAATCTTGGCTCGGTTGCCACTTTCGAATTAGGATGTTCGAATGTGATTGAAAAAATGGCCACTTCTTAAAACTAATCCAGACAAGGGTGACGAGCTTGCCTTTCAACTCCACCTCTCAAGAGCATAGCGAGGGCTTTATTCGCCTCTCCTTAGCTGCTCCGTTCCTGCAATATCTCACCGAACGTAAGATCAATCCGCAACCAGCATTGGATCAGGTTGGCCTGAAAGCCGAACTGTTGTCTGACCCAGCCGTGTTCGTGCACTCAGAGTTGGTCTACGGTTTGGTAAATGCCTTCTCAGAAGTGTCAGGAGATCGATACCTTGGACTGAAAGTAGGGGAGACGTTTGACCTGCAAGAGTGGCCTCCGTTCGCTCAGGCCCTGCAATCGACAAAGACGCTGTTCGAGTTCTTTACCCGTTTCGTGGGGCTTGTACCGCAGGAATCCAATTCTGTGCGACACAGCCTTGTCGTAGAAGCGGATAAAGCGACTTATCGAATCGAAAGACAACAAGAGCCTACTGTACCGCCGATTCAGGTGACCGGTTTTGGTGCCGCAATCTATGTACGCCTATTGCAGACCGTCGTCGGAGATGCCTGGGATTCTTCGCGTGTGCGATGGGAAAGCAGATACATCAACGGACTACCTATCGATTACAAAGGGATCGAGGTCGGCCTTGGGACCGATCCCGGAATGCAAATTAGTTTCCCTGTAGAATGGTTGTTTTTGCACCATGTCTCTGAGGGCTCTGCCAAGCCCATCGCCTCACCGCGACAAGATGAAGAAGTAACCGTAGTAGCTGCTTTGCGATCTGTTTTACGCGATAAGCTGGATGAAACCGATTTGGGACCAGAGGTGGTGGCTGGATTGTTGGGAATACAGCCGGAACGGTTTCTGAAAGCGCTTCAGCAACAAGGCACAACGCTGCCCCGCGAAATCAAACGGCTGCGTGTCGATGTCGCCAAGGAACACCTCGGAGAAGACAAAATGACAATAGCTGAGATCGGTCTAATGCTCGGCTACTCCGACAAATCCCATTTCACACGCTTTTTCAGGGGCCAGACCGGAATGACACCGACTAAGTACCGCCTTGGCTCGTAATTATGTTGCAAATGCTTGGATCAGCTGTGCGAACTTGATTTCGGAACAAAAGCAAAGGCGCGACCAGACTGCCGTCCCGACCGCGCCTTAAACCATTCTATTCGAACGCCATTATTGGCCGGTGGTCTCTACGCACGTTCCCTTGCCCCATCCGGACTTGCTACCAGAGGCAGAGTAATCAAACGTGCCCTTCTCAGGGTGAACGTTATAATTCAGCGTGTAATCCTCACCGACATACAGATAGGTCAGGGTGTCGAGACCGGGAAACACATCCACATCCTTGTCGATGTCCCCGATCGTAATGTGGCCCTTTTGCTGGCCATCATACTTCACAAGCCGAGCGGCCATTTCCGGGTGTTCCGCATCCGGTGCCTCACATTCAAACACCCGTTCCTCGGCGAATGCGGCTGCAGGCAATAGGGTAAGAAGCAGAGCTGCCTTTTTCATTGATTTCCAATCTGTATTCGATCTGTTGCACTGCGGCGGCTATTGACGATTTTGGGCGGAATTTTGTCCAAACTCGGGTCGTTCTGCGGTCTCGTTACACGCATCTCGTTAGACCAATTCACGTTTGGGTTTCGCCTGCGTTTTGAGGTGAGCCCTAAGCACATTTCTATCGCGTTTTAGGGAGTATCCAACCCAGCATTGAGGGCTCGAAGACAGAGACAATGGGTCTATGCACCCATCAGCTGCTGAGAAATTTCTTAGGGTTCGTCATGGCAACCATTTGGAACCTCAATTTGTGAATTCCAATGCTGAAGAGGGCAGCGCGGGACCGGGTCAACTCTGCCCTACAGCTTTGCCCATAGAGGGACGTGCGGTCGCAGTAGGGTGAAAAACCCTGCGCGCGCTCCCATCTGTTCAGGACAGAAAAAGGAGAGCGTCTGATGCAATGTCCGATTGATGGAACTCAGCTGGTAATCACCGAACGGAGCGGGGTTGAGATTGATTATTGTCCGCAATGTCGTGGCGTGTGGCTGGACCGTGGAGAGCTGGACAAAATCATTGATCGCTCTGCCGACCATACGCCGCCGCCACCGCCGCAGCGGGGTTATGATGACCGATCTGATCACGGATACCGGAAAAAGAAGAAACGCGGCGGCTTTCTGGACGAGCTTTTTGATTTTTAGGACGTTTCAACAACCCATCACATTGTGACGGAGTCCGTGCGGTCTGATGTAGAGTCTCAGCTACGGCAGAGCGCACCAGTGGATCGAACATTAGCTTTCATGCGTACAGGGCAGGGTGTTGGGGTTCGTCATGGCAACCGTTTGGAATCACAATTTGTGATTTCAAACGTGGAGGAGAGGGCGCTGGGCTGCAAGGGTGGAGTGTTGCTACACTAACGCCGAATTTCACAAGGATTTAAACTTCGACCTGTTTTCAGGTAGTTGAAACAGTCCGCTTTTTACCGTGGATCGTTGCAGGAGAATTTTATCCCAGTGCCACAAAATTGCAGCGGCTTGTTCTCCGACTTTTTTCTTTTGCAATGATGGGGCGAGGTAAAATGCCACGACATTATTCCTCAAAATAGCAGCTCTTTCGGCTTTCTTTTTACTATTTTGAAGGTCTTTTGAAACAACGATCCAATCGCTGCCAAGCCTATTGAAGTAATCAATGTCAGAGATGTTCTTCGGGAAAATATCCCGCAGTGCGCAGGCCTCGTGACTATCGACTTTGATCAGTTCATGAAGCGACCGAGCGATGCAGGGTGGCATGTTATGATCAAAAAGTACTTTAACCATTTGCCTCGTCTAAGCTGCGCTCAAACTTAATGCACTTGCGAATAAGTTTTTCCGGAATTTCGTAAATCTTCGAAAGATAGTTTGTGTCGTTAAACTCACCAAATTCTTTGTAAATTGTGCCCGTCGAAATTCCGAACTCATCTAAAATTGGATCGCCAAAATGACGCGTTGGGTCCAAGACTACATCGACGTGATTTCGCGGTCGCCACCTTGCTACTACTTCTCCCTCGTACTCGAGGTCATTTAGAGACTGTGAAATGATGTCCTTAAAGACCTTTTGACCGGGTCTTTTTTTCGAAAGGCTTACGTATTCACCGTCATTTTCAATCGCTTCCATAAGAATTTCGGAGCCATCAGTTTTGAACGATTGAGACGCCAGTGGTCTCTCAATGCCAAACTTGTCTTGGGCGAACGAAATCGCAAATCGGATGGATTGTAGAGATATGTTTGCGTTTCGCATCGCGGCAACAACACGGACTTCAATTAAGTCCAAAAAACTAATCTCGGTAATGTCATCATCCAAGAACTGATAATGTGCATTCCAAAGCGGTAGGTGGGGGCCACTGCCGCGTGTCCAACGCAGGACCTGCTGCACATTGGTTCCAACCAATCGTGCTGCTTCCCTAGGTGTATAAACACCCTGTCCTAGTATCGCGTGGTCAAGCGGCATCAGTGTCCTCCTGTAGCCTATCTAGCTCGGAAATCGCTACAGGGGAATCCGGTAAATTATCTTTTCCTTCTCTTCACATTCCCACCCCGCTGTCCCGGCCGCCCAGCCGTCGACCGTCCACGCGATTTCATGGCGTCTTCCGAGGCTTTCTCGACCGCCCATTGGCGCGCCATGGGGTCGTCGGCGACGGCCAGATCGACCGCTTCCAGACGTTTGATCTCATCCCGGATGTTGGCGGCTTCTTCGAATTCAAGATTCTCGGCGGCCTTGCGCATCTGGTCGCGCAGCCCGTTCAAGTGCGCTTCCAAATTCGCGCCGTGCATCGGTTTGTCGATGGTGGCGGTGACGCGGTTCATGTCGACATCGCCTTCGTAGAGACCGGCCAGAACGTCCTCGACGTTTTTCTTCACGGTCTCAGGCGTGATGCCGTGTTCTTCGTTATAGGCGAGCTGTTTGGCGCGGCGGCGGTTGGTTTCGCCCAAGGCGCGCTCCATCGAGCCGGTGATCTTGTCGGCATACATGATCACTCGGCCATCTGCGTTCCGCGCAGCGCGACCGATGGTCTGGATCAGTGAGGTTTCCGAGCGCAGGAAACCCTCTTTATCCGCGTCCAGAATGGCGACCAGCCCGCATTCTGGGATGTCGAGCCCTTCGCGCAGCAGATTGATGCCGACCAGCACGTCGAATGCGCCAAGCCGCAGGTCGCGCAAGATTTCGATGCGTTCCAGCGTGTCGATATCCGAGTGCATGTAGCGCACTTTGATGCCCTGTTCGTGCAGGTATTCGGTCAGGTCCTCGGCCATGCGTTTGGTCAGCGTGGTGACCAGCGTGCGGAATCCGTTGGCGGCCACCTTGCGCACCTCATCCAGCAGGTCGTCCACCTGCATGGAGACAGGCCGGATTTCAACCTCTGGGTCCAGTAAGCCCGTTGGGCGGATCACCTGTTCGGTGAAGATGCCACCGGTCTGTTCGATCTCCCACTTCGCCGGGGTGGCCGAGACGAAGACGGATTGCGGGCGCATGGCGTCCCATTCCTCGAACTTCAGCGGGCGGTTGTCCATGCAGGACGGCAGGCGGAACCCGTGTTCTGCCAGCGTGAACTTGCGCCGATAGTCGCCACGGTACATGCCCCCGATCTGCGGGACGCTGACGTGGGATTCGTCGGCGAAGACGATGGCGTTGTCCGGGATGAATTCGAACAGGGTCGGGGGCGGTTCACCCGGCGCGCGGCCGGTCAGATAGCGCGAGTAGTTCTCGATCCCGTTGCAGACGCCGGTGGCCTCTAACATCTCCAGATCAAAATTGGTGCGCTGTTCCAGGCGTTGCGCCTCAAGCAGTTTGCCTTCGCCCACCAGTTGGTCCAGTCGGATGCGCAGTTCCTTTTTGATCCCGATGATCGCCTGATTCATCGTCGGCTTCGGCGTGACGTAGTGCGAATTCGCATAGACCCGCACTTGCTCCATCGTGGCGGCACGTTCGCCGGTCAGAGGATCGAATTCCGTGATCTGCTCCAGCTCTTCGCCGAAGAACGAGAATTTCCAGGCGCGGTCCTCAAGGTGAGCCGGCCAGATTTCCAGCGAATCGCCACGCACGCGGAAGGACCCACGCTGAAACGCCTGATCGTTGCGGCGGTATTGCTGGGCCACCAGATCGGCCATCACCTGTCGCTGGTCATATTCGTGACCTACCTTCAGGTCTTGCGTCATCGCCCCATAGGTCTCAACCGAACCGATACCGTAGATGCACGAAACCGAGGCCACGATGATCACATCGTCCCGCTCCAACAGCGCCCGCGTGGCCGAGTGGCGCATCCGGTCGATCTGTTCGTTGATCTGCGATTCTTTCTCGATATACGTATCCGAGCGCGGCACATAGGCTTCTGGCTGGTAATAGTCGTAATAGGAAACGAAATACTCGACCGAGTTCTCTGGGAAGAAGCCCTTGAATTCCCCGTACAGCTGCGCTGCCAGTGTCTTATTTGGCGCCAGGATGATCGCAGGCCGCTGCGTTTCTTCAATCACCTTGGCCATGGTGAAGGTCTTGCCCGTCCCGGTCGCACCCAACAGAACCTGATCTCGCTCACCATCAGTCACACCGCCTGCCAGCTCTTTGATCGCCGTCGGCTGGTCGCCAGCCGGTGCGAACTCGGTGTGCATGACGAACTGCTTGCCGCCCTCCAGTTTCAGACGCGCGCGCACGTCGTCTGCGGTCAGTTGAGTCTTGTCGGAATGGGCATAAGGCATGGGCGGGCTCCGGGTCAGGCCCCTACATTTGTTCTTATTTTGTCCATCTGCAAGGGCTGATCTGGATTCATTTTCAGCTAAGCGGTACGGGATTGGGCGTCGGGGTGCGTTTGAACCTTCGCCGCCAAGGCCGACAGGTTCTCGGCCAGTACGCGACCCATCATCATCTTCAACAGGGTTTGTCCCATTAGCCAGCCCAACGGTCCATATTTCATACGAAAATCCATACTCCAGATAACACGGCTGCGCGTGTCGGACAGCGGTGTGATGGCAATCGCCGCCTTTGCTTCGCGCAGAGGCATCGCCATCTGCGACAACCGCACGGTGTAGCCGCGGTCAACCTGCCAATCCGTCACCTCTTCGACCAATGATGTGCCGTTCGCGAAGTGACACCGGCGCTGTGACCCAACACCATCCGATCCGGCAGTCAAAGCATCAACCGATGTCACCTGCGGGGCAAACTCATCAATATGCATAAAGCGGCGGAGGATGGCCCAAATCTCATTGGGTCGGGCGTTGATGTCGAGGTGGCGTTCTTGGTGAAGCATCCTGCTGTCCTTATAAGTCTGCGCACTTTCTACCCCGAACTAATGACAATACCTGTCATTAGGCAGTCCATGCGACCCGCGACAATTGTCATCTTGTCCCGGCGCGCGCTCTGACGCATAAACAAGCCCACCAAGTGAGTACGGAGAGGCGACATGCGCGCACGGATTTACCAGCCTTCGCGAAACGCGATGACCTCGGGGATGGCCAAAACCCGCAAATGGGTTCTGGAATACGCCCCGGCTTCTGCGCGTGAGGTCGATCCACTGATGGGCTGGACATCGTCCAATGACACCCAAACGCAGGTGCGTCTGAAGTTCGATACCAAGGAAGAGGCGCTGGACTATGCCAAAGACAACGGTATCGACGCGCAGGTATGCGAGCCGCACAAGCGCAAACCGAACCTGCGGGCGCGCGGCTATGGTGAGAATTTCGCCACTGACCGGCGCGCTCCCTGGACCCACTGACAAGGCCCAGTGAATGATCGACATCCGCCAAGCAGACCCCGGCGCCAAGGATCTGCGCCCGATCATTCAAGCGCATCTCGCCCATAGCTGGGACGCGACACCGCAAACCTCAAATCATACGCTGGACATTGATGCCCTGCGCGAGCCGGGCATTCGCTTTTGGGCTATTTATGAGGCGGGTAAGCCCTTGGGTTGTGGTGCGCTTAAGGCGCTGCCGGATGGCACTGCCGAAGTTAAATCGGTGCACGTGGTTGCTGCTGCGCGCGGCCGAGGATTGGCGCGTGTGATCATGAACCATCTTGCCGATCTTGCCCGAGCCGAGGGCGTTTCCGCACTTGTCCTGGAAACTGGCGCAAATCATCTCTCGGAATATGACGCAGCACGCAAGCTATATGAAACATTGGGATATTCCTATTGCGGTCCGATCTACGGCTATGACGCCGATCCAAACAGCGCGTTTATGCGGTTGGACCTTACGTCCAGCCCAAAACGCTGAGGGAAAAGCTGAAAGCACCCGCTTGGTGCAGTCTGACCGACCGCTTTGAATTCAGATATAAGGGCCGTACCCTTGCCCCGTTTCGAAAAACATCTGAAAAAATGGCGAGCCGTGGAGGACTCGAACCCCCGACCTGAGAATTAGAAGTTCCCTGCTCTAATCCAGCTGAGCTAACGGCCCGGTCTTGTTCCGTTTGTATCAGTCAATCCATTAGGATTGTCAACTTGATAGAGGGTAAGCTTGTTCTTTCAAAAAGGTTATTTCCATCAGGGTATTGGCCGTATCTGGCAGACCTCTCGGCAAGAGACATCGAACCTATCTGCAGTTCAAACTTGCAGCCCAGCGCGCGCTGCGTCACGTTTGAAATCACAAATTGTGATTCCAAACGGATATGATGACGAACCCGGAAAACCTGCCCAGCCCTCAAGAGGTCCAAAACGCCATTCATAGGGTGCGCGGTGTACGCGTGGTTCTGGCAGAAGATCTGGCGCAGTTTTACGGAAAATCCGTCAGCGCCTTCAATCAGGCCGTCTCGCGCAATAAGGATCTGTTCGAAGGCTACCGCTTTCAGCTTTCCGACGCTGAGGTCGCGGATTTGCAATCACAGAATGTGATCTCAAAACCCGAAGGCCGCGGTGGCCGACGGGTCAATCCCTGGGTCTATACCGACTACGGCGTAGCTATTGCCTCGACTTTGTTTAAAGATCCGCGCGCGATCAGGATCACGCGGATGATCACCGAAGCCTTTGTTGACGGCACCAATGCGCTAGCGGAAACCCCGCGCAACCCGCCTGAGATTCTGCCACCGCAAGATGCCCCTACGCCGTTGCTTCCAAATGGGGATCAACTGCGTGATCTGGCCGAAAACATCCTTGATTCCGGACAGCAAAGCCTTGTGGACTACATCGCCAATCCCACCACCAAACGGCAGCAGGCGGTGGCAGTGATCATGAAGACCCTCGCTGAAACGGCGGGCGAAGAGGTTCGCACACAACATGACCGTCTGCGCCTCAGCATCGCCGAACGGCTGGCCAGCGGAGACTATGCCGACGATGATGACCGGAAAAAACTGCTTGAGCTGCTGCACGCCATGAAAGACTGACCGCCTTAAAGGCCCAGCTCTGCCCGCGCCTTTCTGGTCAGCTTAGCTACGACCAAATCGTATGAGATTACAATATGATCTCGCAGCGACGCGTCGCTCATGCCACGTTCATCGTAAACCTGCAGCCATTTCATACCTCGCGATGCCAGATAGGGCGCTGGGCGGATACCTAGCTCATCTCCGAGGACCTCAAAGGCAAGATCGGTGGCCTTGAAGGTAAACGCATCCTTTCCGTCGTTCCAACCACAGATGGCAAAGACTTTGCCGCCTACTTTCCAGACATCTGCGTTGCCCCACTGCACGACATGGCTGGTGGCTTTGAGGTCCGAGCAAAAGGCATTGAATTCATCACGAGTCATCGCGGCGACTGTGGCGCTCTGGTCAGGACAAGGCAAGACCCGCTTTGCGGGCGCAACTTTCTTTACCCGGCATTAACCTAGCTGCGCCAAATCATAGGTGATGTATAACTGCAATTCTCCCCTCTCGCCTGAGGTTTGGCTCAGTGATCTATTCGCCTCCAAGGCGGTGCAGCAAGGTGGCGTAATCCGTCGCAAGGCGCGCGATATAGAGCGATTTGCCGGGATGGAGCGTTTTATGGCCGAAATCAATCGTCGCGGTTATCAAGTGGCGGAAAACTCGGGCCAGATCGTAATCTTCTGCAACCGCGAACCCTTGCGTTGGCTCACCTGAGCCACGCAACGCTTTCTTGAAAAGAAAGCGCCCCGAAATCTTCTCAAGATTTCGCCCCCCTCCGATTCAAGGCTTCAAAAATTTTGCCGTTCCGACAGTGCGCTGTTTCGGGGTCTGAAGATTCCGGGGATTGGCTTGGATATCTCCCGGCATCGCGACATTGCGTGGTTTCTGCAAGGCAAACGAGCCACAGGCGACACCATCGCCATCGGGATCATTGCGCTTATGGTATCCGGGCCTTCCTTCGCGAAAAGGCCCGAAACCCAGCATCTCCACAGCATCACACCCAGCCAGCGCCACCAGATGGATCACCGCTTCATGACGTTCGTAGTCTGAAACGCGCAGGTAGACACCGATTGCGATCATTCCTGTGGTTAAGGGCAAGGCCAGCACCATCAGTAGAATACGCACCGGAGACAGAGCCTGCCTGCGCAACGCGTCTGCC
Organism: Ruegeria sp. D7; assembly: GCF_056534355.1. Classification (NCBI taxonomy): domain Bacteria; kingdom Pseudomonadati; phylum Pseudomonadota; class Alphaproteobacteria; order Rhodobacterales; family Roseobacteraceae; genus Ruegeria; species Ruegeria sp. D7. The sequence continues at coordinate 29,882 of NZ_JBQFPG010000007.1, forward strand.
CGCCGTTGCCGCCGTGTAAGACGAGGGTTCGGATCGGTGTCTTTCGTTGGTTTCCCGGTTGTCATGCCATAGGTCTTACACGCGGTATGTGGCAAAGCCATGGCCGCAATCGGGGTCGGCTTGGAAAAAGCTCGACTTTATCGCACCACATGCACGGCACATTTGGCGTGGCGCACCACATGGGTCGCGGTTGAACCCAACAGCAGGTCCTGCATCCCCGGGCGGTGCGAAGCCAGGATTATCAGGTCAGGCTTATTCACTTCGGCCCAGTCCAGAATCGTTCGCCCGGAATGGCCTTCAACCACCAGCCCCTTCGCATTCGGGACGCGCGCCGCCAGGGCATCAAGCTCGGCCTGGATGGCCTTGCGGGCTTCGGACAGATACTCGGCGGGCATGTACGAGATCGCATAATCCGGAATGTGCTCTACCACATGCAGCAGCGTAACCGCAGCCTCGGGCGTCGACAGTAGCTCTGCCAGCTTCAACGCTGCCGAGCTGTCCCGTTCGGCATCAAAGGAAATGGGAACAAGAATGTTATGATACATGGCTCGCGCCTCCGTAGTTGTGCCGCTATACTGCGCGACCGGTGGTGGCCGTGCATTGACTCAGATCAGGTCTCACCGAAGGTCTCGGCGACGTCGTACATCACGGGTTCAAAGCTCTTGCACAGCTCGTTAACCCTGCGATTCCGCTCTCGCATTTCCGGTGTGCGCAACATCGCCAGGAAATCCTCGCGGCGCTCCCATTGTGAATAATTGGCAATCCGCGTCTGGGCATCATTCACATGCAATCCAGCTGAAATGAAACCCGGCTGTTTCGAAATGAACTCGGCATAAGCATCGGTCAGCGCCTCAAGAAGGTCCTGGCAGGTTCCGGGGGTCATCTCGAAGGTGGTGATGACAGTCTGATAGCTGTTGGTTTTGGAAATCTGCGGCATAAGGCTCCTCCTTTATAGCTGACCCGAGCCTAGCACAGCTTTTGAAAACGCCACCCTTTTCCTGCACATAGACAATGTTTTTGGATCAAAAAATCTTTCTCAAAGATGAACAAGAAACTAACCATCCGTTAACCATGTCTGCCGATGCTGCCCCCATGGCTCGTCTGGTTCTCGTCATTCCGCTGCTTTTTATGGTGTGCACTCCGGCATGGTCCGGTGCGTGGCTCCGCGAGAAGGGGTCAAGCTTCACCGCGTTATCTGTGACCGCTTTCAAAGAGGAAGACGTCTACAAGTACAAATCCTCGCTTTATACCGAGTGGGGATTGCGGCCGAAACTCACGATCGGACTGGATGCCGAGGAGCATCAGGATTTGTATGGGCACGCGCTGGTCTTTGCCCGCGTGCCGGTTGCAGACATGGGGTCAGCAGGGCGTCTGGCGGCTGAGTTCGGCGTTGGCGCGCACCATCGCCAGTACAGTAGTTGGGCAATGTACAAAGCAACACTTTCATACGGCAAAAGCATTCAAACCGGATTGGGAGGCGGATGGATCAATGTCGACGCCGCGCTCGAAAACCGCACCCATGAGGCAGTGATCCGCAAATTGGATTTCACGGCCGGTCTGTCCTCGGGTCGACGGTTTGACCCGCTCCTGCAGATCGAAACTTCTTATGTTTCGGACCGACCATGGTACTGGAGGGTGCGACCTTCGCTGATGTATCGCCCAAAGACGGGCAGACTCACCTGGATTCTGGGTGCCGAGCGCAATTCGGCTGATGATAACATCGGGATCAAATTTGGATTGTGGCGCAGCTATTAAAGATGGGCCGCCTACATTCAGGCGGCCCACCGCATCAATCAGGTATCAATCCGCAGAATGGTCGAAACCGCACCACGCAAGCCTTCGGACCAGCGCAGGCGGATATCGCTCTGGCCCGATCCCTGTCGCAACTCGACATATGGCGCGGTATAGCGCACCGCATTCAACGATGTCCTGAGGCTTCCCAGGGCAACAACCGCATCACACCCGCGCGCCCTGCCCCCGAACGGCAATTGGCCCTGCGAACTGACGGTCCAGGCTGATGACGGTGAGCTTTGCGTGTGCTGCAGCCGCAATGGATTGGCGCAAGGCGTATCGATGCCGTGAAACGTATTGTTCTCGAAACACACCCTCTTGTGCCTTTCCGGGTCGAGATCGGCAAAACTGGTATCGACCCGGTCCACTCGGTCGATCCGCACGTTGTTGACACGGAACTTGTTGCCGGTGACGGTCAGCCCGTTCAAGAAATGCCCTGTGCCATGGGGGCGGATCACCAGATAGCTGAACCAGGGGGCAACATCGCTGGCATAAAAGATGTTATCCGTGATGCTCAGCGCGCTGAACGAGAAGCTGGTGAAGTAATCCGGGTTGGCATCGTGCTCGTTGGTCCATTCGATAAAACAGTTATCGACATAGTTCTCGGCGATGGACGAACTGTTATAGCCGCCGATGATCACCAACCCAGCGTTGCGCACCCCGTTCGACACGTTGTCGCCCTGGAAGAAGTGGTTGCCCAGCACCAGATTGTTGTCGCCACTTAGCACCGCGAAATGATGGAACCGCGTGGCCCGGTTGTGGCGCAGCTTGACGTCGTTGGCATTGGCGTTCAGCGCGATTGAGCTTCGGTCCGGCACGTCCAGACTTTCCTCGGTCGATAGGAACTGGCAGCCATCGATCAGCATCCCCTGACATCCGCGCCCGATTGATGTGATACCCCGGTCCTTCGGGCGACTGATGAAACAGTCTTTCAGTACAAAAGTGTTCCCGCCCGGAGACAGCCGGATCGCGCTGCACCGACCGTTACACTGGAACTCGATCCCTTCCATGTTGAACTTCTGCAGCGCACTGAAACCGCTGAAATCTAGCAGGTACTTGAACGATGTGAAGGTGAAGGTCTGCGTCCCTGCGGCATCATAAGTCGGCGCGCTCAGCGTGATTTCACCGGTGCTTTCGTTTTTCGACCGCACATAAACCTCACGCCCGACCCCGCTGCCGGTGACCAGCGAACCCACCGGTATATTCGCCACATTGGCCACGTTGGTCAGCGTATCAGGATCAGACGGGCTGTAGGTCGCGATCGAGGTGAAGGTCTCGGTATCCCAGTTCGAGCTGCTTTTGACGTCAAACTGCCCGTTGCGCACCACGCGACGGGTGGCATAGCCCGTCCGGTTCGGCACAGCCGCCGCCATATCGATGGGCTCGGTCACCGCGATCTTGCGCCCGCCCAGGTCCAGCGATTCATGGTCCGAGCTGTTCAGCAACGCCTGAAACGCCTTTTTAAACGCCAGCATTTCATCACCAAAGGCGGTGATATAGGTGGGCAGATCGAAATTCTTGGTCAGCAGCAGCATCTTGTCGACCGGCATCGTGACGGTGCCGTCAAATGCGACCTCGGACGCCATGTTAGTGTTCTCTTCCAGCCTGAACTCACCTTGCGGAATATAAACCTTGCGCCCATTCGCTGCCTGATCCGCCGCCTCAAACGCTGCCGAGTCATCGGTGACCCCGTCACCCACAGCGCCGAAATCGCGCACGTCAACCAGACCAATCAAATCGCGCAGGAAGACCGAGGTCACATCGGTGATCTCGATATCATCCACCCGCACCACCGCGCCGTTGGTGCCTTCGATATCCAAACCAAAGTGTCCATAAAGCGCCGCATTGCCCCATGGCATGTCCACGCCGGGGCGCAGGCCCGTGCCCACGATGGCCGTCACCTCATGCACGGTGCCATAGCCGGTCAGCTGCACCGCCGGACCCTGCTCGGCCAATCCGTCCACATGCGCATCTCCGGCTCCTCCGGCCCAGCCGGCAATCCGCACCTCGGGAAGCGGCCCGCTGATCGCCTTCACCCGTGCCTTGATCTGCAAATAGCAGCCCGGCAACAAAGGTGTCTGCCCCATATAGCGCAGCCGCTGTGGTTCTGGGGTCATATAAATCTCCAGACAGCCTGCGAAATCCGCATCCGCCGGAACGAACACCCCCGTCCCCGACCCCTCATAGGTCGGAGAGCCCGGCGTGCCGTCGCCACTGGACCAAACCCCAAGACCAGCCGCATAGGCGGGCGGCATGAACACGATGCCGTCGGTGATTGCCTTGTTCATGTAAAATCCCTTTCCCAATCGCGCCAAGCACGCGCGCCAAAACCCGATACAGCCCGGGCCCTGAGCCCAAGCACATGGGTCTGAGTATCGAAAAGGGATTAATCGCGGCTCTTACCACCGTGACGATGGTGTTGCATCAGGCCGCCGGGTCGGAGTTGCCCAGCAACTGTACACCGTTGATCTTCCAGTCGTTTTCCTGCCGGATCATCTGGTAGTCCAGCAAATGCACGCGTCCGTCACCATCAGTGATCATGACCTTCTGCCACAGGGCTCCGCTAATCTCGCGCAGCTCCAGAAACCTCACATCCGCAGGCCGCCAGACCATGGGATAGCCACGGCGCACCATGATCCCGAAATTCTCCGGATCGCCGAACAGCCGCTGGATATTGGGGCTGGCAAAGGTGAAGGCGGTGGCAAAGTCATCCGCCCTGAAGGCCTGAATCTGCGCCGAGATATTGGCCTCAATCTCGTCACTCTGAGCAAAAACTCCGGATGCCAGTCCGGCACTCAGGGATACAGCAAGCAATAGTTGACGCATGGGGCCACCTCCTGATGCAAGGGTAGCCCCACACTGGATCAGGTCAAATCAGGCCAATTCCCCGGCCAGCGCCTTGTCGATCAGAGCAATCGTCTCTGGCACGCCATAAAGCGCGATGAACCCACCAAACCGAGGCCCTTGCGAAGCCCCCAGCAGCACTTCGTAAAGTGCCGTGAACCAGCCGCGCATCGGATCGAACCGCTCACGCCCGATGGAATAGACCACCGATTGCAGTGCCTCGTCTTCCATCGGCCCGTCATAGACTTCCAAGGCCGCCCTCAATGCTTCCAGCGCCTCACGCTCCTGATCCGTCGGCGCGCGATGCTGGCGCGTCGGCTTGACGAAATCGTTGAAGTACCTCACTGCAAAGCCCGCCGCCTGATCCAGATCGGGATGGGTCTCGGCAGTGGCCTCGGGCGCATAACGGCGGATAAAGCCCCACAGCGCCTCCTTGTCCTCGGCCCCAGACACGGACGCCAGGTTCAACAGCATCGCAAACGGAACCATCAGGGTGGATTCCGGAACGTCGCCACCATGGATATGCCAGACGGGATTATTCAGCTGAGCCTTCAGGTCCTGTCCCGGATAGGCCCGCAACTGTTGATGATATTCATCATACGCCTTTGGGATCACATCGAAATGCATCCGCTTCGCGGTCTTGGGCTTTTGATACATGAAATAGGCCAGCGACTCGGTGGGCGCATAGGTCAGCCATTCATCGATCGAAACACCATTGCCCGACGACTTCGAAATCTTCTGCCCGTTCTCATCGAGGAACAGTTCATACGAGAAATGCTCAGGCGCACGACCTCCCAAAGCCCGGCAGATCGCGTCATAGATCTTCTCGTTGGTGGCATGTTCCTTGCCATACATTTCGAAATCAACGCCCAAAGCGGCCCAGCGCGCGCCAAAATCAGGCTTCCACTGCAGCTTCACATTGCCGCCAGTCACGGGCAGCGTCCATTCCTTGCCATCCTCGTCATCGAAGGTGACAGTGTAGGTATCGGCGCAAACCTTCTTCATCGGCACATACAGAACCCGCCCGGTCTCGGGATGGATCGGCAGGAAGATCGAGTAGGTCTGCTGACGTTCTTCGCGCAGGCTTTTCAGCATGATGGCCATCACGTCGTCATACTTCTCAACGGCGCGCTTCAGGATCTCGTCGAACTGGCCCGAGCGGTAAAACTCGCGCGCCGAATAGAACTCATACTCGAACCCGAAAGTATCGAGGAACCGGCGCAGCATCGCATTGTTATGCTCACCAAAGCTGTCATATTCACCAAACGGGTCCGGCACCGAGGTCAGCGGACATTGCAGATAATCCTGCAGCGCCTCGGGGTTCGGCACATTGCTGGGCACTTTCCGCATCCCATCCAGATCGTCCGAGAAACAGATCAGCTTGGTCGGGATATCCGACAGCGCCTCAAACGCGCGCTTGACCATCGTGGTCCTCGCGACCTCACCAAAGGTGCCGATATGCGGCAGACCTGAGGGGCCATAGCCCGTCTCAAACAGCACATATCCCTTTTCCGGAGCGCCCTGCTTATACCGTTTGAGCAACCGCCGCGCCTCTTCAAACGGCCACGCCTTGGACGTCATCGCGGTTTCACGCAGGTCAGACATTTGGATACTCCATCGGGAAACGTGCCAGACACCCCATGCGCCCGGACCGGCCCCTGTTATTGTGCAGGTGCAGTATGAGTCAATAAAGGGTGGTGATTTTCATGCCTCTATGAGCATGAACAGCGTGCAATCCATATCTGGTCTTGGTTACAAGTGTCCGCAGCACGGGGCATTGCGGCATTCTGAAAAACGTAGTCTGTTGATCGCTCTCGCGGATTTGCAAGCAAGGCAAAAGATTAAATCGACATAAGCCATTTCCTGAAAATTCTCACGGTGACCCGTTCCTGATCGCCGGGGCGGCAGACGAAGTAGAGCCCCCGATCCAATGGAACCCGGCTTTCATCGAGGCGGATCAAGCGACCAAGTTCCAAATCCCTCTCCGCCAAGAGATGTCTTGCCAACGCTACACCTTGCCCGTCAATCGCAGCCTCCAACAGAACCGCGCTGTCCACGTACTTGATGCTCTGTGAATTGATCCGGTCAGCGCCCAGCCCTACCTGCGCAGCCCAGCTTTCCCATCCGACATTGTAGGCATCATGCAAGAGTGGAAGATCAGCCAAATTCTCGGCGGGCATCGGCAGTCGGGTTTTACCAACAAGGGATGGCGCTGCTACAACAATCAGGTCCTCTTGTCTTATCTGCTCATGATAGAGCCCGTCCCAACCGGGTTCCCCGAACCGCAGGGCGACATCGACCTCAGACGCATCAAAATCCGCAAATCGATCATTTGTGTCCAGCAGCAACGCGATACCCGGATGTTCTTGCTGAAATGAACTGAGCAACGGGACAAGCCATTTAAGCGCCAACGATGTTGACAACGACACCGTAATCGACTGGCGGTGATGCAGCCGCTTCACCTCCATCACGCCCAGTTGCAACGCCGAAAATGCCCCGCGCGTCGATTGATGCAGAAGCTCCCCGGCACTGGTCAATTCAACCCCATTTGGGCGGCGATGAAAAAGCGTTACGCCAAGATGCAGTTCCAGCAGCTTAATTTGCCGACTGATCGCCCCGTGGGTGACGTTCAGAACATCCGCTGCCTTGGTCAGGCTGGAGTGGGTTGCGGTTTCATCAAAGGCCTGAAGGGCACGTAGATGTCTAAGGTTCTCCGGCATGTGAGAAAACCTAACAGCATTGCCCCAAAAACTCGATAGGTCTGCTTTTTTCCGGCAGTTACACTGACCACAGATCAATAAACCTCACACACTGTGCGCCCAAAGAAAGGACATACCATGCCCGATACCAAAGTTGCTTTGATGACAGGTACAGGACAGGGAATTGGCCGGGGTTGTGCCATTGAAATGGCGAAAGCCGGCTATAAGGTTTCGCTTATGTCTCCGTCCAACCGCTCGGTTGAATTGGCGGAGGAACTTGAGGGCATTGGCCGTCGCGGCTCTGTATTAGATGTCGATGATTTGCAAGCGATGGTCGACGACACCATGAGCAAATATGGAAGGATTGATGCAATCGTCAGTAATATGGGTCACGGTGGAACGGTGCCTGAAGCCATCAAAACTGTCGGTTTCGATCCTGACTTTGACGGACCGCTATTGGAACTCAACGACGAGTTATGGCACGAAAGTCTGGATATGTATGTGCTAAATGTCGTCAAGATCGCCCGTATCGTCACGCCCATTCTGATCGAACAAGGCGGCGGTGCATTCGTAAATATCTCATCCATGAACACAATCGAGCCACGTGCGCCCTATCCCATGAGCATGCTGCGTGGAGCATTGCATAGTTTCTCAAAGCTTTACGGGGACCGATATGCACGGCACAATATTCGCATGAACAACCTGCTGCCGGGGTTCTGCGAAAACGTGAACCTGTCCGAACAGGCTCGCCGGGAAATCCCCGCTCAGCGGCCCGCAACGTTCGAAGAAATTGGGCAGGCTTGCGTGTTTCTCGCCAGCGATGCAGCCCGGTATATCAACGGTCAGAGTATACTGTCCGACGGCGGGATGAACCGGGCGGTGCGATAGCAAAGAGGCGGTGAAGCGTGATTTTCGCGGCCCTCGATGAAATCCTTGACACAGATCGGGAGGCAACAGGTGATGCCTCCCGAGGTTTGTTTTCTACTGCGACATCCCACCTTCGGTCGATATCTGCTCTTCGACATGGCCCTGGTTGGTTATGTCCGACCCCCGCGGAGGATAGTCAATGAAGGTAGACAGGTGGTTTTGGACGAATTTAGCAGCAGGGCCAAAGGCCCACATTTTGTTGCCCATCCAACGGGTATACATCCCCGACTCCTCAGCTGCCTTTTCATAGGGATCGCGGCGCAGGTTGAACAGCAGGGGCGCGTTCAGTTCCTCTTTTGGACCTGCCCATCCTTCGGTTTGTATCGTGAAATGTGCTTTCCAATCACCATGGCGTACAGCTTGCAGGTCCGGACCTTCGTAGTAGATAATCTCGTCCCGGTTGCTCTCACCCTCGCCAGTCAGGAAAGGCAGTTGGTTGTAACCATCCAGATGCACCTGATAGCCCTCATAGCCCTTCAGTAGTGATCCAGGCAGATCGTCAGGTCCTCCGGCGGCGGCGACGAGGGTAGGCATCCAATCAAGACCGGCAAAAATACCGTTGCTTACGGTCCCGGCGGAAACTCTTCCGGGCCAGCGAATGATAGCAGGAACGCGGAAGCCGCCTTCCCATGTCGTACCTTTTTCGCCTCGGAACGGTGTTGTTCCACCATCAGGCCAAGTCATGGTTTCGGGGCCGTTATCCGAGGTGAAGACTACAATAGTGTTGTCCGAGATGCCAAGTTCGTCCAGACGGGCCATGACCTTGCCCACGTTGTCGTCAAGCTCTTTCATTACGACATCCTGCAAACCGCGCCCGTCGCCCAGCATTGCCTCGTATTCGGGGCTCAGATGTGTCCAGACATGCGCTCGGGCCGGGGCCATCCAGACAAAGAAGGGCGTGTCGCTATCGACCGCGCGGTTGATGAAGTCCAGAGTATGGGCCGTCACCTCATCGTCGAGCGTTTTTTGCCGTTCAGGCGGAGCTGGGCCATCGTCTATTATACGCTGCTTTCCAACCAGCCCCCAGCGTGGATCTACGGTTTCATCAATTGTATCAGTGGCATAGGCGTGGATGATGTTCCGTGGGCCAAATGTGTCGTTGAATTTCTGATCTTTGGGCCAATCGGGGTCAGAGGTGTATTCCATCGCATTCAGGTGGTAGAGCCAGCCCCAATATTCATCGAAACCTTTCACAGTTGGCAGAAACTTGTTCATATCGCCCAAGTGATTTTTGCCGAATTGCCCGGTGGTGTAGCCTAGAGATTTAAGGATGTTTGCCAGAGTAGGGTCTTTTTCATTCAGACCTTTTTCCGGATCTCCGGGCAGCCCGACTGTGTGCATCCCCGTCCGAACTGGCAATTGTCCGGTGATAAAGGCAGATCGCCCTGCGGTGCAGCTTGGCTGTGCATAGTAGTCCGTAAGGCGCATACCATCCGCAGCAAGCTGGTCAAGGTTGGGGGTTTTGATACTTTTCACACCCTGATGATAGCTGCCCAGACTGGCCCAGCCGACATCGTCGGCCATGATGACAAGGATATTGGGCTGGTCGGTTTCGGCCAAAACTGGCAGGGCACAGACCGAAGCTGTAGCCAGCGTGGCGGAAACCACAATAGATCGAAAAATGAACATTTTTACCTCTGCGAACGTAGAAGACGATACCGGTGAAGGGAATATCGAAAGTCCGATCAGGGATAGCGGTCGAAACTTTCGCGTCGCAACAGAGCTTTACCGGAATTTCATATTGTGAAATCTAAAGAGCAAAACCTGAAATGTGTTTGACGGCATGATGAACGAAAACTCTTTGACCGCTTTTCTTACATTGGCTGAAATCGGCAGTTTCCAAAATGCTGCCCGTGCGATGGGTGTGTCCAACGCATCATTGTCCCGCTATGTCGGGCAGGCCGAGGACTATACGGGGCTTGTTTTGTTTCATCGAAGCCGAAACAACAGCACTCTGACACGCGCAGGGCAGGAGTTCTTGCCAATCGCCCAGGCGCTGCGCGAAGACCTGAACCAGTATGCAACGCGCGTGGCCGCTTTGCGCGAAACCGGGCCGGGCACTTTGCTGATCGGTTGCGGGCCTCTGACCACGAGAACCCTGATCCTGCCCGCCCTGCGATCAGTGCGGCAAGTGATGCCTGATCTTCGTTTCCGAATTCTGGTAAGCGCCTACGCACGACCGCTTGATTTGTTGCAGGCGGGAAAGTTCGACATGTTCCTGGGTGACCTGACCTACACACCCGAAGCTGACAACGTCGAGATTATGGTGATGGAGAAACAACAAATCCAGTTTGTGGCACATCGCGACCATGAGATTCATCAGCGTGGCCCGCAAACGATGGCAGGCATATTCGATTTTCCCTTTGCATCTCCGCATCTCCACAAACACTGGAAAGCCGCTTTGACAAAAGCACTTGGTGGCGGTGCTGAAGCCGTCGAAAAGGTGAATGCACAGCCGCATATCGAATGCGACGACTACAACCTCCTGACCGGATTGTTGGCAGAACCGGACTACATCGTGGGAGGGATGGCGGACACATTTGCGGATCTGATCCATGCAAAGACGGTGAAACCCGTGTCTATGGCACAGAACCTTACGTGGAACATCTGCGCAGCGCGTAAGTCACAGAACACTTCGGATGCTGTAGAATTATTCTGGAGTGAGCTTGCTAAATATCGGGCATGACCGGCGTTGCAAGGCATAGAAAAACGCCCAACTGAAACGCTTTAAATCTCATGCCTAGTCGTTTCCGTGCAGTCAATTAACTTGGCGAAGTTCTGCTTTAAAATGCTGGCGGTGAAAGTCCGAAACGCTTGGTTCGCGACGCGCAGCACATGCAAAGAATAGAAGCCTGGTCGACGGCAGGTGTAAGCTCTCAACGGACGTTTACATCGCAGCCGAAATCACCCACCCTCATCGATCGCATTCATTGCACCCCAAAACTACCAGTTGAACCTCCTTGCACCCGCTCCTATCGTGCGGCAACAAACGTTTCATTCAGGACGACACCATGACCGAGCAAACCCCACATCCGATGTCCCCGCAGGATTGCCTTGTGGCGATCATGGTGGCGATTTCCGCTTCGGACGAGAACATCCGAACCGCAGAGCTGGTCAAGATCGAAGGCGCGGTCAACATGCTGCCGGTGTTTGCAGGCTACGACATCGACCGAACCCGCCGCGTCTCGCAGATCGTGTTTGATTTGTTTGAGCAGGTGGACGGGCTGGATGCCCTGTTCGGACTGATCCGTGACAACCTGCCCGAACGCCTAAACGAAACCGCCTACGCGCTGGCCTGTGATGTCGCCGCCGCTGACGGCACTCTGGCCGAAACCGAATTGCGACTGCTGGAAGAAATCCGATACGAGCTGAGCATCGACCGCCTGCACGCTGCCGCTATCGAACGCGGGGCACGGGCGCGGCATACGACCTAGCTGCCGTAGAGCGTACCCCACCGCTCAATCAGATTGCGCTGCAAAGTGCGAGACCGTCGGTTCCAGGCCCGCGCCCCGTCCGGGCGCTCGCGCGACGCACGCGGGATCGTGGCGCGGTGCGCGGTGTCGGCGGTGAAGATCGCAAAGGCCAGATCCACTCCATCTGCCGTTGTCATGTAACCGCCAAGACCCGAGACGAAGTTCAAAGTACCCGTTTTTGCGTCGACCTTGATCGGATGATCCTTGACTGGCTGCCCGTTTTTGTCGGCCAGCGTAAAGGACCGAAGCAACGGCCGCAGCTCCTCTGACTGCCCCGCCGCCACCAGCGTATTGACCAGACCGAAGGGGGCCATACGTGAGGAACCGCTAAGTCCGGAATGATCGACCATCGCGATCCCATCTGCGCCAAAACGCTCTGCCGCCCATAGGTTCATTTCTGCGGCCGAGTCCTCAAGGCTCTGCGGCGCAACCCCGCGCGCCTTGGTGGCCGCCAAACCCACCATTTCGGCGGTTATATTGGTCGAATATCTCAGCATCCCCTTCAGGATGCTTTCCAACGGATCGCTCTGATGCACCACCAGTTCGGTCCCTTGCGGTGCTTGCCGCGTCACCTGCACCCGGCCCAGCACGATCCCATTCACGCGTGCCAGCGTGCGGAACACATCTCCGGCATAAAGCGCAGGCTTGCGTACCGGCAGCCAGCGTGCCCCGCCATTGCCTAGCGCGCCTTTGGCCACGGTCCAGCGATCCTGCCGCGCGCTTGGCTGATAGGTGTAGATCGGCAGGCTGCGGTTCTCGACCCGCATTGATGCCATATCCACCGACGGCCTGTAACTTGCGCTGCGCGCATCCATGGTCACGTCATAGCCGGTGCCCTCGCGTTTCCACTCGAAATGCACACGGTTGAAATTCAGGGAAATCCCGCTGATCGACGGGCTATAGCCCAGATGATCCGGCTGCCCCGGATCAATGCTGAAGACGTAGGGCAGCGCACCATCATAGACCTTGAACGCGCCCTTCACCTCGGTGATCCCGGCCTTGCGCAGATTGGCTGCCATTGTGGCCAGCGCGTCTGTATCCAGCAGCGGATCACCGCCACCCGCAAGGATCAGGTCGCCTTTCAGAATACCATTTTCCACCGGTCCATCCGCGATCAAGCGGGTTTCGAACCGATACTCCGGACCCAGCACATCCAGCGCATAAAGCGCGGTCAGCGCCTTGGCGACGCTGGCTGGTGGTAGGCTTTGGCCCTCGCCGAACACCTCCAGCGGCGTTCCGGTTTCCACGTCGGCCACGGCAAAAACAACCTCGCCCTTCAACCCCGCCGCCTGAACCAGTCGCTCAGCCCCGCTGGGCTGCGGGCCACGCAGCACAGGGCGCAGAGACACCGAAGGCGCCTCGGCCAGACCTGTGCCCGGAACCAGAGACGCCCCTAATCCACCCAGAAACAAACGACGCGAAATTCGATCGACCATGGGTCTATTAGAATCCCAGAGCTTAAATGCAGACAATCACTTGATTAAGATTATGCGCCAAGTGGAGTCATTCGGGCAACACCCCATCGCTCCAATTCCCGCGATTGCGCAACTCGGTCGAACTGACGTCAACCATCGGCACGTTCACAAAACACCACGCCGGAGCATCCGCCCGCCCCAGCAAATGCCGCGCCTGCCCGTCGATACGGTACTTGGCATAAAGCCGAGCCGCCGGGGACATCCGAGCAGAAATCCGGTCCCCAGGCCGCGCCACAACGCCCACCGGCACGCTGTCCATGATCTGTCGCCAATCTTTCCAGCGGTGAAACTGCGCCAGATTGTCGGCCCCCATCAGCCATACAAACCGAACCTGCGGATAAAGTCGCCGCAGCGCCGCCAGTGTATCCGCCGTCGCCCGCGTCCCCGTCAGCGCCTCAATATCCGTCACATCAACGCGCGGATGCTGCATCACGTCCCGCGCCGCCGCAACCCGCCGCGCCAAAGGCGCAGGCCCCCGCTCCTTCAACGGATTGCCCGGCGACACCAGCCACCACACCCGATCCAGCCCGAACGCCTTCATCGCTTCGCGCGTCACATGCACATGACCTTGATGCGGAGGATCAAATGACCCTCCGAACAACCCCACGACCTGCCCGGGCCCCGCATATGGAATGGTACTGCGTTCCATCCTCTGCTGATGTTCAGAACTGAGAGGTGTTGTCAATCAATCGGCTGCACCACATCGCCAAGCCTGACTTGCCCCGGCTGCACTACTTCGGCACACCAACCCCCATGCCCCCGCACAGCAGAATAGCCGCCTTTGCCCAACGCCTCCTCCATCCGACTGCATGGAGCGCAGATCACGGTAAAGCGTAAAATGGCCTCCCCCACCTGCACCTCCCGCCCCTTTAGCGCCGCCAGATTGATCCCCGAAACCACCAGATTGCGCCGCAGGATCTCAGGCATAACCGATCCTTGCCCCAGATAAGAGCCAATCGCCGCCAGATGTTCCTGCTGGATCAAAGTCACCGCCCGCTTGCCCGCCCGGCTGCGGTCGCCGTCGAGCCCATCGGCTGAGACCCAAACCTCGTTGCGCCCATCCAATTCCGCTCTGCGGCCAGGACGTACACCGATCCATGTCACCCGGCCCGGTTGCGCCCAACCGGCAATCAGTTCCGCAAGTTCTGCCAAAACCCCACCACTCCTTGTCGTGTTGGTTCTACCGGATCAAACGACCACAGAAAATTCACAATACCACCAGCTTGCCCCGCCCGCTCGCCTCGGATATCCAGCGTTCCAACTTGATTTCCCCGACCCAGAGGACGCGACATGGCCGCCTATCAATATGTCTACCACATGCAGGGTGTCTCCAAGACCTATCCCGGTGGCAAGAAGTGCTTTGAAAACATCCACCTGAGCTTCCTGCCCGGCGTGAAAATCGGTGTTGTCGGTGTCAACGGCGCGGGTAAATCGACGCTGATGAAGATCATGGCGGGCCTCGACACCGACTTCACCGGTGAGGCATGGGCCGCCGAGGGCGCCAAGGTCGGCTATCTGCCGCAGGAACCTCAACTGGATGAATCGCTGACCGTCCGCGAGAACGTCATGCTGGGCGTGGCCGCGAAAAAGGCCAAGGTCGACCGGTTCAACGAGATTGCCATGGAGATCGCCGAGAACTACTCGGATGAGCTGATGGAGGAAATGACCACCCTGCAGGACGCGATCGACGCGGAAAACCTGTGGGACCTCGACAGTCAGATCGATGTCTCGATGGAAGCGCTGCGCTGCCCGCCGGACGATGCCAACATCGCAAACCTATCGGGTGGTGAGAAACGCCGCGTGGCGCTCTGCAAGCTGCTGCTCGAAGCGCCCGATATGCTTCTGCTCGACGAACCAACCAACCACCTCGACGCCGAGACCATCGCCTGGTTGCAACAGCACCTGATCGACTACAAGGGCACCATCCTCATCGTCACCCACGACCGGTATTTCCTGGACGACATCACCGGCTGGATCCTCGAACTCGACCGCGGTCGCGGCATTCCGTACGAGGGGAACTATTCCGCATGGCTGGAACAAAAAGCCAAACGGCTGGAGCAGGAAGCCCGCGAAGACAAGTCCAAGCAGAAGACCCTGCAACGCGAACTGGAATGGATGCGTCAGGGCCAAAAGGCCCGTCAGGCCAAATCCAAGGCCCGGATCAACGCCTATAACGAACTGGCCGAGCAGTCCGAACGCGAAAAGCTGACCCGCGCCCAGATCGTCATTCCCAACGGCCAGCGCCTTGGCGGCAAGGTGATCGAGGTCGAGGGCCTGTCGAAACATATGGGCGACAAGCAACTGATCGAAGGGCTGGACTTTGCCCTGCCCCCCGGCGGCATCGTTGGCGTCATCGGCCCCAACGGTGCAGGTAAATCGACCCTGTTCAAGATGCTCACCGGTCAGGAACAGCCCGACAGCGGCACCATCACGCTGGGCGACACGGTCGAGCTGTCCTATGTCGACCAGTACCGCGACGACCTGAAAGACAACGACACCGTGTGGGAGGCGATCACCGGCGGTGCCGAGATCATCCAACTGGGTGACGCGCAGGTCAATTCCCGTGCCTATTGCTCGTCCTTCAACTTCAAGGGCGGCGACCAGCAGAAGAAGGTCTCGCTGCTATCGGGTGGTGAGCGCAACCGCGTCCACATGGCCCGCCTGCTGAAAGAGGGCGGCAACGTCCTGCTGCTCGACGAACCGACCAACGATCTCGACGTCGAAACCCTGCGCGCGCTGGAAGACGCGCTGGTCGATTTCGCCGGCTGCGCCGTTGTGATTTCCCACGACCGCTTCTTCCTCGACCGCATCTGCACGCATATTCTGGCCTTCGAGGGTGACGCCCATGTGGAATGGTTCGAGGGCAACTTCGAGGATTACGAAGAAGACAAAAAGCGCCGTCTGGGACCAGACGCGCTGGAGCCCAAGCGATTGAAGCATAAGAAGTTTGCGCGGTGAGGCTGGGTGGCAGCTGTATTGCTGAAAAAGCAGAATTGGGGATGCTTTCTTAATGATTAGGTTTGCGACGCGCTGCGCACAGATTTCTGCTTTCCTAGTTTGCGGCGCAAGTGGCGCATTGGCTGAAGCGCCAAAGAGGGTCACCACCTTTGCCGCGCCAGCGGATTTCACCTATTTCTTGCAGAAGCACGACGGTGAGCAGGAAAAGTTTGATTTCTCAGACAAATGGGTAGATCCAGAAATGTCTGATGTGATTGTTGCTTTCATCGAAAACCGCGAAGACATCGATTTTGTTCCGGCAAAACTGTACAGTTCATTCCAAACTGTCTTGTCAATTGTTGATACGCATTTCTATCAGTTATCGAGCAGGGTTTTCGGCGAAACGTTGGACTCTGACGTTTACATTGTGTCTGTTTCCAGATTGCACGACAAGTTGGTTGAGGACGGATTTTCGATAGAGCAGGCTCAAAAGGGTGCATTTGTTTCCTGCTTCGCAGCTGGCTTGGTCGAGGTTTTATATCGCCGAGGAAATCTAGATGCAAACCATCGCAAAATCGGTGACACATGTGCGGAACTTCTAGAAAAATAGCAAGTAGGCCGGGCTTCAGCCCGGCAAGCCGCGCAACAGCCGCGACTTCAAATTTATTTACTATTGAATGGAATCAAACCAGTTAATCCAAGGTTCATGGTGGATGCCGGGCTTCAGCAAGCGTAGGATGGGTGCTCGCACCCATCACTCCTCAATTCTCCAATATCCCACCACATAAATTGATGGGTGAAATCACCCATCCTACGCTTCCCCAAACGCTCCTTCGGTGACAACGCCACTCCATTCCGGATCAACCCGGCCTGCGCAGATATCACGATAAATCGACGAATACGGCCAATCGGTTGGATGCTCCACCAACCCATGTTTGACCGGATTGCCCCAACAATAAACCACATGATTGCGGTAATCTCGTTCGTCCCGAATGGTGTGCTCCCAAAATCGGCGTTGCCAAATCCCGCGTTCCTGTTTGACAACCTTGGACTCGCTTCGCGGACCGAATTCTCCGACGGCACGCACAAATCGGCTTTTGATTAACCGCCACCGCGTCGAATAATCCGCATCCCCTGGCGGCAAGGTCCACACCGCGTGCAAATGATCCGGCAACACAACAAACGCATCGCACCAGAACGGCCGCTCCCTCTGGGTCACTGCAAAGGCGGCCCGCAAATGCGCCACCTCTCGCACTAACAAATCCGACGACCGGTCGGCCAAAGACACGGTGAAAAAATACTTGGCTCCGGGAATGCGGACGCGTCGATAATCGCTCATGCTGCAACTTGATCATGACCAGGGTTAACGGATTCTGAATGCCACTCCGACGCGCCAGACAAATAACCGGGCCTTATCATTGGCACGCAAACCAATAACCAAAACCATCGGCGGATTCTTGTACAAGTCGGACGATTGCCCCTCAAACCCCTGTACAAACCGTACAATCCGCCCTTGCCACACCGCCTGACCGATGCCATATCCATGAGGCTTACGTTTTTCTATTTCGACCTGCAGTCTCCTTCTACGGCGCTCAGTCTATCGATACAGACAACGACGCCGGGCTGCCGCATCCACGTGGGCAGCACTAAACAGGAGACAACGGATATGCCCGCAGGCACCGTAAAATGGTTCAACACCACCAAAGGCTATGGCTTTATCGCACCCGAAGATGGCGGCAAAGACATCTTCGTACACATCTCGGCAGTCGAGCGTTCGGGCCTCACCGGTCTGGCCGACAACCAGAAAGTCACGTACGAGCTGCGCGCTGGTCGTGACGGCCGCGAAAGCGCCGACAATATCGAACTGGCCTAAGCCGTTCAAAGGGCGGGATTTTTCCCGCCCACTCCGCTATGCCCTTGTTGATTGTGTGGCATAGGGAATACATCACAATCGGGTTATTCCTCCCCGGTGATTGACCAAATCCGCTATCATTTCAAAACTAGCGTTATGATTTCTTTGGTCATTTGAGGGATGTCACCATGTTCACACGCCGCGTATTTCTGGCCGGTACTGCCGTCAGCCTGCTTCCGGGCGTTGTCAGCGCCAAGAAAGCGGTCGAATATGATCCCACGCCACAATTCGTGCGGGTCAAAAAGCAATTCCTACCCGGTCAGCTGCTGGTCGTTCCCCGTTCCTTCTACCTTTACTATATAACCGAACCCCGCAAAGCGATCCGTTATGGCTGCGGCGTCGGCAAGGCCGGACTGGAGTTCACAGGAACCGCAACTATCGACGTCAAGAAGGAATGGCCCACCTGGCGACCGACCGATGAGATGATCGAACGCGACCCGGTGGCCTATGGTCGGTTCAAGGACAACGACTATGTCCAACCCGGAGGGAGCGATAATCCACTGGGCGCGCGCGCTTTGTATCTGTTCCAAAACGGAGTCGACACCTATTTCCGCATCCATGGCACCACACAACCGCAAACCATCGGTCGCGCGGCCTCGAACGGCTGCATACGGATGCTGAATCAGCATGTAATCGATCTGTACAACCGGGTGCCGATTGGAACCGTGGTGACTGTGGTCTAAGCCGCCGACCAATCCACATCGTCGGCTTGTTCAATCCTCAGGCGACCTTCTGGCCATGGGCGCATCAGCTTCTGCGCCTCTTCTTCGGATCCATGTAACCAGCAATCCACATCCTGCGACCCCAGCAACACACCCATACGGTGGTGGATCGGCTTTACATCGGCATTTGGCTCGCAGGTGACTGCGGCGACCTGATCCACACGCTGCCCACCAGGGGCCTCCCAACTATCCGTAATTGCAGCAAATAACAGCGGTATGCCATCCTTCGCTGCGATACGCCATGCAGTTTTGCGCCGTTTCTCTCCGGTCCACTCGTACCAGCCATCAACTGGTATAACTGCGCGCCCAACACCTTCGAATGCGCTTTTGTCAAAAACCGTTTCAGAGCGAGCGTTGATAATGGTCTCCATCACCGGACGTCCGCGCGCATTGACCCTGCCGACCGGGATCATCCCCCAACGCATCATCTTCAAGCCTTCACCGGTCAATACCGTCACCTCCTGACCCGGTTGAATGTTCTTGCGCGGGGGTTGAGGCCCTACGTTATCTTTCACGTTCAGGAACTTAGCAATCTCGCCAATTGGTCGTGTGAGAAAAAACCGGCCTGGCATAGGACCCTCCTAATCGGCAGCGCGCTCCGCTAAAGCCAGTACAATAGGTCCTAGCGCGTCAACGATCAGCGCAACGCCTTGGGCATTTGGATGGATGCCATCAGATTGCATGAACTGGCGCGCGACTGCAGGATCGCCCTCGGTCGTGAGCCCGTCAAAGAAGCTTTCCGCATAGATCGCGCCATACTGCTGCGCCAGTTCCGGATACATGGCATCGAAGCTTTGCTTGTAATCCGTCCCATAGTTCCCGGGGGCTTGCATGCCGATCAGCAGAACTTCGACATTCGCAGCTTCAGCGGTGTTCAGGATTGCCTCAAGATTGGCGCGCGACACATCCGGATCGATACCGCGTAACAGATCATTGCCGCCGAGGGCTACAATCATGCCATCGACCTCTGGCGTCAGAGTCCAATCAACGCGGGAGGCTCCTCCTGCGGTCGTATCCCCGGAAACACCGGCGTTGATAAGCTGAATATCCGCCCCTTCCTCCTGCAACCAGCGTTGCAGTTGGGGCACAAACCCGTCTTGTTGCGGAAGTCCATATCCTTGTGTCAGGGAATCTCCGAGCGCCGCAATCACCACCGGCTCAGCCGTCGCGGCAAATCCGCAACAGATGAACACGCCTGACATCAAACCCTTGCGCAGCTTCTGTATCGCGCCATATCCCAATGGACTGTACCCCTCTTGATGGCCTGATCGATGACGACACCCGTTCTCACCCTCCAAGATGCCGCATTATCGCTGGATGGCAATGCCGGAAGAGTGGATATCCTGCACGACATCACTTTGACTGTGAGCAAGGGTGAAACTCTGGGGCTTATCGGTCCCTCTGGTTCCGGAAAGTCTTCGCTACTGATGCTGATGGGCGGCTTAGAACAGGCAACTGGTGGACGCGTTACCGCATTGGGCCAAGATTTGACGAAAATGAGCGAGGATGCGCTGGCACGGTTCAGAAGAGATGCCATGGGCGTAGTGTTTCAGAATTTCCACTTGATTCCGACGATGACCGCGCTTGAGAACGTGGCGACCCCGTTAGAACTCGCGGGACACAAAGATGCTTTCCAGCGCGCCGCGGCCGAGTTGGAGGCCGTGGGCCTTTCACATCGTATCGATCACTACCCGGCGCAGTTGTCAGGCGGCGAGCAACAGCGTGTGGCGCTGGCCCGCGCTTCGGCCCCGCGCCCGCATATATTACTGGCGGATGAACCAACGGGAAATCTGGATGAAACCAACGGTTCAGCAATCATTGATCTGTTATTCGGACTGCGGGACCGTCACGGGGCAACTCTGGTTCTGGTCACGCACAGCCATACACTGGCTCAGAAATGCGACCGCGTTGTGCGCTTGCGCGATGGGCGTATCGCCGAGGAATCCCAGCGTGAGGCCGCCGAATGAGCCTGCGTCTGGCCGGTCGCCTGGCCCGGCGCGAACTGCGCGGTGGGTTGCGCGGGTTTCGAGTGTTTCTGGCCTGCCTGGCTTTGGGTGTTGCAGCAATTGCTGCGGTTGGCATGGTGCGCCAAGCCATTCAGACCGGATTGCAACAAGAGGGCGCGTCGCTCTTAGGCGGCGATGCCCAGCTGGAGTTCACCTATCGCTTTGCAAACGATGAGGAACGTGACTGGATGGCGGACACCGCGCAAGCAGTGTCAGAGGTCGTCGATTTCAGGTCCATGGCCGTCACGGGTGATGGCGCAGGCGCGCAACGGGCGTTAACTCAGGTGAAGGCCGTGGACGGGGCCTATCCGCTGCTGGGATCGGTGGCTCTGGAACCCGCAGTTTCTTTGCCCGAGGCCTTGGCGGGCGCCGATGGGCTGCCCGGCGCCGTGATGGCTCCGTCCCTGATTGACCGCCTGAACCTTGCGATTGGGGACCAATTTGATCTCGGCACGCAGAGGTTCGTTTTGATGGCCTCGCTGGAACACGAACCGGATGGTGCGGCAGATGGGTTCTCGCTGGGACCGCGCACGTTGGTTCGAACCGAGGATTTGCAATCATCGGGCCTGCTGGCTCCGGGTACTTTGTTTTCCACCAAATACAGGATGAACTTGCCGCAAACCGCCGAGTTGGAGGCGCTGTCGCAGCAGGCCAGGCAGGCCTTCGAGGGAACCGGCATGCGCTGGACTGATGCCCGCAATGGTGCGCCGGGGATATCCGAGTTTGTAGGGCGCCTCAGCGCGTTTCTGGTGCTGGTTGGTCTATCCGGATTGGCGGTTGGGGGGATCGGCGTATCGGCTGCCGTGCGCGCCTATCTGTCCCAGAAAACGGAAACCATTGCGACATTGCGGACTTTGGGCGCTGATCGGGCCACAATCTTTCAGACATACATGATCCAGATCGCCGTTCTTTCAGGCGTTGGTATCGTCATGGGTTTGACCCTGGGCGCGGCGCTTCCAATGCTGCTGGCACCGGTTATCGAAACCCAACTGCCGATCCCTGCTGTATTCTCGCTATATCCGCAGCCCCTGTTCGAGGCCGCACTTTATGGTGTGCTAACCGCGTTCCTGTTTACGCTTTGGCCTCTGGCCAGAACCGAGGAGGTGCGTGCGGCAACATTGTTCCGGGATGCGCTGACTTCGGCAAGCAGCTTCCCGCGCTTGATTTATGTAATTGCGACTGCAATTGGCCTGGCCGTACTGATCGGAGCCGCCGCTTGGTTCAGCGGTTCAACCCGGTTGACTCTCTGGACAAGCGCAGGTCTGGCGGGGGCACTCACTTTGCTGACCCTTTCTGCCTTTGCCATTCGCAAATTGGCCCGCGCGGGCGCTCCTTGGGCCAGAGGGCGTCCAGCCCTGCGGTGGGCGTTGTCCGCCATCTCTGACCCACGCGAAGGCGCAGCGTCGGTGGTCCTGTCCCTTGGGCTCGGCCTTTCGGTCCTTGCGGCGGTGGGGCAGATCGACGGCACGCTACGCAATGCGATTTCGGGCAACTTGCCTGAGGTCGCACCCTCGTATTTCTTCGTCGATATCCAGACGGATCAGATGCCCGGGTTCAGCGAACGTCTCGACACTGACCCTGCCGTCAGTCGGGTAGAAAGCGCTCCGATGCTGCGTGGGATCATTACCAAAATCAATGGGCGACCCGCGCGCGAGATTGCAGGCGATCACTGGGTTCTGGACGGCGACCGGGGCGTAACCTACTCTGCCCGCCCCCCACGGAATGCCCGCGTGACTGACGGGGTTTGGTGGCCAGAGGACTACAGCGGCCCACCGCGAGTCAGTTTTGCCGCAGAAGAGGCCGACGAGATGGGCCTGAAACTGGGCGATGAGCTGACCGTTAATATCCTGGGCCGCGATATCACAGCTGAACTCACATCGCTGCGCGAAGTTGATTTCTCCACTGCAGGAATGGGTTTTGTCATGTCGATGAACCCCTCTGCCTTGGCTGGTGCCCCGCATAGCTTCATCGCTACCGTCTACGCCGAAGAACAGGCCGAGGCCGCCATTCTGCGTGATTTGGCCGGTCAATTCCCCAACATCACGGCAGTCCGGGTCAGAGACGCCATCGACCGGATATCAGGCCTGCTGGCAGGGCTTGCGGCAGCCACGTCATATGGCGCAGGGGTTTCTCTGTTGACCGGGTTTTTAGTGTTGATCGGTGCGGCGGCAGCGGGCGAACCGGCGCGTAGGTACGAGGCAGCGATCCTCAAGACTCTGGGTGCCAACCGTGGGCGCATATTGCGCAGCTTTGCCCTGCGGGCAATCCTTTTGGGAGCAGCCGCAGGTTGCGTTGCTTTGCTGACCGGAATTCTGGGCGGTTGGGCCGTGGCTACTTATATATTCGACACAGAGTTCGCGGTCATCTGGCCATCCGCGCTTGGGATCGTCATCGCCGGTGTTGGCGTTACCTTAGGCGCGGGGATGGTCTTTGCCCTGCGCCCGCTTTCAGTACGCCCTGCGCGTATACTGCGCGCCAGCGACTGAGTTCAGCGCATACAAGCGACAGGCTGCAATATTTTCAGCAATTGGTCATTGTCGCAAACCAACGCATCGAGCGTGATTTCGTCCAGCGACGCATAAAACACCTCAGCCGCATCTTGCAGCGCCAACCGGAGGCGGCAGGCATCGGTCAGTGGGCAGGTGTTGTCAGCATCCGCAAAACACTCGGCAATCGGCAACCCGCCTTCGACATGGCGAAACACGGACCCGACCCGGATCTGATCCGCCGGGCGTGCCAGCGTCATGCCGCCATTGCGGCCGCGTTGTGTGCTGAGATAGTCTAGCTGGCTCAGTTGGTTGATCACCTGTGCCAGATGGTTTTCTGAAATATTACAGACATCGGCGATCTCGGCCTTCGTGACCAGCCGTTCCTGATGTGCGGCGCAATACATCAAAACACGCACCGCGATATTCGTCCGTTTGGTAATCCGCATTAGGGCCTCCCGAATCTCAAGGTGAAGCTTTATTGCATGTCTCGTAAAAAGACTGTTTGACATACATCAATCGTCAAAGAAGGACGCGACCCGCATGGCAGACCCTTATTTCTTCGGCTATGGCAGCCTCGTGAACCTGTCGACGCATGATTTCCCCGACCCGCGCCCAGCGCGACTGAAAGGTTGGCGACGCGCATGGCGGCACACGGATCTGCGCCCGGTGGCGTTTTTGACCGCTGTGCCGGATGCTGATTCCGAGATCGATGGTATGATCGCCCATGTTCCTAAAAACGACTGGGCCGCGTTGGATGAAAGAGAATGGGCCTATGACCGCGTTCCAGCCACACGGTCGATCACGCACACTCTGACGCAAGAGGTGGAAATCGCTGTCTACGCAGTCCCGCATGATCGACACACCGCGCCCAGCAATCACCATCCCCTATTGCTCAGCTATATTGATGTTGTCGTGCAAGGGTATCTGCGGGCTTTTGGACCAGAGGGCGCCGATCGCTTCTTTGCAACAACCGATGGTTGGGATGCTCCGATTTTGAACGACCGCGCCGAGCCCCGTTATCCTCGTCACCAACAATTGGAGCAGGCCGAGACCGAATTCGTGGATAACCGCCTGCAACGCGTTTCGGCGCAAGTTTTGCGACCCGGAGAACAAAGAAAGGCAGGTGATTTACCTGCCTCCTTCGTATTCTAAGCACTGACCCTGAAGTCAGCCGCGAGCGCGGATCACCTGCAATAGCGGCAGCAAGGTCGCCATTTCGGGCCCGCGCTCCATCCCCGTCAGCGCTTTGCGCAGTGGCATGAACAGGCCTTTGCCCTTGCGACCAGTTGCTTCTTTAACTGCCTTGGTCCATGTGCCCCAAGTTTCCCCATCGAAAGGGCCTTCGGGCAGCAACGAGACAGCCTGAGCGATGAACTCACGATCCTCGTCAGCGATCATGGGTTCGGCCCCATCACGGCACAATTCCCACCATCCCTCGAGATCGCTCAGCGTGGTGATATTTTCGCGCGCCATGGTCCAGAAAGGCTCGGCCAGTTCAGCGGGAACGCCTGCTTCAGCAACGGCATCGGTCACATCGGCCAGCGGCAGCGATTGTAGATGCTTCGCAGTCAGCGGGAACAGGTCCTGCACGTCGAACTTGGTTGGGGCCGCACCGAAGCGTGTAACATCAAAGCCGTCGATCAACTCTGACATATCCGAGCGCAACTCAACCGGATCTGACGACCCCAGACGCGCCATCAGGCTCAGTAAGGCCATTGGCTGCACGCCCTGCTCTCGCAGATCGCGCAGGGCCAGAGTGCCCAAGCGTTTCGACAACGCCTCTCCCTGCGGGCCAGTCAGCAACGAGTGGTGCGCAAAACGCGGACAGGTCCCGCCCAAGGCCTCGATGATCTGAATCTGCGTTGCGGTGTTGGTGACATGGTCCGAGCCGCGCACGACATCGGTTACGCCCATTTCGGTGTCATCGACCACAGAAGCAATCGTATAGAGAACCTGTCCATCGCCCCGAATCAGCACCGGGTCGGATACTGAAGCTGCATCGATCGAGATGTCGCCCAAAATGCCATCGTTCCATTCGATACGCTCGTGGTTCAGTTTGAACCGCCAGACGCCATTGCCACGCTCAGCGCGCAGGGCTTCTTTCTCGGCATCGCTGAGGTTCAGCGCGGCACGGTCATAGACCGGCGGCTTGCCCATGTTCAGTTGCTTCTTGCGCTTAAGGTCGAGCTCGGTGGGCGTCTCGAACGCCTCGTAGAACCGGCCCATCTCCCGCAGCTTGTCGGCGGCCTCGGCGTAGCGGTCCAGACGCTCCGACTGTCGCTCGACCCGGTCCCAATGCAGGCCCAACCACTCCAGATCCTGCTTGATCGCGTCGACATATTCTTCCTTCGACCGCTCGGGATCGGTGTCATCAATGCGCAGAATGAACGTACCGCCAGCCTTGCGGGCGATCAAATAGTTCATCAGGGCGGTGCGCAGGTTGCCCACATGGATGTAACCGGTGGGCGACGGGGCAAAACGGGTCGTGGTCATGGAAGTCTCCTGTTGGCGCGGCTCATCTCACATGGGCGCGTTTTTGTCCAGAAGAGGCTTTCAGGTTGGTTCAACCGGCCAAATGCCATCTAGGCGTTCGAGCCCGGCTTTGATGAGTTCACCAAGCACGTCGAGATCGATATCCGGTAGCTTATTCACGTAGAGGCAGGATTTCCCCAGCTTGTGTTTGCCCAGTCGAGACAGGATATTTTCGAAATCAGCATAACCCGGCATGATGTAGATAGAATGCGCCGCCTTACGCGGAGAGAACCCAGTTGCGAGAAAGTCGCCCTCACGCCCTGACGCATAGCGATAATGATATCGACCATAGCCAATGATCGACGGGCCCCACATTACGGGCGCATAACCTGTGGTTTCACGAAACAGCCTGTCCAGCACGTGCGCCTCTTCCGCCTTGCGGGTCGGCTGAATGCTCGCCAGTAAATCAGCAACGTTTTGCCCGGTGGGTACGGTTTTATTCGCAGATCGCGGCATGAACAAAAATTAACACGTAATGTTCAACCACGCAGCCCATATAACAGTGCCATAGTATGGCCACAGGCCCAGACTGACCTAATTCAGTCAAACATGCTCTGACAGGGAGAACGACCATGACCATCAGATTGACTCGCCGGGCGGCGCTTGGAACGGTTGCGGCTCTGCCGCTTGCGGCAGCTACTTCGCCTGTTCTGGCCGCAGGTACCGAGACCAAAGCCAACTCTACAATAGCAAAATCGTTTCAACTGGGCGATTTCACCGTCACCACATTGTTGGATGGCAGCCTGCCTCGTGATGGTGCGCAGGACATTTTCGGCGGCGGCGCCTCGGATGAAGATTTCGCCCGTGTATCGGCTGACAACTTCATCTCGCCAGATGTTGCGCAGTTCTTCTTCACACCAACGCTGGTTAATACGGGGTCCGAGATGATCCTGTTTGATACTGGGCTTGGCCAAGGTGGAATTCAGGCCGCGTTGGCCGACGCCGGCGTAACGCCTGATCAGATCGATGTGGTGGTCATTACCCACATGCATCCCGATCATATCGGTGGTATGACAACCAATGATGCCGCGACTTTTGCCAATGCGCGTTATGTAACAGCAGCACCCGAATACGACTTTTGGTCAGCGCAAGACGCGGGCAACCGAGTGGGTGATATGGTTGCAGCCAAAGTCACCCCGATGGCAGAGAAGATGACTTTTATCGGGGATGGTGGTGAAGTCGCATCCGGCGTCACCGGTATGGCAGCGTTTGGGCATACTCCGGGCCATATGGTCTATCACCTAGAAAGCAACGGTCAGCGTCTGGTCCTGACGGCGGATCTTGCAAATCACTATGTCTGGTCTTTTGCACATCCTGAATGGGAAGTGCGATTCGACATGGACAAAGCCGCTGCCACGGAATCGCGCAGGAATGTGCTGGGCATGCTGGCTGCGGACAAAGTGCCTATGATCGGCTATCACATGCCTTTCCCAGCCGCTGGTTATGTCGAATCCCGTGGCGAAGGGTTCCGGTTCGTGCCGGTCAGCTATCAAATGATGGGCTAGGAGCTAAATACCAGCATCCGGCCGCACTTTTGACCCATCCGTGAAACGGGACAGGCGAAAGGCGGTCGGATCAACGCAAGGCGTGCTTTCCGTAACAAGGTCCGCCACTAATCGACCTGCGGCAGGACCGATGCCAAAACCGTGGCCGGAGAAACCGGTCGCAATATGCAGGCCCTGCACCGCGTCCACTTTCGAGATGACCGGGATCGCATCCGGGGTCACATCGATCAGGCCGGCCCAGCTTTGCACGATCTCCGCACTATCAAGCGCAGGCAACGCCTTGCGGGCGTTGGCCCACGCCCTTCGCAACACTTTCTGGGAAGGTTCCGGGTCGAGTACTCGGCAATGTTCAAACGGTGTCACATCGGTCGGCAGCCAGCTTCGATCCTCATTCGCCTCGACCATCCAGCGTCTCGAAAAGCGAAACCTTAAGGACCGCCACTCTTGCCGGAATGCGGGCAGAAACTGCAACCCGAGTCGGAAACTGTCAGGAACGATATCCACTGTATTCTCGTGACCCGAAGCTATAGTGTATCCCCCGTCCGAGCGCTTTCGAATGGCAAAATCATCACTCCAAAGCGACACCTCTGGCCCTGCTGCAACCGGAGAAGTCCGCATGACCGTATTGAGCACTTTGAGCTGTGGCAGAGCGATTCCAGCGTTCCCCGCAAACAGCCGAGACCAGGCTCCGCCTGCAAGTACGACTTGACTACACCTTACGCGGCCGCGTTCGGTGAAAACACCTGCGATCCGGCCCGCAGCAACATCGACACTTCGCACCGCGCATTGCGTCATGATCGCGGCACCACGGTCGCGCGCCGCCTCGGCGATTGCGGGGGCCGCCCATTGCGGCTCGGCGCGCCCGTCCTGCGGCATGTAAAGCGCTGAGCGCAGTTTCATACTGTTATCCGACAGCAACCCGTCCAGTTTAGGGCCGGATACCATGCGAGCACCTGTTTGCAGCCCTTCAACATGGTCCAGCCATCGCGTCAGGTTTTCATCGTCTCGTGCGCCAGACGCGCCAAACACGATTCCTGATTGAACATAGCCTGTGGCGCGTCCCAATCGCGCATCCAGCCCTTGCCAGATTCTAAGCGCCTCTTGCATCAGGGGGATCTCGCGCGGATCACGTGTCCCAAGGCGCACCCAGCCCCAATTGCGCGAGCTTTGCTCGCCCGCAATCCGGCCTTTCTCGCACAACAGAACGGAAACACCTCGCTCAGCAAGCTCGAAGGCAGCCGAAGCCCCGATGATTCCACCACCTATGACGACAACATCTACGTGTTTGGGAAGTGTGAGATCAGATTCGACGGGTGTCGGTGTGGGGCCTGGCATTAACCGCTCGGTGCTCGTTCATCGGAGCGACATCCAGCCTGAAGGCGATTTCACTGGCAATGTAGAAAACGATTGGTCCCGGGCAATTGCCGGAACCTGTGGCCAATTGGCCAATGCGCGGCGAATTACACCGCGCAGATGCGTTCAGATTACGCCGCCCCGGAAAGTTGCGCCCATTTCTGGCGCAGTACCGTGCTGAGCTTGGGATCGGACTTTGATGCAAGCGATTCCTGTGGCTGCAACACCGGAAATTCCGATCGCAACGGAACCGGGCCTGCCACCGCGTCGGGCGTCGGCTCTTCCTGGCTCATAATGTCTGCAATCGCAGCATCCAGCGCCTGTTCATCCAACTTGCGCGGCGCTGATTCCATAGGCTTCAACTGCAACGGAGAATGAAGCGGCTTATCGTATCCATTCGTCATTTGACCACCAATACCTTTACTGACATCCCAAACACGGATGCCTTTTCCCAGTTCCACAATCCCGGTCATCGGCTCTGAAAATGGCAGGACAACCTACCGGATTGCGTCACATCCGCCCCATATGAGGCAGACCCCTGTCGTAAATGTGGCAAAAAAAGGACGCGCGTACAAGCGAAACATAGTCTTTTCACCGCACAACTGGCTGAAATGGATAAACAAACTGCCGCAGAAATCCGCATTACCATGCACTTTCGAAACAATGGTAAATTCTTCAACCAGAGCGGTGCTTACGTTCTATCCCGCCAGCGATTTACAATCGGATAGCGACGATCCAGCCAGAAGGCCCGTGGCGTCAACCGTGTGCCAGGCGCGGACTGGAAGCGCTTGTATTCACTAATGTAAATCAGATGTTCGACCCGCCGGGCCTCGGCCTCGTCAAATCCGGCTGCAACGCAGTCGGCGATTGAGCCATCCTGATCCACCAAAATATCAAGAATCGCATCGAGAACGGGGTAGTCCGGCAGGCTGTCGCTGTCTTTCTGGTCTTCACGCAATTCAGCACTTGGCGGCTTGTCGATCACCGAAGGGCGTATGACCTCACCCTCGAGACCCATCATCCAATCGCGATGATTGGCGTTGCGCCAGCGGCAGGTCTCGAACACGCGGGTTTTGTACAGATCCTTGATCGGGTTATAGCCACCGTTCATGTCACCATAGATAGTGGCGTAGCCGACTGCGACCTCGGACTTGTTGCCGGTGGTCAGCAGCATCTCGCCAAACTTGTTCGAGATCGCCATTAGCAGAAGACCGCGCAGGCGAGACTGGACATTTTCTTCGGTCAGGTCCTCATTCCGCCCTGCAAAAAGCGGAGCCAAAGTGTTGGTTACCGCTGCGCGTCCCTCAGAGATCGGCACAAAGTCGTAGTGCACGCCCAGCGCCATGGCGACGGCTTCGGCATCATCCAAAGAACTTTGGCTTGTATATTCCGAAGGCAGCATTACGCAGCGTACATTTTCCGCACCGATCGCATCCACGGCTATTGCGGCCACCAGCGCCGAGTCGACGCCGCCCGACAACCCCAGCACAGCTTTGCCAAACCCCGTCTTGCCCATGTAATCGCGCAGAGATTGCACCATCGCGCGATAGTCCTGCTCCCATTCGTCGGGTTGCGGCACGACTTCACCAGCCACAATACGCCATCCGTCATCTTGGCGCGACAGATCGATATGGCTGACGGCCTCATCGAAGACGGGCATGCGGAACGCAAGCTCTCCACCCGGGTTCAATCCAAACGTAGCACCGTCGAAAACCTGATCATCCTGCCCGCCGACCATGTTCAGGTAGATTACCGGCAGACCCGTTTCGACCGTGCGAGCCACCATGTGGTTCAACCGGATATCGTATTTGTTTCGAAAATAGGGCGAGCCGTTGGGGATCAGCAGAAACTCGGCCCCGGTTTCTTCCAGTGTCTCGGCGACATCCTCGTGCCAGCCATCCTCGCAAATCGGGCTACCGATACGGACATTTCCAACGGCATAAGGGCCGCCCATAGGACCCGCATCATAAAGACGGACTTCATCAAAGACGGTTTCATTGGGCAAATGATGTTTAAGAACTTTGCTGACAATCCGCCCACCTTTGAGGATCAGGTAGGCGTTATAAAGCTTCCCATCTTCAACCCAAGGACCGCCGATGGCCAACGCCGGGCCGTCGGCACAGTCTTCAGCCAACGCCTGCACCGCATTCATCGCGGCCCGATGAAACGCGGGCTTCATCACCAGATCCTGGGTATTGTAGCCGGTTATGAACATCTCGGGCAGCGCCACAAGATCAGCCTGCGCCGCGCACCCTTGCTGCCAGGCTGCAGCAGCCTTGGCGGCATTACCGTCGATATCCCCAACCGTTGGGTTCAATTGCGCCAGAGTGATGCGGAAACGATCGGCCATTTTTGCCCTCTTGCCCTCATGTCTTTCAGGGATTTAGCAGATCACACCGCGAGTGAAAGGCAAATGCGCCAAAAGCCGTTGCTCTGCCCTCGGCGGTATCTTAGTTTTGCGCCAACACAAACACCGCAGGCAGGTACAAAAATGAAAGCGATCCGCACATCCCTTACCGCTGCAACGCTTACAATGCTGGCGTCTTTTGCGATCGCCCAACAGGACGGTCAGATTGTCATCGCTGATGATGATGTCGGAGGTGTCTACGAGGGCACGTTCGAAAACGGGCTGCGCCATGGCACCGGCACTTACCGCCTGCCGAACGGTTTTGAATATTCCGGTCAATGGGTCGAGGGCGAGATTCAAGGACAAGGCACCGCGCGCTACGCCAATGGCTCTGTCTATGAAGGGACATTCACCAAGGGCCAACCAGAAGGGCGCGGCAAAATCGTCTATTCTGATGGCCAGTCCTATGAGGGCGAGTGGGCCAACGGCACGATAAACGGTACCGGTATCGCGACATATTCCAACGGCTCGCGATACGAGGGCGGCTTCAAGGACGCCAGATATCACGGTCACGGCGTGCTGACCGGCCCGGATGGCTCGGTTTATGAGGGCGACTGGGTAAACGGCCAGAAAACCGGCAGCGCCAAGATCACCTACGCCGATGGAAGTACCTATGAGGGCGACTTGAATGGCGGGCAACGGCATGGTCAGGGTAGTCAAGTCTGGGTCGACGGCATGACTTATGCTGGGTCCTGGGCCAACGACCAGATGGCCGGAACAGGCCGTTTGGTTCAACCCAACGGAGATGTCTACGAAGGCGAAATGGTCGAAAATCGCCGACAGGGCAAAGGCAAGTCCATATACGCCAACGGTGCGACCTATGAAGGCGACTATGCTGACGACCAGCGCCATGGTCAGGGCACCTACAAGGGCAGCGACGGGTTTGCGTACACAGGTGCCTGGCAAAAGGGCCAGATTGAGGGCCTGGGCGAGATGCTCTATCCCGATGGTTCGGTTTATATCGGCGACTTTCTGGATGACCTGCCTCATGGCAAGGGGCAAACGACATACCCCGACGGATCAGTTTACGACGGCAACTGGATCGCCGGGATTTTTGAGGGCACCGGCACGGCAACCTATCCCAACGGAACGGCTTATACGGGCCGGTTCAAAAACGCCCGCTTCGACGGCAAAGGTATTCTGACCTTTGCAAATGGCTATCGCTATGATGGCGATTGGGTAGACGGCGTCCGACAGGGGAAGGGCAAGGCTACGTTTCCGGACGGGATCATTTACGAAGGCGATTTTCTGAATGGCAAGCGTCACGGCAAGGGAACACTGACCCGACCGGGCGGATACAGCTACACAGGCGACTGGGCCGACGGCAAGATCACTGGCTTTGGAACCGCCACCTATGAGACCGGGGATGTCTATGAGGGCAATTTCCTGGAAAACAAACGCCATGGTGACGGCACGATGCGTTTCGCAGGCGGCGAGGTTGAGACCGGCGTCTGGGAAAATGACACGCTGGCGACCGAAAAAGAGACTGCCCCCGAAACCCCCGCTGCGGGTGCTGAAACCACTGAGCCAGACTCTACCCCCGACGCGCCCGCCCCTGACGCGACAGACCCGGATATAAACGACGGCTAAATCAGCCCTACCAAGGCACGCGCTTGCCAGCCCAATCGTAAAAACTGCCCGAGTCAGCGGGGGTGAGTCCATTGATGACGGACAGCAGATTGGCTGCGGCCTCATTGGGTTCAACAGCCGGGTGGCGGGCAAGGTACTTTTCGGTAAAGGCCGTTTTGACTGTTCCGGGGTGCAAAGCGACACAAACGGCTTGTTTGTGAGTGCGCGCCAATTCGATGGCAGCCGTATGTACTATCTGATTCACAGCCGCCTTGGCCGCACGATAACTGACCCACCCACCCAGCCGGTTGTCCCCGATTGAACCAACTCGGGCCGACAGCACGGCGATCACCGATCTGCGGTCGCGTGGCAGCAGGCGGTGCACGTGCTTCAACACCAAGGCCGGGCCAACTGCGTTCAGTGCGAACTGGTCCATCATCGCCTTCGCGGACAAGGCGCGCATAGATTTTTCCGGACCCATACCGTTAATCTCAAGCGCCCCTGAGGCCACCATGATCAGATCAAACGGATCAGAAAGGGACGCCAGCATACGCTCTGCGCCATCCGGGTCGGTCAGGTCAAACCCATCCGTTGATCTGGCCAGTCGGGTGACTTTGACACCATCCGTTGTCAGGTGATCGTTCAAAGCGCGCCCGATACCGCCAGAAGCTCCGATGATTAATGCAGTTTTCATGCTCGAGAAGTTAGCCGAAAGCTTCATCGCTTCAACTCCACCGTCATTTTTGTTCCCCCTTAAATTTCCCGCTTTTCATTCGCCGCGCGCCCTGTATAAGCTGATCCCCATGATCAACCGCGCAGATATCGCTTTTGCAAACGCCGCACTCAGCGGCGCGTTGCTGCGTGGTCTACTGATCCTAATCCGCCTCTGAGCGTGCCATCCGGCGCGCCCGCTCAGAGGAGGACGCCCGCGCGCCAAGAGGCTTTAGGACAGAAGAAGAAAGAGAACCCCATGACAAACGTGACCGACCAAGACCGCGTCGTGATCTTCGACACCACCTTGCGCGACGGCGAGCAGAGCCCCGGCGCGACCATGACCCATAACGAAAAGCTCGAAATTGCCGAGCTTCTGGATGAGATGGGCGTCGACATCATCGAAGCCGGATTCCCCATTGCATCGGAAGGCGACTTCAAAGCGGTGTCCGAGATTGCCGAGCGCTCGAAGAACAGCCGCATCTGTGGTCTGGCCCGCGCCAATTTCGCCGATATCGATCGGTGTTGGGAGGCGGTGAAACACGCCGAGAAGAACCGGATCCACACCTTTATCGGAACCTCTCCGCTGCACCGGGCGATACCAAATCTGACGCAAGACGAGATGGCCGACAAGATCCACGAAACGGTCAGCCACGCGCGCAACCTTTGCGAAAACGTGCAGTGGTCGCCGATGGATGCGACCCGGACCGAATGGGATTATCTGTGCCGTGTGATCGAGATTGCAATCAAGGCTGGCGCCACCACGATCAATATCCCCGATACTGTCGGTTATACTGCCCCGGTCGAGTCTGCAGATCTGATCAAGCGCCTGATCGAGACGGTTCCCGGCGCGGATGAGGTAATCTTTGCCACCCACTGCCACAACGACCTTGGCATGGCGACAGCGAACTCTCTGGCAGCGGTCGCAGGTGGTGCGCGTCAGATCGAATGCACCATAAACGGGTTGGGTGAACGCGCAGGCAACACCGCGCTGGAAGAAGTTGTGATGGCGTTGCGCACACGCAACGACATCATGCCGTGGCATACTGGCATCGACACCACCAAGATCATGCATATTTCGCGCCGGGTCGCGACCGTGGCCGGATTTCCGGTGCAGTTCAACAAGGCCATCGTTGGAAAGAACGCATTTGCCCATGAAAGCGGCATCCATCAGGATGGCATGCTGAAGAACCGCGAAAACTTCGAGATCATGCGCCCTGAAGACATTGGGCTCTCTGGCACCTCTTTGCCGCTGGGCAAGCATTCGGGCCGCGCTGCACTGCGCGATAAGCTCGAAACGCTCGGGTATGAGGTTGGTGACAACCAGCTCAAAGACATTTTTGTGCGCTTCAAGGATCTGGCCGACCGCAAGAAAGAAGTCTTTGACGATGACCTCATCGCGTTAATGAGCGTCGACGACGAAGCGGACGATCATCTTCAGCTGGTGTCGATGAAAGTGACCTGCGGTACCGGAGGTCAGGCCGAAGCGACGGTCGAACTGGAGATAGAGGGTGCAGACAGGATCGCCACGGAAAACGGTGACGGCCCAGTCGACGCAACCTTCCGGGCGATCCGGGCGATCTATCCCAACACTGCGCGGCTGCAACTGTATCAGGTGCATGCGGTAACCGAAGGTACGGACGCGCAAGCCACGGTTTCGGTCCGTCTGGAAGAGGATGGTATGATCGCCACCGGTCAGTCTGCAAATACAGATACGGTGGTTGCGTCGGCCAAAGCCTATATCCACGCGCTGAACCGCCTGATCATGCGTCGTGAAAAGGCCGGTCCGGGGGCAGATACACGCGAGATCAGCTACAAAGACCTGACCTGATCGAAGGGTAAGGCGAATGGCTCCCGCGCCCGCGGCGGCCCGGCTTCGCCGACCCTTCTTGGGTTTTGGGCCCGGCAGCGCGCCACTGGCGCGCTCCCAGGCCCAACGCGTTTGACGGCATCGTTGATGCGGGCAAACCGGACGGGAGCTTTCCCTGTGTAATTCTTGCTTATCAAAGCTGAGCGAACAGCTCCGACAAGCGGCGCGTTTCGTCTTCGATCCCGAAGGGTGCATTCAACATGAACATACCTGATCCGACCATGCGATGACCTTCCCGCGCCGGAGGGAACGTGGCCTCATGGCAAATCGTTTTGGGATATCCAGCGGATTTCAGAGACGAAATCATAGCCTTGTGACGTGCATCCGTCAGGATTGGATACCAAAGTGCGATCACACCCACATTCCATTTGCGGTGCAGCTTCGCGATCACCCCAGGCAAACGGTCATACTCGGCTTTCACTTCATAACTGGGATCGATCAGCATCATGCCCCGCCTCGGGGTCGGAGGCAGCAACGATTGGGCCAACTCAAACCCATCCTGCCGATAGACCTTCGCCCCGAAAGGAGACAGCGCCAGTGAAAGTGCCGTATGTTCCTGCGGATGCAGCTCGGCGAAATGCAGGCTATCCTGTTTTCGCAGCAGGTTGGCCGCAATCAGAGGTGAACCGGGATACGCTTGCACGCCGTGACTGGCCTGTATGGTATCCAGCACCCGCGCCATTGGATGATCGGAATCAAACCAACCTTCGCGCCTGACGCGCCCGATCCCGGCGACAGCTTCACCCGTTCGAACCGCCTCAGCCGCGTCAAGGTGATATAGTCCACGCCCGGAGTGCGTTTCGATATAGCTGAGGGGTTTGTCCTTTTGGGTCAAATAACGCAGCGTCCACGCCAATAAAGCGTGCTTTTGTACATCAGCCAGATTTCCTGCGTGGTAAATGTGTTGATATGAGAGCATCTTGCCTTCTAAAGTCCCCATCAATAAGGCGGAAAGGTGCTGACTGTCGCGGAATCAGCCCTTTAACCGGGCGAGTTGGCACCCTATAAGGCATCCGTCCCGGAACCGTCGAGTCGCGGGCAGTGGAAATTCTGACAAACGGGATCAGGGAAATATGGGCATCTTTGGCAATCTAGGCGGCCTGTTCACAGCGGACATGGCTATCGACCTTGGAACAGCGAACACGCTGGTTTATGTCAAAGGGCGCGGAGTGATCCTGTCTGAGCCCTCGGTCGTTGCCTACCACGTCAAGGATGGGGTCAAGAAAGTCCTTGCTGTTGGCGAGGACGCCAAGCTGATGTTGGGCCGGACCCCAGGCTCCATTGAAGCCATCCGTCCGATGCGCGAGGGTGTCATCGCGGACTTCGACACCGCCGAAGAGATGATCAAGCATTTTATCCGCAAGGTGCATAAACGCTCGACCTTCTCGAAACCCAAGATCATCGTCTGTGTCCCCCACGGTGCAACCCCGGTTGAAAAACGCGCAATTCGCCAATCGGTTCTGTCTGCAGGCGCGCGCCGCGCGGGCCTGATTGCCGAACCGATTGCCGCTGCGATTGGCGCGGGGATGCCGATAACCGATCCGACCGGCAACATGGTTGTCGATATCGGCGGCGGTACCACCGAGGTCGCGGTTCTGTCGCTGGGCGATATCGTCTATGCCCGCTCGGTCCGCGTTGGTGGCGACCGGATGGATGAGGCGATCATCTCGTACCTGCGGCGCCAACAGAACCTGCTGGTGGGTGAATCAACTGCGGAACGGATCAAGACCACCATCGGTACCGCACGGATGCCGGACGATGGCCGTGGCCAGTCGATGCATATCCGGGGTCGCGACCTGCTGAACGGTGTGCCCAAGGAAATCGAGATCAGCCAGGCTCAGGTGGCCGAAGCGCTGTCTGAACCCGTGCAGCAGATTTGCGAGGCGGTGATGACCGCGCTGGAAACCACGCCGCCCGATCTGGCGGCGGACATCGTGGACCGGGGCGTGATGCTGACCGGCGGTGGCGCGCTGCTGGGCGATCTGGATCTGGCGCTGCGCGAGCAAACCGGTTTGGCAGTTTCTATTGCTGATGAAAGCCTGAATTGTGTGGCTTTGGGCACGGGCAAAGCACTCGAATACGAAAAACAACTGCGCCACGCGATTGACTACGAAAGCTAAGGCGCGCACCCTGATGGGGTGAGAACTCGGGCACGAGCAGCACGGGAAGGTAACCTGTGGCAAAGGACCGATCACAGCGCGATGAATACACGACACCCCTGCGCCGATTGCTTCTGGGGATCGTTGTTCTGTGCCTGCTTGGTATTTTCCTCGTCTGGCGCATTGACAGCCCGCGCGTTGAACGGTTCCGCGCGCAGGTGGTGGATACGGTTGTCCCCTCGATGGAGTGGGCGATGGTTCCGGTCACTGCGCTGGTGAACCTGTCTCGTGATTTCCAAAGCTATCAGCGGCTCAGCGAGCAGAACCAGGAATTGCGCAGCGAGCTGCGCCTGATGCGCGCCTGGAAAGAGGCCGCGCTGCAGCTGGAACAGGAAAACGCCCGCCTGCTGGACCTTAACAATGTTCGGCTTGATCCGCGCCTGACCTATGTCACCGGGGTGGTGATGGCGGATAGCGGCTCACCCTTTCGGCAATCTGTGCTGCTGAACGTGGGGGAGCGTGACGGGATCGTGGATGGTTGGGCAACGATGGACGGGATCGGAGTGGTCGGGCGCATATCGGGTGTTGGCCCGGATACCGCGCGCGTGATCCTGATAACCGATGCCTCAAGCGCGATCCCGGCGACGATCCAGCCTTCGGGGCAGACGGCGCTGATCGCAGGTGACAATACTTCGGCCCCTGCAGTGGAGTTTCTGGAAAACCGGGAACTCGTGCGACCGGGCGACCGGGTCGTTACATCAGGCGATGGTGGCGTGTTCCCCGGTGGCTTGCTGATCGGTCAAATCACGGTTGATCCCGGTGGCAGGTTGCGCGTGCGGCTGTCGGCAGATTTCGAGCGGCTCGAGTTTCTGCGCGTACTACGCTATCAGTCGGCCCCACCAATCACGGAATCCGGTGATATCGTCGGCCCGCGTCAACCCGAAGCATCCTTGACCCCATCCGAGGTCAATGATGGATAGGTCGGTCTCAGGTCTGTGGGCCAAGCGCGGTCTCTATGTCGCTCTGGCGGCATTTGTGGTGTTTCTGCACCTGTTGCCGCTGGATACAAAACCTGATCGCCTGCCCTTTCCTGACATACTGATCGCTCTTACTTACGCTTGGGTTTTGCGGCGGCCGGAATATATTCCGATCCTGATCATTGCCATCGTCATGTTCATGGCCGATCTGCTTTTGCAACGCCCACCCGGGTTGCTTGCTGCGTTGGTGGTTCTGGGTGCAGCCTATCTGCATTCCGCTGCGGCTGGCATGAAAGACAGTGGGTTTGTGGGCGAATGGGCAACCGTCGGGGCAGTGATCACGGTTGTGTTTGTGCTCAATCGACTCATTCTTGCTATCCTCTCGGTGCAACAGGCAACTCTGGGACCGGTAGTGGTGCAAGTTATTCTGACAATCGCAATCTATCCTGTGATGGTTTTGATGAGCCAAACTGTGTTTGGCGTAAGGCGCAAATCTGTTGCCGACAGCACGATGCCACGGGTGCGGCCATGAAGCAGCGCAAACCAAAGCCCAAGGGCCTTGCTTACAAACGTTTGCCGCGCCGCGCCTTGATCCTCGGTGGGCTACAAGCGGCCTTTATCGGGGGGCTGGCAGCCCGGATGCGGTTCATGCAGGTGGATCAAGCGGATGAATACCGTCTGCTGGCCGAAGAAAACCGGATCAACATCCGTCTGATCCCACCAACCCGGGGCCGGATATATGACCGGAACGGGCAGATCATAGGATTAAACTCTCAGTCCTATCGCATCGTCATCGTGCGCGAGGATGCAGGCGATATCGACAAGGTTATCGCCAAGCTTTCGGAACTGATCCCATTGACCGAGGATGAGATCGAACGTGCCAAAACCGAAATGCGCCGATCGGCCCCGTTTCTGCCGGTCACGCTGGCCGATCAAGTAACGTGGGAGGATATCTCGAAAGTCGCGGTCAATGCCCCCGCACTGCCTGGTGTCACGCCCGAGGTCGGCATGACACGCCAGTATCCGCGCTATGAAGATTTCGCCCATGTAGTCGGCTATGTCGGCCCGGTCAGCGACTATGATCTGAGCCAGATTGAAGACCCCGAGCCGGTATTGCGCATCCCACGGTTCCAGATCGGCAAGGTCGGGCTGGAAGCCAAGCAAGAGATCACCTTGCGCGGCAAGGCCGGGGCCAAGCGGGTTGAGGTCAACGCCACAGGCCGGGTGATGCGCGAGCTGGACCGTCAGATCGGCGAAGCCGGGGCGGATCTGCAGCTGTCAGTTGACGCCAACCTGCAGCAATACGCGCAGGCGCGTTTGGCCGGAGAAAGCGCCGCTGCGGTCGTGATCGATTGTGAAACCGGCGACATTCGCGCCATCAGTTCGGCCCCCAGCTTCGATCCGAACCTGTTCGTGCGTGGGATCTCGGTGGCGGACTATCAGATGCTAACGCAGGACAAGTATCGCCCGCTTGCCAATAAGACGGTGCAGGGCACCTACCCTCCTGGATCGACTTTCAAAATGATTACCGCCATGGCTGCGCTCGAAGCCGGGGTGATCAGCCCATCCAGTACAGTGTACTGTCCGGGTCACATGAAAGTGGGCAGCCGCCGCTTTCACTGCTGGAAACGTGGCGGGCACGGGACGGTCGACCTTGAAACGTCGCTGAAGCGCAGTTGTGACGTGTATTATTACGACGTGGCGATCCGCGTAGGGATCGACAAGATTTCCGAAATGGCGCGCACATTCGGACTGGGTATCAAACATGACATTCCGATGTCTGCCGTTGCCGCCGGGCTTGCCCCCAATCAGGAATGGAAGCAGCGGGTTCACGGACAGGACTGGCTGGTAGGCGACACCGCAAACGCGTCGATCGGTCAGGGGTTCATGCTTGCCTCACCGCTTCAATTGGCCGTGATGACCGCGCGTTTGGCGACAGGTCGCGCCGTGCAACCACGCCTTGTTCGATCAATCAATGGGGTTGAGCAACCCTCGGGCGCGGGTGAACCGCTGCAGGTGAACCGCAACAACCTTGAGCAAGTGCGCAAAGCCATGTTCACGGTCTCGAATAACAGGCGTGGCACCGCGTATCGCAGTCGCATCATTGCCGATGAGTTCCGCATGGCAGGCAAAACCGGCACCAGTCAGGTGCGCAATATTACCAAGGCAGAACGCGCCGCAGGTGTGATTCGAAACGAAGACCTGCCATGGGAGCGTCGAGACCATGCCCTGTTCGTCAGCTTCGCCCCCTATGACAATCCGAAATACGCTGTGGCTGTGGTGGTGGAACACGGCGGCGGCGGCTCCAAAGCCGCGGCCCCAGTGGCGCGCGATATCATGCTGCAGGCACTCTACGATGGCACGCCACCGCTCGAGGCGTATCCGGCCGGAGACCGAGAGCGCATCAAAGAACAACAGAAACGGCTGGAGGGTGACCGTCGCCCCAAAGCGCGTCCTGACGAGAAGGACCGCGCATGAGCTATCTTGAATATGCCGTCAAATCCACGCCGTCGGGGTTTCGCAAGTTCCTTTATATGAACTGGCCGCTCACCCTGTTGCTGATCAGCGTGGCAAGCGCGGGGTTCCTGATGCTCTACTCGGTCGCGGGTGGATCCTGGATGCCGTGGGCGGAACCACAAATGGAACGGTTCGGTCTGGGCTTGGCAGCCATGTTTATCATTGCGCTAGTGCCTATCTGGTTCTGGCGGAACATGTCGGTTGTGGCCTATCTGGGCGCGATCGGTCTACTGATCGTGGTCGAACTGTTTGGAACGATCGGCATGGGGGCGCAGCGCTGGATTGATCTGGGCTTCATGCGGCTGCAACCCTCAGAAGTAATGAAAGTGGCGTTGGTGATGGTGCTGGCCGCCTATTACGACTGGCTGCCGGCGCACAAAACCTCGCGCCCGCTCTGGGTGATTATCCCGGTCATTCTGATCCTGATCCCGACATTCATGGTGCTGCGCCAGCCCGACCTAGGCACATCGATCCTGTTATTGGCTGCTGGTGGTGGTCTGATGTTCCTTGCCGGGGTGCATTGGGCCTATTTCGCTGCCGTGATTGCAGCGGGGGTTGGCCTAATTGCTGCGGTGTTCAACAGCCGAGGGACTGAATGGCAGTTGCTCAAAGATTACCAGTTCCGACGCATCGATACGTTTCTGGATCCTTCAACCGATCCGTTGGGAGCGGGATATCACATCACGCAATCGAAGATCGCTCTGGGTTCGGGGGGCTGGAATGGGCGCGGTTTCATGCAGGGAACGCAATCACGTCTTAACTTCCTGCCCGAAAAACACACCGATTTCATCTTCACCACCTTGGCCGAAGAGTTCGGCTTTGTCGGCGGCATCACACTGTTGATCCTTTACGGTCTGATCCTGATCTTCTG
Source organism: Ruegeria sp. D7 (assembly GCF_056534355.1). NCBI lineage: Bacteria > Pseudomonadati > Pseudomonadota > Alphaproteobacteria > Rhodobacterales > Roseobacteraceae > Ruegeria > Ruegeria sp. D7. Next base: position 71,568 of record NZ_JBQFPG010000007.1, read on the forward strand.
CATGGTCACGGCGCTGTCGACCAAGGATCGTTTCTCGTCTCTGGTGACACTTGGGATCGCGCTGAATTTCTTCCTGTTCTTTGCCGTCAATATGTCGATGGTGATGGGGCTGGCCCCAGTGGTCGGAGTACCGCTGCCGATGGTCAGTTATGGCGGCTCGGCCATGCTGGTCCTGATGGCCGCCTTTGGCATCGTTCAAAGCGCCCATATACATCGTCCCCGCTGAAAGGTTTCCCATGCCTGTGAATGTCCTGTTTTCCGCGCGCCCTGAGTTGTGGCCCGAGTATGAAGCTCTGATGCATCAATACTTGTCGGACGCAGGGCTAGATTTTCATCTGGCCACGGACATCCCTGCAGATCAGGTCGACTACATCGTTTACGCCCCGAACGGAGGGGTACAGGATTTCACGCCCTTCACACGGCTCAAGGCGGTGCTGAGCCTCTGGGCGGGGGTTGAGAAAATCTCGGGCAATGAAACCTTGACCGTTCCGCTGGCGCGTATGGTTGACGGGGGGTTAACGCAAGGCATGACGGAATGGGTGGTGGGCCATGTGCTGCGCTATCACCTTGGGATGGACCAACACATTACGCTACAGGATGGGATCTGGACACCTGATGCGCCACCACTGGCCCAGCAACGCACCGTCTGCATCTTGGGTTTGGGCGCATTGGGTGAGGCATCGGCCCACGCGTTGGCAGCGTTGAATTTCCATGTCATCGGTTGGAGCCGTACCGCCAAGACTATTCCCGGCGTGACCTGTCTGCATGGTAAGAACGGGCTGCGCGATGCACTGTCCCAGGCCGAGATAGTGGTTTTGCTGCTGCCAGATACTCCGGCGACCGAAAACACGCTCAACGCCGAAACACTGGCGCTGTTGCCGGAAGGGGCCAAGATCATCAATCCGGGTCGCGGGCCGCTTATCGATGATGAGGCCCTGCTGGCCGTGCTGAATTCAGGGCAGGTCGGGCACGCCACGCTGGATGTCTTCCGCACCGAACCCCTGCCGACCGAGCATCCCTATTGGGCACATCCCAATGTGACGGTGACGCCGCATATCGCCTCGGAAACTAGACCTGTTACCGCAGCTCAGGTGATCTGCGAGAACATTCGCCGAGGTGAAGCGGGTGAACCCTTTCTCCACCTCGTCGACCGAAAGCTTGGGTACTAGGCCGCGATCAGCCCGCGGCCTTTCAGCAAGGCTTCGACGCGAGGCAGACGTCCACGGAAGGCCAGATACAGCTCTTCCGCCTCGCGGGATCCGCCAGTTGACAGGATGTGTTCCTCCAGTGCCTTGGCGCGTTCGGGATCAAACGCACCGCCCGCTTCTTCAAAGGCAGCAAAGGCGTCGGCATCCATGACTTCGGACCACATATAACTGTAGTAACCCGCGCTATAACCGTCGCCTGCAAAGACATGGGCGAAATGCGGGGTGGCGTGGCGCATTCCAATGGCCCGAGGCATGCCGATTTCGGCCAGCACCTCGGCCTGTTTCTCCATCGGATCAGCGGGGGCAGCCCCCTCATGAAACGCCAGATCGACCAGGGCCGAGGCAACATATTCCACCGTCTGGAACCCCTGATCGAAATTGGTGACCTGTAGCACCTTCTGCAACATCTCCTGCGGCATCGGCGCGCCCGTTTCGGCATGAGTGGCGAACTCAGCCAATACCTCGGGCACTTCCAGCCAGTGTTCGTAAAGCTGGCTGGGCAGTTCAACGAAATCACGCGCCACCGAGGTGCCCGAGATACTCTCATAGGTCACATTGGACAGCATCTGGTGCAGGGCATGGCCGAACTCGTGAAACAACGTTCGGGCGTCATCATAGGACAAAAGCGCTGGTTCACCTTTGGCAAAGTTACAGACGTTGATCACGACCGGAGCCTGTTCTTTCGGGTATTTCGCCTGCCCGCGCATTGCGCTGCACCATGCACCCGACCGTTTCGATCCGCGCGCAAAGTAGTCACCGATGAACACCGCAATATGCTGCCCTTCACGGGTCACCTCCCATGCACGGCAATCGGGATGATAGAGCGGCACATCAAGCGGCGCGAACACCAGCCCGAACAGCCGTGTGGCGCAGGCGAAAGAAGCCTCGATCATCCGGTCCAGTTGCAGGTACGGCTTCAGCGCCGCTTCATCGAGATCATGTTCGGCCTTGCGGCGTTTCTCGGCATAGTAGCGCCAATCCCACGCCTCCAGCGGGCCATTTACGCCATCCTCTTGCATCATTGCCGTCAGCACCTCGGCATCTGCGTCGGCGCGGGATTTGGCGGGCCTCCACACATCCAGCAGCAGCTCTCGCACGCGATCTGGTGTGCGGGCCATCTCGGTCTCAAGCTTGTAGGCGGCGAAGCTGGCATACCCCAGCAGCTTGGCGCGTTCTTCGCGCAGGCGCAGGATGTCCGCCGCAATCTCGCGGTTGTCGGTCTCACCTCCATTTGCCCCCCGTGCAGTCCACGCGCGATAAGCCTTTGCACGCAAATCCCGGCGGGGCGAGAATTGCAGAAAGGGCACGATAATCGACCGAGAGAGGGTCACCACCGGGCCATCCGCCCCCTTTTCCTGACCCGCTGCGCGCGCTGCATCGATAACAAAATCCGGCAAACCTTGCAGGTCTTCTTCGGTCAAATCCATGAACCAGTCGCGTTCATCCGCCAGCAAGTTCTGCGTGAAGGACGTGCCCAGAGACGCCAAACGGGCCTTGATCTCTTGCATTCTCGCATCGTCCTCGCCGGTCAACGCCGCCCCCGCCCGCACGAACCCGCGATGAGACAGCATCAAAACGCGCGCCTGTTCATCGGTCAGGTCCAGATTATCGCGCCGGTCCCATAAATCCGCCACGCGCTTAAACAGTGCTTTGTTTGATGAGATGCGCGAGTAGTGTGCCGCCAGCTTGGGCGAAAATTCGCGTTGCAGTTCCTCACGCTTGGGGTTGCTGTCCGCACCTGCAACGGTGAAAAAGACCGATAGAACCTTATCCATCTGCTCGCCTGCAGCCTCCAGCGCTTCGATCGTATTGGCGAATGTGGGCGTGTCCGGACTCGCTGCTATCGCCTCAATCTCGGCATCATGTGCGTGCATCGCCTGTTTCAGCGCGGGGGAAAAATCATCATCCGAGATTGTGTCAAACGGTGCGATTTCGAAGGGCGTGTTCCAGTCAGAAAGGATCGGGTTGGTCATTGAGGTCTCCTTTGACCTCATAGCTAAGACCGCCCGTCGAAATGATCCAGAGCTACCCGAAAATTTGAGCCCGCCTTAATGAGATGCCCCGCAGATCGGGCAATCGGTGCGACGCGCCAGGGTGATCTTGCGGCTTTCGCCGTATAGCGCATCGTAGATCAACATCTCACCTCGCAATGCCTGCCCGGCGCCGGTGATCACCTTGATCGCCTCAACCGCCATCATCGAGCCGACCACACCCGGCAGTGGGCCGATTACTCCAGCCTCGGCGCAAGAAGGCGCAAGGCCGGCGGCAGGCGCTTCGGGGAAAATGCACTGATAGCACGAGCCGGTTGTGGCGGGATCGAACACACTCAGCTGCCCTTCCCATTGCGAAAGCGCCCCCGAGATCAGCGGTTTGCCCAACGCAACGGCCGTTCGGTTGGCCAGGTAGCGGGTATCGAAATTGTCAGTGCCATCAAGGATCAAATCGAAATCAGCGAACAGATCTGTTGCAATCTCTTCGGTCAGACGGCGATGATAAGGCAAGACAATCACATTGGGATTCTGCGCCAACATAGACTGCTGGGCTGAAAACACCTTGGGCATACCGATATCAGCATCGCGGTGAATAACCTGCCGCTGCAGGTTCGCGTTCTCGACCTCGTCATCGTCGATTACGCCGATTGTTCCCACTCCGGCGGCGGCCAGATATTGCAGGGCGGGTGCGCCAAGGCCCCCGGCCCCGATCACAAGCACCCGCGCCTGTTTCATTCGCTTTTGGCCGGGACCGCCCAGTTCACGCAGAACGATGTGGCGGGCATAGCGTTCAAGCTCGGTCTCGCTGAACTGATCGGATGGCTTGGCGGGCTCCGACGTCTGGCCGGACGCGGCGCGATTTCGCAACGCCTTCAAACCCCGCCCATAAAGCAGCACCAGCACAGCCGCTCCAGCGAGGATCAGCCACATCGCTGCCGACCCGCCGGTTGCCTGACGCAACGGGTTACCCTCGGGCAGCAGAAGTTGAGCAATAATCACGCCTGTCAGGAGCGCGCCAACAGAAACCAGCCGCGCGCTGCGCGACACCCCGGCAATATAGCCAACACCCCAAAGCCCGGCAGCAAGGATCAGAACCAGCAGCATCAGCCCCGCCCGGTTGAACCGAACCCGCCCGCGCCGCGATCAGTCTCGGTCAGTGCCTCAACGTCCTGGAACATGGCCTGCACCACCGGTGCGACGATCAGTTGCGCGATACGTTCGCCATGCGTAATCTCGAACGGTTCCTGACCCGCATTCATCACGATCACGCCCAATGGCCCGCGATAGTCGCTGTCGATTGTACCCGGAGTGTTGGGCAAGGTGATCCCGTGTTTCAAGGCAAGGCCCGATCGTGGACGCACCTGAACCTCGAACCCCTGCGGAATTTCGATCCTAAGGCCTGTCGGTATCAGCGCACGACGGCCCGGTTCAAGAATAACAGACTCACCATCCGGCAGATTGGCGCGCACATCCGCCCCGGCAGCACCCGCGGTTTCGTATGAAGGCAATGGCACCAACGGGTCAGCCCCCTCCTCTCGGATCACGCGAATTGCCACCATACCTATACCTCTTGTCGTTATGGCTGTTATCTGGTCAGCGCGCCGGCGATCTTGGCTGCTAACCGCTTTGCCACATCATCCTTGCCCATACGCGGCCATTCTTCGGCACCTTGCTCTGAGATCAGGATCACCGCATTCTCAGAACCGCCCATGATACCTGTCGCGGGACTGACATCATTCGCAACGATCCAGTCACAGCCCTTGCGGGCACGTTTGGCCGTAGCATGTTCGATCACGTTGTCTGTTTCGGCGGCAAAACCCACCACCAAAACGGGCCTGCCACTTCCCATTCGCGCGATGCGCTTCAAAATGTCGGGATTCTCGGCAAACTCTAGCGCGGGCACCCCGTCGCGGCTTTTCTTCAGCTTCCGGTCCGAGGCACTGGATACCCGCCAATCGGCCACTGCAGCTGCAAATACCCCCGCATCCACCGGAAGCGCTGCGTCGACCGCATCCGACATTTGCAGCGCGGTCTCTACACGCACGACCTTTACGCCGTCTGGAGGAGGCACGTCAGCCGGACCCGTGATAAATGTAACATCGGCCCCCAGCGCAGATAGCGCGCGTGCAACAGCTGTTCCCTGAGCGCCCGACGATCGGTTGGCGATGTATCGTACCGGATCAATTGGTTCATGTGTCGGGCCCGAGGTCACCAGAATACGTTTGCCAGCCAAAGGCCCATCCCCGAACTGCGCCTCGATCGCCGCGACAATTTCAAGTGGCTCCGACATGCGGCCCGGACCGTATTCACCGCAAGCCATATCGCCTTCGTTCGGGCCGACAAATCGCACCCCGTCTGCTTCCAGTTGCGCATGGTTGCGCCGGGTTGCGGGATGCTCCCACATGCGGACATTCATCGCAGGCGCACACAGAACCGGCGCATCGGTCGCCATCAAAAGGGTCGAGGCCAGATCATTAGCCAACCCGCCTGCCATCTTACCCATCAGATCGGCCGTTGCCGGAGCAACCACGATCAGATCAGCCGAACGGGAAAGCTGAATATGACCCATCTCAGCTTCATCGGTCAGATCAAAGAGATCTCGATAGACCTTTTCACCGGCCAGGGCAGACACGGATAACGGAGTTACGAATTCTTCGGCAGCACGCGTCAAAACCGGCGTGACCGCCGCACCACGTTCCCGCAACCGCCGGATCAGGTCCAGCGACTTGTAGGCCGCAATCCCACCGCCGATAATCAGCAGAATACGTTTCGATGACAGCATGGCTCGCCCTTCCCGTCCCGGTCGGCCCTGACATTAGGCAACGCTGGCGGGCAGTTCCAGCAGTTAATTCTGCACCTCAAAGGCTTTGCAGGGGTCTTCTCGCTCGACTGTGGGGCTATCGATAACAGCATCAAAATCCCCGCTCACGACCCCATCTTCGGATTGTCCAAGCACAAAGACCTTCAAACCGGGGCGCAGTCGCGACAGAAAAGTCGGAATTCCGCGATCCTTACGGGCATGGCCATTGCCAGTGATGACCGCGACAGGCCCACCAGTTTCGTCGGTGGCGCGCAGAATGGCTCGGGTCAACACAGCGTCCCTCAGACGTTGAATGGCTACCATCTGCGGTAGAACTTCAGCGGGCAATGCGTCGCAATGTGCCGCCAGTTGATCAGCCTCGCGTGCGGCTTGATCTTCATCCGACAGAGGTACAGTCAATCCATATCTGGCCGCATCAGCCCCCAACGCTGTGGCCGCCCCGCGTTCCATAGCAGCGCGGGCCGCTTCACGCGGAACCATCGCGCCATACACCGGCACATCCGCGGCCTGAAAAATGGGGTAGTACATTCTGAGAGGCGGCCAACCGGATTCTGCCCAGCGCAGAATTCGGGACAGCTCCTCGGGATTGGTTGCCGCTTTTTGAGCCAACCGCTGAGCACCTTCTTCGGTCACCATCTCCCAGACAACCGCCGTGGGCGCGATTGCCTCAACTGCTTCGGCTTGGACCAGATGATGCTGAGGGTTGTCATGTATCTCGCCCAGAATGACGACATCCGCGGCCCGCATGTCGGCCAACACGTCCTGAGGGATAAATTCAGCAGCTCGAACCGTTTGAGGCAAAGTGGCGAGCAACACAAAAGCTGTAAGAATCGCAAGAGGTTTCATGCGAAGAAGTGTTGCACCTCGCGCGATTGCGCTTCAAGGTTCTTGCGCATCTTTGTGAATGCTGCCGCCTCGAGCTGGCGCACACGCTCTTTCGACAGGCCAAGCTCTTTCCCAAGACTTTCCAGCGTCCGGGCAGGCTCACGCAGTTTTCTTTCGCGAACGATAAACCGCTCGCGATCGTTCAAAGCTTGCATCGCCGCCACCAGCCATTCGCGCAGTTGCTGGTTGTCGTGGCTGTTCTCTACTACCTCAGCGGCTTGTTCGCTGTCATCTTCCAGCGCATCAATCCACTCGCGCCCGTCCTCATCTGCAGACTGCACCGCATTCAGCGAGAAATCGGACCCTGTCAGACGGCCTTCCATCATCTCGACATCACGCAGCGGGACTCCGATTTCGGCGGCAATCTTCTGATGCAACTGATGGCGATCCAGCTCCAGCCCCTCAGTCGCGGCTTCGCGCTCCAGACGCGCCTGTACCCGACGCATGTTGAAGAACAGCGATTTCTGGGAAGAGGTCGAACCAGTGCGCACCATCGACCAATTGCGCATCACGTAATCCTGAATGCTGGCCTTGATCCACCACACTGCATACGTTGAAAACCGCACACCCCGATCCGGATCGAACTTGTCGGCGGCTTTCATCAAGCCCAGTCCCGCCTCCTGAATCAGATCATTCATCGGCGCGCCGTAGCGTTTGAATTTCGCCGCCATTGATATCGCCAGCCGCATGTAAGCCGTAATGAGGCGATGCAGCGCCTGTTCATCGCGTTCATCGCGCCAGGCATAGGCCAGTTTCAGTTCTGTCTCGGCATCCAGCAACTCGGCCTTCATTGCCTTACGGGACATCGAAAAATCATGTGCGTTGTCGAGTGCCATGCAATTCTCCCCTTTTATCACAGGCGATGGGCCGGGCTTGCCTTGCCGACTTGTGGTCGATACGCAGGACAAAACCGGGTGGATCACCAGAAAGGTAATAAAAGTGCATGCCGATTTAACCTTTATCCTAGGCGGCGCTGCATCCGGAAAATCTGCTTTTGCGGAGCAACTTGCTGTTTCAACTGGGAAAAGTCGCGTTTACCTTGCGACATCACAAGTGTTTGATGACGAGATGCGCCTAAAAATCAGGCAACATATTGCACAACGCGGCAGCGGGTGGACGACGATCGAAGCGCCATTTGATCTATCGCCGGAACTCGCCAAGCTGACAAATGATCAGATTTGCCTGATCGATTGTGCAACCATGTGGCTGACAAATCACCTGCTGGCAGAGAATAACCTAGAGGAAGCACAGGCCGGGCTGCTTGAGGCGATGAAGACCTGTGCCGCCCAGATCGTCGTGGTATCAAACGAAGTCGGCCACGGGATCGTCCCCGACAACGCCTTGTCCCGTCGATTCCGCGAGGCGCAGGGACGGCTGAACATCGCTTTGGCTGCGCAGGCAGATCGGGTGGTGCAGGTTACGGCCGGGCTGCCGCTGGTTCTCAAAGGGCAACCCCTATGACGCGCCTGCATTTGGTACGGCACGGCCCCACCCATGCTAAAACTATGGTAGGCTGGTCCGACCTTCCTGCCGACTTGAGTGATAAGGCCGCGATTGCACGGCTTGATGCGCATCTGCCTTCCAATGCCGTCGTAATCTCATCAGACTTGTCACGCGCCAGCGATACGGCCAGCGCCATTCAAGGCACGCGACTCCGCCTTCCGCACCACCGCGATCTGCGCGAAATTAATTTCGGCAACTGGGAGATGCGCCCCTTCGCCGAGATCGAGGCGGAAGACCCCGAGCTTTGCTTTGCCTACTGGGATAATCCGGGCGAGGTCAGGCCTCCAAACGGGGAAAGCTGGAATGAGGTCCGCGCGCGTGTCGATAGGGTCGTCGACACCCTGATCGCGGCCCATACCGGATGTGACCTAGTCCTGGTCGCCCATTTCGGAGTGATCCTGACTCAGGTCCAACGCGCTCTGGACGTGGACGCCCAACACGCGTTTGGTCACCGCATCGACAACCTGTCCGTCACCGAGATCACGCGCCATAACGATGGTTGGACTGTAGGTCGGATTAATCACCGACCGTGATAAGGTTGCGCACAAATCTCTGATTTACCGACGCGTCTCTGTCCGACATCGTTGCCGCATGACATATGATCTCTTTATCGGTGACCGGTTGTTCTCGAGCTGGTCCATGCGCGGATGGCTGATGCTTGAGAAATTCGGCCTGCCATACCGCACCCACATGATTGGCCTTTATTCCGGCACAATGGCGGCGGATATGGAACCACTGGCCCCGGCGCGCCTTGTTCCTGCGCTGCGTCTACCAGATGGAACCGTGGTCGGCGAAAGCCTCGCGATGGCAGAGACATTGGCCGAACGCCACCCCGAAGCAGGGCTTTGGCCGTCAGACCCCGCCGCGCGCGCCACAGCCCGGTGGCTTTGTGCTGAAATGGTTGCCGGTTTCACAGCGCTGCGGGGGCAATGCCCCATGCAGTTGAAACGTTGCTGGGAAGGGTTCAAACCTTCACCTGAAACGATGACTGATTTGCAGCGGATCGAAACCCTCTGGGCCCATGCACGGAAGGTCTCTGGCGCCGCGTCGGGCCCGCTGTTTGGTGCCTATTCTCTGGCTGATATTTTCTACACGCCGGTCGCTGCGCGGATTGTCGGCTATGGCCTGCCCGTGTCCGAGGTCAATCGTGCATACTGCATGCACCTGCTCTCTGATATCGCAGTTCGGCAATGGCGCGCCATGGGCATGACGGTCGCGTATGAGCCCTTCCCGTATCCGCAAGACCTTCCCGCACACAGTTGGCCAATTGGCGGGGGTTCAGGGGCATTGGCAGTCAGCACAGGCCCCTCGGTCAACACAGCCTGCCCCTATTCCGGCAAGCCTGTACAAGACTATCTGGAACTCGATGGCAAGATTTGGGGCTTTTGTAATCCGTTTTGCCGAGACAAGACCATTGCCGACCCTGAGGCGTGGCCGAAATTTACGGCGATGGTTGCTGACGTTAACGATTCTTAAACTGCAGCCATGGCAGCAACGTCCTGTTAACCAAGAACAGGATTGCCATGGTCGCCCGCGCCCACACCGTTGCCTTTCAAGGGGTCGATGCCCGCCCGGTCGAGGTGCAATGCGCCGTCTCACCGGGCCTTCCGGCCTTTTCCATCGTGGGATTGCCGGACAAGGCAGTCTCCGAAGCACGGGACCGTGTTCGTAGTGCGCTAAGTTCGATGGCGATCGCGCTGCCGTCGAAACGGATCACGATTAACCTTTCGCCTGCAGATCTGCCCAAAGAGGGCAGCCATTTCGACCTGCCTATCGCCGTCGCTTTGTTGACTGCGTTGGAAATCATTCCAGCGGATGCTGCCGAGGGCGCTGTCGCGTTGGGCGAGTTGTCTTTGGATGGTTCTCTGGTACCCGTCGTCGGCGCGCTGCCCGCAGCCATGACCGCAGCCGCCGATGATCGCAGCTTGCTTTGTCCCAGCGCCTCTAGCGCCGAAGCCGCGTGGGTGGATGCCACGCAGGTAATCGGAGCGGGCTCGTTGGGGGATGTGGTGCGGCACTTTACCGGTCAGTCTGCGCTGCCCGCTGCGACACCGGGCGAAGTGAAACTATCACCCAACGCACGGGACCTGCGGGACGTGAAGGGGCAAGAGCGCGCCAAACGCGCCTTGGAAATCGCCGCAGCCGGGCGGCATCATTTGATCATGATCGGGACACCGGGTTCCGGCAAATCCATGCTGGCGGCGCGTCTGCCGAGTATTTTGCCGCCTCTGAGCCCGGTCGAAGCTTTAGAGACATCGATGATCCAGTCGCTTTGCGGCTTACTGGACGAAGGTGGCATCAGCCGCGCCAGACCGTTTCGCGAGCCGCACCATACCGCTTCGATGGCCGCGATCGTGGGCGGTGGCAAAGGCGCGAAACCCGGTGAGATTTCACTGGCGCATAACGGCGTCCTGTTCATGGACGAGTTTCCCGAATTTCCGCGCACAGTTTTGGAAACCCTGCGCCAACCTATTGAAACCGGAGAGGTAATGGTCGCCCGCGCCAACGCCCATTTGAAATACCCATGCCGCTTTATGCTGGTAGCCGCCGCGAACCCGTGCAAATGCGGATACCTGACGGACCCATCCCGCGCCTGTTCACGCGCGCCGGTCTGTGGTGAGGATTACTTGGGGCGTATCTCAGGGCCGTTGATGGACCGGTTCGATTTGCGCATCGAAGTCCCTCCGGTCGGATTTACCGATCTCGATCTGCCGCCTACCGGCGACAGCTCTGCGACCGTCGCAGAGCGGGTCGAAGCGGCGCGCGCCATACAAGCAGATCGCTTTCGCGACACGCCAAATACCCGTCAAAACGCAGATGTCGAAGGCAATGTGCTGGAAGAAATCGCCGCCCCTGATGCCCAGGGCAAAGAACTATTACTGAAAGCCGCGGAACGCTTTGGCCTGTCGGCCCGCGCCTTTCACCGCATCCTACGCGTGGCCCGCACCATTGCCGACCTCGAAGGTGAGCCGGATGTGCGCCGCCCCCATGTCGCCGAGGCGCTGAGCTTTCGCATCAGCGCCAAAGCAGGAGCTTAAAGTTTCGCCTCAATCGCTTGCCAGATTTTCTCGGCGATGTTCACGCCATTGAACCGCTCAAGCTCCTGAATACCAGTGGGTGAGGTCACGTTGATCTCGGTCAGGTAGTCGCCAATTACATCGATCCCCACAAAGATCTGACCACGTTCCTTCAATAACGGTCCGATCGCAGCGCAGATTTCCATATCTCGCTCGGACAGGCCGATTTTCTCGGGGCGCCCGCCCACATGCATGTTCGAGCGGGTCTCGCCCTCAGCCGGAACCCGGTTGATGGCGCCCACTGGCTCTCCATCGACAAGTATGACCCGCTTGTCGCCATTGCGCACATCGGGCAGGAATTTCTGCGCGATCAGAGGCTCACGAGAAAAGCCGGTGAACAGCTCATGTAGCGATGTCAGGTTGCGGTCATTCGCATCAAGACGGAATACGCCAGCACCTCCGTTGCCGTAAAGCGGCTTGAGGATGATATCGCCATGCTTTTCCTTGAACGCCTTGATGGTTCGCAAATCCCGCGCAATCGCGGTGGGCGGAGTCAGTTCAGGGAAATCCAGAACCAGCAGCTTTTCGGGATAGTTTCGCACCCAAAACGGATCGTTAACCACCAGGGCCTGCCCCTTTAGCCGGTCAAGCAAATGGGTCGAGGTGATGTAGTGCATGTCAAACGGGGGGTCTTGGCGCAGCCAGACGACATCAAATTCAGCAAGGTCCACTTCACGCTCAGGGCCCAACACTGCCGGGTTGCCAGCGACTCGTTGCACCGTCATGTCATGGCCGCGCGCCGTGATCTTGCCTTCCTGGTAAGCCAGTTGATCCGGGCCATAAAAAAACAGCTGGTGGCCGCGCACCTGAGCCTCTTCTGCCAGACGGAAAGAGCTGTCGGCGTTGATATCCACGGCCCCGATTGGGTCCATCTGAAAGGCGATCTTCATGGTGTATCCCTCAATTCCACGCTCGATACATGGCGCAGAGGCTTGACGGGTTCAATGGGGGTCAGTCCAAACCAAAGGCGTTTTCGATGGTTTGAACAGTTCCAGTGTCATCAACCAGTGCCGCATCAAACCGAGTATTCGTCAGCTGACCAGCAGGCTCCTGTTCAAGATACTGGGCAGCGGATGCACAAATTCGATCCATCTGTCGGCGACTAATCCGGGCGGCTGCGCGGTCAAAACTACGGCTTTTCTTAACCTCAATGAAGACCAACCCATCTGCGTTGCGCGCGATCAGATCTATTTCACCGCCAGCACCGCGCCACCTGCGTCTTGCGATTGAATAACCCCGTCGCTCGTATTCGGCGGCCACGCAAAGTTCGGCGGATTGTCCAGCGTGATAAGATACAGAACCCCGAACGGATCTCTGTGCCATATCATCCCTTTCCCAGCTTCAGAGCCATCTGATAGACCGGGCGGCGCGGCAGGCTGAACATCTCTGACACCAGATCTGCCGCATCACGCACCGAATGCGTTTGCAATGCTTTTATCAATGCCTCTTCTACGTCAGAGTCCTTAACAGATTGCGAATGGGCGCGATCCACAAGCAGAACCACCTCGCCCTTAACCGATAAGCCCTCGTACTCTGTTGCCAGATCAGCGAGCGTGCCACGACGCGTTTCTTCGAACTTCTTCGTGAGTTCACGGCACAGGGCCGCCTGTCGGTCTCCACCCAAAATATCCGCGAGATCAGAGAGGCAGGCAGCCACACGCTTCGGCGATTCATAGAAGACAAGCGTTCCGGGGACGCTGCGCAGGGATTCGATTCGTGAACGCCGTGCGCCAGAGGCATTGGGCAAGAACCCGGCGAAGAAAAATGCATCCGTGGGAAGCCCCGCCAACGTCAGCGCCGTCAAAACAGCAGACGGTCCCGGTGCACATGTCACGTTGTGCCCAGCCTCAGCCGCCTGGCGGCCTAAATCATAGCCGGGATCGGCGATCAGCGGCATTCCCGCCTCGGACGCGTAAGCCACCGATTGCCCTTGTTCCAGCGCCTCAAGTATTTTGCCCCGCGCGCCCGCGCCGCTGTGATCATGGTAGGCCAATATGCGGCGCCCTTTGAGCGGCACGCCATGGATTTCCATCAAACGTCGCAAGCTGCGTGTATCTTCGGCAGCAATCATGTCTGCCGAGGCCAAAACATCGAGCGCCCTGAGCGTAATATCGCGTGCCGTCCCGATTGGGGTGGCAATAAAGTACAGCCCAGCGGCCAATCTGATCTTTTGGAAATTCAAAGCTGGACCCTCACAGCGTGACGTTTATTATCGCGGTTCAATATACCAAGGTGCCCTCAGACGCCGGATCAGGGAGTTTTCTTTTAGATGTTTACCGTTTGCAAGCCCGCACGCAAACTGGCGAAATCCGCCATTGTACTGGCCACGGCCGCTTTTCTGGCCGCCTGTGAAGTCGGCGGCATCAGCGGAGGCCCCTCGATCGACACCTCTGACCCGGTTCCGGTGGCCCTGTTGGTCCCAAGCGGATCACCTCAGTCTGGCGATGCGGCCCTTGCCCGTAGCCTTGAGAACGCGGCACGGCTGGCTATAGCGGATTTGCCGAACGTCAAGATTGATCTGCGCGTCTACGACACGGCCGGCAATGCCGGAACGGCCTCGGCGGTTGCACAGCAAGCTGTAGCGGACGGGGCCAAGATCATTCTTGGGCCAGTGTATGCACAAGCCGCAAACGCGGCAGGACTTGCGGTGCTAAACAACAATGTGAACGTGCTGTCCTTCTCGAACAACACCAGCATTGCGGGCGGCAATGTCTATGTGCTTGGCCCCACTTTCCAGAACACGGCCAACAGGCTGGTGAACTACGCCGGACAGCAGGGCAAAAACAGTACTGTCATTGTGCACAGCAATGACTCAGCGGGCCAGCTAGGCCAGTCTGCCATCGCTGCCGCGCTCAGCAACAGCCGCGTCAACAATGCGGGCACAGTTGGATATGACCGGTCTCAGCAGGGCGTGATCGATTCGGTTTCGGCGATCAAAGCAACGGTCGATTCGACCGGCGCGGATTCAATTTTCCTGACCGCGACGACGGCGGGCGCGCTCCCCCTTTACAGCCAGTTGTTGCCCGAGGCCGGTGTATCTCCTGCGACAACTCAGTATATCGGCCTGACACGCTGGGACATTCCGGCCCAAACGCTGGAATTGCCTGGCGTACAAGGTGGCTGGTTCGCACTTCCCGATCCGGCAAAGGCACAGGCTTATCGCCAGCGTTACAACAACACCTACGGTGAGGCACCACACCCGATCAGCGGGCTTGCCTATGACGGAATCGCTGCGATCGGAGCCTTGGTTAGCCAGGGCAAATCGAACGCGTTGACAGGTGCAGCATTAACCCAGAACGCCGGTTTTCAGGGTGTCGGCGGTATTTTCCGCCTGCGACCGAACGGTACGAACGAACGCGGTCTGGCTGTTGCCACGATCCAGAACAAACAGGTGGTTGTGATTGACCCTGCCCCACAAAGCTTCTCTGGCGCCGGATTCTAATCGACCGGCGCAGGGCTCTGCGCCCGATGTCAATCTGATCTGCGCGGCTGACGAGATTTTTAACAACGCCGAGGTCAATGCCAACCTGTCCGCCGCTGTTGAAAACAGTTCGGACAACGCAGCCTTGCGCGCCGAGACGGTGCGCATTCTGCGAGAGGCGCAAAAGACAGGCCGCAAGGCGATTGCGGACGCCTTTGCCGAGCGCCCATTTGATGCACTGCCGCTGACGCATTCCTATACCTATCTGACGGATCAGATGGTCGGGACAGCAATGCGCATCGCCAGCGAGCATCTGCATCCGCTGGCAAATCCAACGCAAGGCGAGAAAATCGCTGTGCTGGCAGTGGGAGGTTATGGCCGGGGTGAGATGGCCCCGTCATCCGATGTAGATCTGCTTTTTCTGACGCCGTACAAAATCACCGCCTGGGCTGAGAGCGTGATCGAATCCATGCTCTATATTCTCTGGGATCTGCGGCTGAAGGTCGGTCACTCTTCACGCACGATCAAAGATTGCCTGCGTCTGGGGGCCGATGATTTCACCATCCGTACCGCCATGCTGGAACAACGGTATCTCGTCGGGGATCAGCCCCTTGCGCAAGAACTTGAAGCGCGCCTGAAGACCGATCTTTTCAAAGGCACCGAGCGGGAATTTATCGAAGCCAAGCTGAAAGAGCGCGATGAGCGGCACCTGAAGCAGGGTGAACGCTATATGGTCGAACCCAATGTCAAAGAGGGCAAGGGCGGCTTGCGCGACCTGCAATCGCTCTACTGGATCGCAAAATATATCTATGGCGTAACGGATGTGGCCGAACTGGTCCCTATGGGCCTCTTTACGCCCGAAGAGTTTGACGAGTTCGCGCAAGCCGAAGAATTCCTCTGGGCCGTCAGGTCTCATTTGCATCTGGTGACGGGCCGCGCGACGGAACAACTGACCTTCGATCTGCAGGTCGAGGTGGCCGATCGTATGGGATATCAAGACCGCGCCGGTCGGCGCGCCGTCGAGGTGTTCATGCAACGCTATTTCCGCGAAGCCACCCGTGTGGGCGAATTGACACGGATTTTCCTGACCAAACTGGAAGCCTCGCACATGAAGGGCGCGGCCTTGCTGGAACGTATTTTCCGCCGTCGCCCCCGCGTCAAGGCCGGTTACCGCGTGGTCCATGGCCGCCTGGATATCGCGGACCCTGACACGTTCCTGTCAGACAAGGTCAACCTGTTACGGTTGTTCGAAGAGGGTTTGCGCACGGGTATGCTGATCCATCCCGACGCAATGCGGTTGGTAACGGCCAACCTGAACCTGATCGACGATGAGATGCGCAACGACAAAGAGGCGCGGCGCATCTTTCTTGATCTGATGCTGAAACACGGCAACCCCGAACGTGCCCTGCGACGCATGAACGAGTTGGGGGTTCTGTCAGCCTTTTTGCCCGAGTTTGAGCACATCGTGGCGATGATGCAGTTCAATATGTATCACAGCTATACGGTGGACGAGCATACGATCCAGTGCATTGTCAATTTGGCGCAGATCGAGCGAGGAGAGTTAATCGAGGAACTGCCCTTGGCGTCATCCATCCTGGAGGGTGGTGTTAGCCGAAAGGTTCTATACGTGGCTCTGTTGCTGCACGACATCGGCAAAGGACGCCCCGAAGATCATTCGATTCTGGGTGCGCAAATCGCGCGCAAAGTGGCACCACGATTGGGGCTGAGCAAGGCGGATTCTGAAACCGTCGAATGGCTTGTACGCTATCACTTGCTGATGTCCGATATGGCGCAAAAACGCGACATCTCAGACCCGCGCACAATCCGCGATTTCGCGAAAGCTGTTGCAACCGTCAAACGGCTGGACTTGCTGACGGTGCTGACAGTCTGTGACATCCGCGGTGTCGGACCAACGACCTGGAACAACTGGAAGGCTACATTGCTGCGCGCTTTGCATGCTGACACCAAACACGCACTGGAATCCGGGATGGAGGCGCTTAACCGAGCCAATCGTGGAGATGGGGCGAAAAAGCGGTTGCGGGCCGAATTGGAAAACTGGTCCAAATCTGACCTGAAAACCGAAACCGGGCGGCATTATGATCCGTATTGGCAGGGACTGAACCTTTCGACACATGTCGAATTCGCGGAAATGTTGAAATCGCTGGAGGACAGCGGCGATCCGGGTGCCGTAGAAATCCGTCTGCATCCGGATGAGGATCGCGACGCCACCCGCGCGTGTTTTGCCATGGGTGATCATCCGGGTATTTTTTCTCGCATAGCGGGGGCACTTGCCCTTGTAGGAGCCAACGTGGTTGATGCCCGCAGCTATACGACGAAAGACGGATATGTAACTGATGCGTTCTGGGTTCAGGACGCCGAGGGCCATCCCTTCGAGGCCACGCGCCTGCCTCGGCTGACCCAGATGATTCACAAGACACTCAGGGGTGAGGTTGTCGCACGGGACGCATTGAAATCCCGCGACAAGATCAAGAAGCGCGAACGCGCCTTCAACGTCCCGACCCATATCACCTTCGACAACGAAGGTTCAGAGATTTACACGATCATCGAAGTCGACACCCGCGACCGGCCCGGACTGCTATATGATTTGACGCGCACGATGGCAGCCGCCAATGTCTATATCGCGAACGCAGTGATCGCCACCTATGGAGAACAGGTGGTCGACACGTTCTATGTCAAGGATATGTTCGGCCTGAAATACCACTCTGAGGCCAAGCAACGCGGGTTGGAAGCCAAGCTGCGCGCGGCCATCACCGAAGGTGCCGAGCGGGCCGCATCATGAAGCCGATCCGCCTGATTTCGGGCTTTTTCACCGTTGGGTTCTGGACCTTGGCAAGCCGCATTCTGGGCTTTTTGCGGGAAATCCTGCTGACCGCTTATATCGGGCCCGGACCGGTGATGGACGCTTTCGTCGCAGCCTTCCGACTACCCAATATGTTCCGCCGCTTCTTTGCCGAGGGCGCATTCAACGCAGCCTTTGTTCCAATGTTTTCAAAACGCCTTGAAGGCGGCGAAGACGCCGAAGGTTTCGCACAGGATGCGTTTAACCTGTTGGCGGTGGCGGTGTTGGCGCTAGTCGGTCTGGCGATGGTCTTCATGCCCGCGTTGGTTTGGATAACCGCCGAAGGATTCTATGGTGATGAACGCTTCGATCTGGCGGTGGATTATGGTTACGTCGTGTTCCCCTACATCCTGTTTATGTCCCTCGCTGCGCTGTTTTCCGGAGTATTGAACGCAACCGGACGCTTCGCCGCTGCAGCCGCCGCTCCTGTGCTGCTGAACATATTCGCCTGCTCCGCGTTAATCTTTGGCGCGATATCTGGTGGAGAAATCGTACGCTGGCTCATCGCGGTCATCCCAGTCGCAGGCATCGCGCAATTGGCGCTTGTCTGGATTGCGACTGAACGCGCCGGAATTCGCATTCGGCTCGGTCGGCCAAAGCTCAGCCCGGAAATGCGCCGCATGGTGCGGATCGCGGTTCCTGCGGCGCTGGCCATGGGCGTAACGCAAGTCAATCTTGTAGTCGGACAGCTTGTGGCATCAAAAACCGAAAAGGCAGTCAGTTGGTTGTTTGCCGCAGATCGTTTGTATCAACTGCCGCTCGGAGTGGTTGGCATTGCCGTCGGCATCGTGCTGTTACCCGACCTGTCGCGCCGCCTGCGCGCAGACGACAAAGATGGAGCACGCAACGCCTTTTCAAGAGCCGGAGAGTTTACTCTGCTTCTGACCTTGCCTTCAACGGTTGCCTTTATGATCATCCCCGGCCCGTTGGTCTCGGTCCTGTTCCAACGCGGCCAGTTCAGCGCCGAAGATACAGCGGCGACCGCCTTGGCCGTGGCCATCTATGGTATCGGGCTGCCCGCATTCATGCTGCAGAAGCTGCTGCAACCGTTGTTCTTCGCCCGCGAGGATACCAAATCACCGTTTCGATACGCTGTGGTTGCAATGGTGGTGAATGCCGGGCTTGCCTTTGGGCTTTATCCCATTTTCGGGTGGATTGCGCCCGCAATCGCAGCGTCGACTGCTGGCTGGGCCATGGTTGCGCTGCTTGCAATCGGCGCGCGCAGAATGGGCGACGAAGCCCGATTTGATGACCGGTTCAAACAGCGGATCTGGCGGGTCGTGGCGGCATCGGCTGGCATGGGGGTGGTGTTGATTGCGGCCATTAACCTCTTCGGCTGGACGTTCGAAGTACCAGGCTGGCGTTACCTTGCGCTGCTCGTGCTCATTGTAACTGCGGCGGTGGCCTACTTCCTGTTGGGGCACATCTTTGGCGCCTTCCGGATTTCGGAGTTCCGCACAGCGCTGCGCCGAAGCTAATGCGCATCAATCGCGTCGCGTTTTGCTGAGGATGCGTGCCCAGCCACCCGGAGCCAGAAAGAAAGACAAACCAAAACCGGTGGCAAAACCGCCCAGATCGGCGACCCAATCCGAGGTCCCACCGAAGATCAGACCGAACAGCAACTGAATGCCCATAAGAACCGCGATCAGGCTGAATGCGCGCGATTGGTTTTCACCCACCAGAGAAAGCTTGCGCCACAGCAGCCAAGTGAACGCGCCGATCAGCCCGTAAACCGGAGGAAACCCGCCAACCAGAGGATAAGGCGGGTTCAGCAGCACCGCGTAGGCCAGCGCTCCGCCTACGCCAGACAGCACGAAAATGATCAGCATGGCGACACTGCCAAAGACCTCGGCAACCATCTTACCCATCGCCAGCACAAACACGCAGACAAACACTGCTTGCGTGAAATTGGCCTGAACAAAGGGATAGGTGACAAAGCGGATCGCATGTTCGAACGGCCAGCGCCCGTTCTGAACCATCCAATCGAAGATATCGGGCGAAAACGTATATTGCTGCAGCGCATCCAGCCGCCAACCAACGGCGGTTGGCCCACCGACCAAGCCCCTGCTGCCAAGCAAGAAGATCAGTTCAATCCCGATGATGAACAGAACCAGCGCCACCACGACCGGCGGCAGAGGGTTCACGGGCGGTGTATAATGCTCACTGCTCATTGGGCTGGCCTTTCGCGGCTGTTGACGTCCCTTGGCCTCATGGGTAAGCGACGGGGGCTGATTTTTCCAGACAGGAGTTTCCTTCGATGACCGAGACCCAATTCACGCCGCGCGTGTTTTCCGGCATCCAGCCTTCAGGAAACCTGCACTTGGGTAATTACCTGGGTGCACTTAAACGTTTCGTGGATATGCAGGGGCCGGAATACGAGACCGTCTACTGCATGGTCGACCTCCACGCGATTACTGTCTGGCAAGATCCGGATCGTCTGCGTGAAAAGACCCGCGAAGTTTGCGCGGGGTTCATTGCCGCTGGTCTGGATCCCGAGAAATCCATCCTGTTCAATCAGAGCCAGGTGCCCGAGCACACACAGCTGGCATGGATCTTCAACTGCATCGCCCGTATCGGCTGGATGCAGCGAATGACACAGTTCAAGGACAAGGCCGGTAAGAATGCGCAGAATGCTTCGCTGGGTCTGTTCGCCTATCCTGCCCTGATGGCGGCAGACATTCTGGTCTATCACGCGACCCATGTGCCTGTTGGTGAAGACCAGAAGCAACATCTGGAACTGACGCGCGACATCGCAATCAAGTTCAACCATGACTATGGCGTCGATTTCTTTCCGGTAACCGAACCGGTCATCGGTGGGCCTGCGCCCCGTGTGATGAACCTGCGTGACGGGTCCCGGAAGATGTCGTCGTCAGACCCGTCTGATATGACGCGGATCAACATGACCGATGATGCCGACGCCATCGCCAAGAAGATCCGTAAAGCCAAGACCGATCCGGACGCTTTGCCATCGGAGGTCGATGGCCTTGAAGACCGTCCCGAGGCGCGCAATCTGGTGAATATCTATGCCGCGCTTAGCGACCAGACGGCCGCACAAGTGCTGGCTGAGGTCGGCGGGAAGCAATTCGGTGAGTTCAAGCCATTGTTGGCAGAACTTGCGGTCTCGAAACTCTCGCCCATTTCAACCGAAATGGCGCGCCTGATGGGCGAAGAGGCCGAGATTGATCAGATTCTCGCCCGAGGTGCTGAACGGGCACGTGCAATCGCGGCCCCGATTCTGCAGCAGACCTACGAGATTGTAGGGATGGTCGGTGCGGGCAAGTCCTGACCACGCGATCGCAATCCAAAAAGAACGCCGCCCTTTCTCGGGCGGCGTTTTTCGTTCCGTCGGCTCTTATGCCGCCTGCAGGCTCAGCATCTCGTGCACGATGGATTCCGCAACTTCGTGCGGGCTGACCGCTTCGGCTTTGGCCCGTGTCAGGATGCGATCCATCGTCTGCTCCAGCGCCTGCAACCTACCGGCGACCCAAGCTTCACGCTCTGCGACACGGAGGATTTCCGTCGCCACATTCACGATACCACCGCCATTGGCGACGAAGTCAGGGGCGTAAAGAATGCCACGCTCGTGGAGCAACTGCGCGTCCCGATCGCTGGACAACTGATTATTTGCCCCTCCGGCCACAGCGCCGACTTTCAGTAATGGAATACTCGTTTCGTTCAGGATGCCGCCGATCGCACAAGGCGCAAAGATATCCGCTTCAACGCCGTAGATCGCATCGGGTGCAACGACCCGTGCCGCAAACCGTTCGGCCACGCGGGCCGCTTGCCGGGTGTCGATGTCAGTTACGATTAACTGTGTACCAGAATCGTGCAACAACTGGCACAAATGCTCGCCTACATGGCCAAGACCCTGAACCGATACCGTCTGGCCTTTAAGGCCAGAAAGCCTGAACCGGTGCTGCGCTGTCACCCGGATAGCATTGAATATCCCGCGCGCCGTTATCGGAGACGGATCACCGCTGGCGAACTCACCTTCCGCCAGCCCAGCCACAAATTCGGTTTCAGACCCGATATGCGCCATATCTGCAGGCGTCATACCCATATCTTCTGCCGTCCAGTACAGACCGTTCAAACCTTGAATCACGCGCCCAAAGGCCTGCAAAAGTTCAGGTGATTTATCCTCATGAGGATCCCCGATAATGACAGCCTTGCCTCCCCCGAGCGGCAGATCTGCCGCGGCGTTCTTGAACGTCATGCCCCTTGCCAGTCGCAAAGCATCGTCCAGGGCCTCGGCTGGGTGGCCATAAGGGCGCATGCGCACACCGCCCGCAGCGGGGCCACGTTGCGTTGAGTGGATCGCGATGTAGCCCAATAGACCAAGTGAGTTATCTTTGAATTCAACCACGCGCTCGTGCTCTGGCGCGTCTACGATGGTGATGTCCATTCTTCTCCTCCGGAATGCTTCCGAGAGTTTGCCACCTATCGTCGAGTGATTTTCACCCTTTTGTCACTATATTAGGGAAATTTTTGGTGCTAACATCTAAAATTGAAAACTTTTGTGGAGTTTTTCGCCATGGATGATATCGATTCCAAGATAGTCCGCGCCCTTCAAAACGATGGCCGTATGACTGTCATTGATTTGGCGGAGCATGTCGGGCTGTCCCCGACACCCTGCGCACGGCGTTTGGATCGGCTGCAGCGGGACGGGATTATCACCGGCTACGCCGCACAGGTCGACCCCGAGCGGCTTGGATTCGGCGTCACAATCTTTGTGTCTGTCGAGTTGGAGAAACAGGATCGCAACGCCATCGATTCCTTCGAAAAGGCCATTCGTCGCTGCGACGAGGTGATGGAATGCTACCTCATGACCGGATCACGCGACATTCTGCTGCGCGTGGTTGCCAAAGACCTCAATGCGTTTGATGCATTTCTGGAAAACCGGCTTATGAAAATTTCGGGCATTCGAAACCTACGATCAAACTTCGCTTTGCGCACAATGGTCAAACGCGAAGCGCTGCCCCAGCATCACGGATAATCTGCTGGACCTTGCGTCAGCCCCAACCTAGGTTTCCCCGAAGCTTGAGGGAGGGCGCAATGGCAGTCGGCAAAAACATCCGCACCTATTTCAACGGCCAATGGCATGACGGGGACGCACCGATCATGCGCGCTGCTGACCATGGCGCATGGCTGGGCTCATCGGTGTTTGACGGTGCCCGGTACTTTGATGGAATGACCCCGGATCTGGATGCCCATTGTGCCCGCGTGAACCGTTCAGCCGAGGCGCTGATGCTGACACCTTCTGTAACAACCGAACAGATGGTCGATCTGGTTTACGAAGGGTTACAGAGTTACGCACCAGATACCGCCGTTTACATTCGCCCCATGTATTGGGGCATCGACGGGGATCACACCGCCATCGTCCCTCAGGAAAACAGCACTGGCTTTGCCATCTGTCTTGAAGAAATCCCAATGGCACCCGAAACCGCCTCGGCGACGCTGACAACCACTCGGTTCCGCCGTCCTGTCCTGGAATCCGCTGTGGTCAATGCAAAGGCAGGGTGCCTGTATCCGAACAATGCCCGGATGTTGCAGGAGGCACGCAGCAAGGGCTTTTCGAACGCCCTTGTGGCTGACGCGATGGGGCATGTGGCCGAGACTGCGACCGCAAATATCTTCATGGCGCGCGATGGTGAGGTTTTTACTCCAATCCCCAATGGGACATTCTTGGCCGGGATTACACGCGCGCGGCATATTAAAAACCTGCGCGCCGACGGGGTAACCGTGCATGAAACCGTGCTGAGTTTCGATGACTTTCACGACGCGGACGAAGTGTTCATGAGCGGTAACATGAGCAAAGTGACGCCAATCACCGCGCTGGATGACACCCAGTATCAGGTGGGCCCAATCGCCCGTCGCACACGCGAGATGTACTGGGATTGGGCTGCAAGCAATTGCTGATCTGCTCCCTTTCTGTTTCAGTTGCCACTGCTTACCCTGTGGGGCATGATCCCGAAAACAAACGAGGACAAACATGCGCAAGTTCCTAGTCGTTCTGGACGACAGCCGTGAATGCCTGAACGCCATGCGCTTTGCCGCTATGCGTGCGGCACATACTGGCGGCGGGGTTACGGTTCTTTCGGTAATTCCACCGGACGAATTCAACCACTGGATCGGTGTTGCCGAGGTGATGCGCGAAGAAGCGCGTGAACGTATTCACGCCCATTTCGAGGTGTTCGCCAAATGGATGCGCGACAAACAGGGTGTCGAGCCCGAATTGGCAATCCGTGAAGGCGATCCGGTGGCCGAAATCATTGAACATGTCCAATCCGATCCCGAGATCGGCGTATTGGTTCTGGGTGCAGGTACTGACAAAAAAGGCCCCGGACCGTTGGTGACACAACTGACCCGGAACTCTGGAAGCTTGCCCATTCCTATTACTATCGTGCCCGGCGATCTGAGCAAAGAGAAGCTGGAAGCCATCACCTGAGGTGAATTTATGTCCGCGAAGCTGCAGTTCTGGTTCGACTTCGCATCGACCTATTCTTATCTCAGCGCGATGCGTATTCAGCAGGCGGCTTCGGAATATGGAGTTGCCGTAGAATGGCACCCATTCCTTCTGGGGCCGATCTTTGCTGAACAGGGATGGAACAACTCGCCGTTCAACCTCTACCCAGCAAAAGGTCGGTACATGTGGCGAGACATGGAACGGCTTTGCGCCGCGCGCGATTTACCTTTTCGGCGGCCTGAGCCATTTCCGCAAAACAGCTTGAAAGCAGCAAGGCTAGCGCTGGCGATCGAACCAGCTGATCAACGGGCAGCCTTTGTACGCACTGTCTATTCTGCGCAGTTTGGTTCCGGTCGTGATATATCGAATCCGGCGGTTCTGGTTGAGTGCCTTACCAAATCTGGCGTTTCGACTGATCTGATGGATCGGATAAGCGACCCCGCGATCAAGGCTGCCTTGTTCGAGCAAGTTACTCAGGCCAAGGCTAAACACATCTTTGGTGCGCCGAGTTTCGTTATTGGGGACGAGCTGTTCTGGGGTGATGATCGTCTGGATGATGCGATTTCTTACGCCGCCACAATTTAGAACGGTTCCAAATCTTGACTTCCCCCGCACGGACGCGCATATCAGGTGCATCTTAGACGGAGCCGCGCCATGTTCATTCAAACCGAATCCACACCCAACCCGGCCACACTAAAATTCCTACCCGGCCAGACGGTTCTGGAAGCAGGCACCGCTGATTTTCCAAGCGCCGACGCTGCAGAAAAATCACCGCTCGCCAAACGCATATTCGGTGTAAACGGCGTAACAGGCGTGTTCTTCGGCAACGATTTTGTCACGGTAACCAAATCTGATGACGTGCAGTGGGATCACATCAAGCCCGCAATTCTCGGTGCTGTGATGGAGCATTACCAGTCCGGCCAACCGGTTATGGGCGCAGGTGCAGAGACCGCCTCGGGCCACGCTGAACACACCGGTGAAGATGCAGAGATTGTCAACCAGATCAAAGATCTGCTGGATAGCCGCGTGCGTCCTGCTGTGGCTCAGGACGGCGGTGACATCACCTTCCACGGCTTCGACCGCGGCGTTGTTTATCTGCACATGCAGGGAGCCTGCGCGGGCTGTCCGTCCTCGACCCTAACGCTGAAAATGGGGATCGAGAACCTGTTGCGTCACTACATCCCCGAAGTGACCGAGGTTCGCCCTGTTGCCGTCTGATCCGACGATTTTGGCATTCGATACATCGGCCGCGCATTGCGCGGCCGCTTTGCTGCGAGGGGGCAAGATTATCGCATCGCACGCCGAGGCGATGACTCGTGGGCAGGCGGAACGGTTGATGCCCTTGCTTGAAGAAATCCTGACCCGGAACAATTGCACATGGCGGCACCTTGACGCGATCGGCGTCGGAATCGGCCCCGGGAATTTCACCGGCATCCGAATCTCGGTATCCGCAGCGCGCGGGTTGGCGCTTGGGCTTGGTGTGCCGGCGGTTGGGGTGTCGGGGTTTGATGCAGTTGCGAAAATTGCGCCCGACGGGCATCTCCCGGCGATAGCTGCACCGCGCGATCAGGTTTATGTGCAGCCTAAGGGGCGCGCGCCTTACCTAACCTTACGTCATGCCGCTGACGATATTGGTCCCTTGTATTTCTGCGAGGACCCAGAACAGCAGGCCCGTGCGATCGCCCAGGTGGCTGCTGGTCGTTGGACGACAGTTCAAGCGCCACCTGCTCCGCTTTATGTCCGCCCTGCAGATGCGGCCCCTTCCAGCGATGTACCACCGGTGCTTTTGGACGAATGACACCACAGGACATGGCAGAAACCCACGCCGCAGCCTTCACACAGTCACGTCCGTGGAGCGCTGAAGAATTCAGCAATCTGATCGCCAATCGCTTTACCCATGTTGTTGGCGACAAACGGTCTTTCGCCCTCATTCAAGTGATCGGCGAAGAGGCCGAGCTGCTGACCATCGCGACACACCCAAACTATCAAAGACGCGGGCTGGCGCGGCGCATCATGGCAGACTGGCACGCCAAGGCACGAGAACTCGGTGCAATGCGTGCATTTCTGGACGTTGCCTCAGATAACCATTCGGCGATCTCTCTGTACCAAACCTGCGGATACACGCCATGCGGCAATCGCGCAGCCTATTATCATCGCAAAAGTGGCCTAAACGCCGATGCGATCGTCATGGAACGCCCCCTGAGCGAAAAATATTCGCTTTTTTAGACCATATGGTCAAAAATGTGTTGACCGAAGCTGTTGCAAACAGCTTCAATTCCCGCCATCACAACAGGTATGCTCGCTCTGAGTGGGTACCGGGCGATTAAGCCCCGGACCGATAACAGCCAACGGGAGTAACAAATGACATTTATGAAATCCTTGATGGGCGCAGCCGCTGCGGTTGCACTAACAGCAGGTGCTGCTATGGCAGAACCGGCCCTTATCTTTGATCTGGGTGGCAAGTTCGACAAATCGTTCAACGAAGCCGCGCATAATGGCGCTCAGCGTTGGGCGGAACAGACCGGCAAAAGCTATCGCGAGATCGAGCTTCAGTCGGAAGCGCAACGCGAACAAGCGCTTCGCCGCTTTGCCGAAGCGGGCGCAAACCCGATTATCACAATGGGCTTCGCCATGGCCGATCCATTGGCTGCAGTGGCAGGTGACTATCCGGATACCAAATTCGTTGCGGTCGACGTGACCTGGCTGGAAGCCCCGAACATTCGCCAGATAGGATTTGCCGAACATGAAGGATCATACCTGGTCGGCATGATGGCGGCGATGGCGTCACAATCCGGCACAGTGGGCTTTATCGGTGGTATGGATATCCCTCTGATCCGTCACTTTGGTTGTGGTTATGCACAAGGCGCGAAGTCCGTGAACCCGGACATCAACGTTGTTGCTAATATGACAGGCACCACCCCTGCAGCATGGAACGACCCGGTGAAGGGCTCGGAGTTGACCAAAGCACAGATCAGCCAGGGTGCTGACGTGATTTACGCCGCTGCGGGCGGTACCGGTGTTGGCGTTCTGCAAACCGCAGCCGACGAAGGCATCCTGTCAATCGGTGTCGATAGCAACCAGAACCACCTGCACCCGGGCAAGGTCCTGACCTCGATGCTCAAGCGTGTGGACGTTGCTGTATATGACGCCATGAAAGCTGGCGAAGACGTCCAGACCGGTGTTTACACCATGGGTCTTGCACAAGATGGCGTTGGCGTTGCGATGGATGAAAACAACGCGGAACTGGTGAGCGAAGAAATGAGCTCGGCCATTGAAAGTGCCCGTCGCGACATCATCGATGGCAACGTAAGCGTTGTCAGCTACTACGAGAACGACAGCTGCCCTGCACTGCAGTTCTGATGTAACTGGGGGCGGGGGCCATGGCCTCCGCCCTGCACCACTCTGCCGCATGCGGCCCTTTCGGCAACCCAAGGACAAGATATGACCGTCCCCGCCATTGAACTCAAAGGGATTTCCAAAGCCTTTGGGCCGGTTCAGGCTAATAAAGATATTTCCATCAGCGTCGCCCGCGGAGCGATCCACGGGATCATCGGTGAAAACGGAGCGGGCAAATCCACGCTGATGAGCATCCTCTACGGATTTTACAAAGCCGACAAAGGCGAAATCTGGATCAACGGTACCAAGACCGACATCCCTGACAGCCAGGCGGCGATCGCCTCGGGCATCGGGATGGTGTTTCAGCATTTCAAACTGGTCGAGAATTTCACCGTTCTGGAAAACATCGTTCTGGGTGCGGAAGACGGTGGGCTGTTGGCTCCGTCGCTGGCGAAAGCCCGGAAAGAGCTGAAAGACCTAGAAGAAGAATACGAACTGTTCGTCGACCCTGACAAACGCATCGATGAGATCGGTGTGGGCATGCAGCAGCGGGTTGAGATTCTCAAGGCGCTCTACCGCAAGGCCGAAATTCTGATTCTGGACGAACCCACGGGCGTTCTTACCCCTGCCGAGGCGGACCAGCTGTTTCGCATTCTCGACCGGCTGCGGTCCGAGGGTAAAACAATCATCGTGATCACGCACAAGCTGCGCGAAATCATGGAGAACACCGATACGGTTTCGGTTATGCGCCGTGGTGAGATGACCGCCACCGTAAAAACAGCTGACACCAATCCGCAGGCCCTGGCCGAATTGATGGTTGGTCGCAAGGTCTTGCTACAGGTTGATAAGGTGCCTGCACAGCCGGGCAAACCGGTTCTGGAAATCGAAAACCTCAGTGTCACCGATTCGGCCGGTGTCGAGCGTGTCAAAGGCATCGACCTAACCGTTCGCGCAGGTGAGATCGTTGGCATCGCGGGCGTTGCTGGCAACGGGCAGTCCGAGCTGCTTGAAGTTTTGGGTGGTATGCGACCCGGGGTAGGCTCGATCAAACTGAACGGCGAACCTCTGGCGTTGCACGGCCCCGGATCGGACGGGCAAGCGCGGCGCGCCCGACATATCGCTCATGTCCCCGAGGATCGGCAGCGCGAAGGTCTGATCATGGATTTTCACGCGTGGGAGAACGTGGCGTTCGGCTACCACCGCGACCCTGCTTACAAACGCGGGCTGTTCATGGACAACGCTGCCCTGCGTGCCGACACCGAAGCCAAGATCGAGAAGTTCGATGTGCGCCCGCCCAATGGCTGGCTGACGGCAAAAAGCTTCTCGGGCGGCAATCAACAGAAAATCGTCGTTGCACGAGAAATCGAACGCAATCCCGATCTGCTGCTGGTGGGTCAGCCCACACGCGGCGTGGATATCGGTGCCATCGAGTTCATTCACAAACAGATCGTCGCCTTGAGGGATCAGGGCAAAGCAATCTTGCTGGTCTCGGTCGAGCTGGAAGAGATCTTCTCACTCTCGGACCGGATCGCGGTCATGTTTGACGGACATATCATGGGCGAGCGTCTGCCCGCCGAGACGGATGAAAAAGAACTAGGCCTGCTGATGGCCGGTGTTGCAGGAGAGGCCGCCTGAACCATGGAAAAAATGCCCAAATGGGCCGATGTGGTACTGATCCCGCTAATCAGTCTGCTTCTAGCCACAGTCCTTTCGGCAATCGTGATCCTGGCCATCGGGGAAGATCCGCTTGAGGCGGTAAATCTGATGGTCACTGGGGCCCTAGGGTCAACCTACGGCTGGGGCTATACACTTTATTACGCAACGAACTTCATCTTCACCGGGCTCGCGGTTGCAGTTGCCTTTCACGCGCGCTTGTTCAACATCGGCGGCGAGGGTCAGGCCATGCTGGGCGGACTGGGCGTTGCCATCGTCTGCCTATCGGTTCCTTGGCCGCATTGGACAATAGCTTTGCTGGCCGCCTGTGCTGCTTCGATGATCTTCGGTGCAGCCTGGGCCGCGATCCCGGCCTATCTGCAGGCGAAGCGGGGCAGCCATATCGTGATCACCACGATCATGTTCAATTTCATCGCTGCCGCTTTCCTGAATTACATGCTGGTCAACGTCATGCGCCCGCAAGGGTCGCAAGATCCAGCAACGGCTCGTTTCCCCGAGGCAGTGCATCTCCCGACTTTCCAGTCGATGTTCTCGAGCGCCGAAAACATCGTTTTCCGAGGTGCGCCTGCCAACATCTCGTTCTTCGTCGCAATCCTTGCGTGTTTTGTTGTCTGGGCGCTGATCTGGCGAACTCGGCTGGGCTATGAAATCCGCGCCTACGGTCATTCGGAAACCGGTGCCGTCTACGCCGGTATCTCGCCTGTACGCATCACGATTATTGCCATGCTGATCTCGGGCGCTCTGGCGGGCCTGATGGCAGTCAACAACGTGATGGGCGAAGCCGAGCGGTTGGTGCTGAACGCAACCGAAGGCGCGGGTTTCATTGGAATTGCCGTGGCACTGATGGGTCGGTCGCATCCATTCGGGGTATTTCTAGCCGCTATTCTGTTTGGGTTTCTGTATCAGGGCGGGGCCGAACTGGCGCTTTGGACATCGATTCCGCGCGAACTGATCGTGGTCATCCAAGCGCTGGTCATTCTGTTTACCGGAGCACTGGACAACATGGTGCGCATGCCGCTTGAAAAGCTGTTCATGGCGCTTCGGAAGGGGTCGGCCTGATGGATTTCTTCCTGACACTCATCCAGGTTCTGGATTCGACCATCCGACTGGCTACGCCTTTGCTGCTTGCCTGCCTGGCCGGACTATACTCCGAGCGCGCGGGCATCTTCGACATCGGCCTTGAAGGCAAGATGCTGATGTCAGCATTCTTCTCGGCTGCCGTCGCCGCCGTAACCGGTTCGGTGTGGCTGGGATTGCTGGCCGGGATCGCGGCATCTCTGGTCCTTTCGGCGCTACACGGGTTTGCGTCGATCACGTTCCGGGGCAATCAGCTGATCTCGGGGGTTGCGATCAACTTTCTCGCTTCAGGTATGACCGTTCTTGTCGCCCAAAGCTGGTTCAAGCAGGGTGGTCGTACGCCATCATTGTTCGGTGAAGGGCGGTTTGAATCTGCAGAATTCCCTTATGCGATCGGTCCGGCTGACGCCGAACTGACAGGCCGTCCGGTTTCCGAGCTGATGTCTGAAACCAATCCCCTGCATATGGCCTATTCCGAGCTTCTGTCTGGCCATTCCATTCTGGTGTACGTGGCTTTCCTTATGGTGCCACTGACTTGGTGGATTCTGTTCCGCACCCGGTTCGGGCTGCGTCTGCGTGCGGTCGGAGAGAATCCTGCGGCGGTGGATACTGCTGGAGTTTCGGTTGTAGGTCTCCGCTACGCAGCGGTTGCGATTTGCGGCGTACTTTGCGGCATCGCAGGTGCCTACCTGGCCACCGCGCTGCAAGCAGGCTTTGTGAAAGAGATGACCGCTGGGCGCGGATTTATCGCACTGGCTGCTCTGATCTTTGCAAAATGGCGTCCGTGGCACGCGATGTGGGCATGCCTCTTGTTCGGGCTGTTGCAGGCCATTGCCTTGCGGTTCCAGAACATCGATTTGGGCGGGGTCGTGATCCCGGTGCAGGTCATGGACGCTCTGCCCTATATCCTGACCGTGGTGATTCTTGCCGGGTTCGTCGGCAAGGCCGTACCGCCACGCGCAGGCGGCGAACCATATGTAAAGGAACGCTGATAGAGCCAGTTCAGGACTGCCCCTCAGTCCTGTTTGCTGCAAAGCGGCATACAGAGTTGATTTTGTATGCCGCAACCGCTCTAAGGGGGTATGGACGTGTCCCGCATCAGTTCCGCAGCCATGCTATCGACTATTTTCAGGTTGAGCCACGGAAACAACTAGATGGCCCCACCTGGCACGCGCGCTTCGTCTGTTGAGATTTATGTTACCAATGGCTTTGCCACACCGCGTGGTACGGCCTCTCCTGTCTAGAAGAAGCCATGCAGATTTACCTCCCGATTGCCGAAGTATCCGTAAACGCGTTTCTACTGTTTGGACTGGGTGGAATGGTGGGCATTCTGTCTGGAATGTTTGGCGTTGGCGGTGGGTTTTTGATGACTCCACTGCTGTTCTTCATCGGCATTCCGCCTGCGGTTGCGGTCGCAACCGAGGCAAACCAGATTGTTGCTTCATCATTTTCTGGGGTGCTGGCGCATTTCAGGCGCCGAACCGTGGACCTTAAAATGGGTACAGTCCTTTTGGTCGGAGGGCTGACAGGCGCTGCGTTGGGTGTTGTTGTCTTCAACTATCTCAAGAGCCTCGGTCAGGTCGATCTGCTGGTCAAACTTTGCTATGTCGTATTTCTGGGCATCATCGGCAGTCTGATGTTTGTCGAAAGCCTGAACGCGATTAGAAAAACGCGGAAAGGCGGCACGCCGCCTCCGAAACGACGCCAGCGCGGTTGGGTGCACGCCATGCCGTTCAAGATGCGGTTTCGGACGTCGGGCCTGTACATCTCGGTCATTCCACCGCTTGTCGTAGGCCTGTTTGTCGGTGTCCTGTCTGCTATCATGGGTGTCGGCGGCGGGTTTATCATGGTGCCCGCGATGATCTATCTATTGGGCATGCCGACCAAGGTTGTTGTCGGAACTTCGCTGTTTCAGATCATCTTTGTAACCGCCTTCACCACGATGCTGCACGCCACCACCAACTATACCGTTGATGTCGTGTTGGCGGTTCTTCTGCTCGTCGGTGGCGTAGTTGGCGCCCAAATCGGAACAGTCATAGGCGCCCGAATGCCGGCAGAACAACTGCGCGTTTTGTTGGCGGCTTTGGTACTTGTTGTCTGCGGCAAGCTGGCGCTTGATCTTCTTCTTCAACCCGCCGAGTTGTATTCGCTTGGCGATGCGGGAGGGCACTAAGATGCTGCGTCTGATTGCTCTTCTTTGTCTGATCTACATGCCAGCCTACGCAGCCGAAGAACAGGTTGTTCTGGGCCTAAGTCAGGATCGGGTGTCGATTACCGCCAATTTTGACGGGTCCGAAATACTGGTTTTCGGCGCGGTAAAGCGCGAAGCCCCAATCCCGGACGGTCCACCGCTTGAGGTCATCGTATCGGTGGTCGGCCCATCCGAACCTGTCACCGTACGCCGCAAAGAGAAACGGTTCGGTATCTGGGTGAACACCGACAGCCTTGTTGTTGATCTGGCACCAAGCTTCTACGCCGTTGCCACCAGCGCCCCGTTTTCCGAGGTTCTGACCCAGACAGAAGACCTACGCTATAAGGTTTCGATCGAGCGTGCCATCCGGTCGGTCGGTGCGGACATGAGCATTCAGGGCGCACAGGATTTTTCCGAGGCGGTCATCCGCATCCGCGAAGATGAAGGGCTGTACTCGATCCGGGAAAACACAGTGGCTGTGGACGAACAGACGTTGTTCCGCACATCAATCGACATGCCGTCGGACCTGACCGAAGGCGACTACAGCGCCCGTATCTTCCTGACACGAGACGGAAAGGTGGTCTCGACCTTTGAAACCTCGATCGGAGTACGCAAAGTCGGGCTTGAGCGATTCTTGTACGCGATGTCGCGTGAACAACCCATTTGGTACGGGCTCATGTCACTGGCCATCGCGATTGCCGCCGGTTGGGGCGCTTCGACAGCCTTCCGCCTACTGCGCGAGAACTGATCGTCACCCGCGACCGATATAGGGCATGGTCGTGGCCATAACGGTCATGAACTGCACATTCGCCTCAAGCGGCAGTTCGGCCATATGCAGTACCGAGCGGGCGGCATCCCCGACATCCATGGTGGGATCAGGATCGCGGCCTTCGGCAAGTGCCTCATCGACCAGCCCTTGCACCATCGGGGTGCGCGCATTTCCGATGTCGATCTGACCACAGGCAATTCCAAAACTCCGCCCGTCCAGAGACAGGCTGCGCGTCAGACCGGTAATCGCGTGTTTCGTCGCAGAATAATGCACCGAGTTCGGGCGCGGCACATGAGCAGCGATTGAACCGTTGTTTATGATACGCCCCCCCTGCGGCGCCTGAGCCCGCATCGCAGCAAATGCAGCCCGTGCACACAGGAACATGCCGTTCAGGTTCACATTGACCGAGCCGTACCAATCCTCAAGCGCGATCTCGTCGATGGTGCCACCAGGGGCAAAAATCCCGGCATTGTTGAACAGCACGTCCAGTCGCCCGGTCTGTCGGGTGAATGCAGTAAAGGCGTTTGCAACGGCATCCGGGTCAGTCACATCGGCAACCAGCGGGATCGCCGAGGCGTTATGCTGTGCCATAGCATAAAGTTTGTCAGCGCTGCGGGCCAGAAGCCCGACAGTCCATCCTTCAGACAGAAACAGCTCGGCGGTGGCGCGGCCTATGCCCGAGCTTGCGCCGGTCACGATGATCGTCTTCATGTCTCTTCCGCCTCCAATGTCAGGGATGGTGCCGCAACCGCACGCAGGTCATCCACACGCAACGGGTGGGTCGGTTTCGACAAGCGGTTCCGCACTACCCAGATTAGCCTCTCCTGTGCGCGGGTTATGGCCACATAAGCTAAGCGCTTCCACGACGGTTGCCCGGCCTCAGTACGGCCCATGCGGGCGGCTGCGTAGATGTCTGGCGCAAAGACCTGAACCGTGTCCCATTGCGACCCTTGCGCCTTATGGATCGTCACAGCGGCACCATGCAGGAACGTTGCCCCCATACGGGCAGCATAGGGAATGAACGGCTCCTCCTCATCGGGCTTTTCAATCTGCACGATCGACGCCGCCGAGACCTGAGGGTCTTCGGCCCCCATCACATGCAACCGCGAAAAACCCGGCTTGCGACCAGGGCCAAGATAGATGACCTGTGCGCCTTTGATCAGCCCGCGCGCCTCAAGGTCCAGCCGCTTTTTGCGGTGCTTCAACGGCAGCTCAATGCCGTCACAAATCAACGGTTCCCCTTCCAGTAGTTCAGTTTCCGGCGCGCCATGTACGGTGCGGAACGCCTGAATCAGCCGGATTCGGGTCGCATTGCGCCAGACAAGAACCGGGCTGCGCGCCATCAGATCAACTTCTACCCGCTGTCCCCAGACAACGCGGTCATCCTTTCGGGCAGTGTCCTCGATCAGACGTTCGAAATCCTCAAACCCCATGGCCGGATCGGATAGAGCATGGGCGAGGTCTAGGATCGGGTTATCCGCAGTTTGCCGATGCACGCGATGCAGGATTTGCTTGCGCGGCTCTGGCAACCCGTCAAACACCATCGAGCCCGATTGGTTGACCGGCGCCAACTGCGCCGGATCACCAAATAGCAACA
Source organism: Ruegeria sp. D7 (assembly GCF_056534355.1). Taxonomy (NCBI): domain Bacteria; kingdom Pseudomonadati; phylum Pseudomonadota; class Alphaproteobacteria; order Rhodobacterales; family Roseobacteraceae; genus Ruegeria; species Ruegeria sp. D7. Next base: position 106,441 of record NZ_JBQFPG010000007.1, read on the forward strand.
ATGTTGGGAAGATTTCCTTTAGATCCTCGAATTGTCGGTCGTCTAGCATCGAGGCTTCATCCACAAAACCGATATCCAGCGGCTCTTCCCGACGTTTCCAGCCGGTGATGAAATCCGAACCGCGCAACCCAGCAGCGGCCAGCGCACCAGGGATGGATTTGTTGTTGGCATAGAACGCGGCTGCGCGGTCCAGCGCTTCGTCTGTCAGCCCTTCGATCTCGGGCCGTTCGTCATTGCCCGCGAGCCATTCGGCGATCCGCTCGTATTCAGGGTCGTAAACAGGCGTATAAAGGATGCGATGGATCGTCGTCGCGGGCACCCCACGCAGCCGCAATACGCTGGCGGCCTTGTTCGTCGGCGCGAGGATCGCAAGGCTGCGCTTGTCGCGGAATTTGCGGCTTTCGAAATCGCCCGAGATCAGGTTGACCCCCGTCTCGGCCAAAGCTTTGTAAAGCTCTGCCAGCAACAGGGTTTTGCCCGATCCAGCCTTGCCAATAACGGCCATAACACCAGACTTTCCGCTGCCGGGCAGTTTCAGCAGAGCGTCGTCTTCAAGGTCTACTCCGGCACCTCGCAACATCTCGGCAATGTTGTCAAAAGCGGCAGCCTGATCTTCGGAAAATGTGACTTGGGGCAAGGACATGGCGCGACCCTACAGGGACGCGCCGCGCGCTGCCAGATGCCGATTGGTTTTTCCGTATGCTTATGCCGACAAAGCGAACCGGTGCTGTGCGCCATGGCCAAATGCTGTCTTGAACCACAGGCGCGACAACTCTCGCGGGATGCCTGCGCGGGCTGCTACACGGTTGCAATCATCCGCTGAATAAGGCCACAGGCCGACCGAGATCTGATCGCGCCCTTTCCCTTCGGTGCCCAAAACCACCGGAGACGATCCGATCATACGGTAGATCCGGATCATGCGGGCATCAAAAACGCCCGCTATGTGGGTCAGGCCAAACCCTTCCATCACCTCACCGCCGCTCAGCATGATGGCCCCGGCGGTATGAGCGCTGGCGTTGCGCGAGAGGCAAAAGCGAGTGACCTCCCAGATTAGTGGGCTTCGGATCGGACTGCACCCGGTGAGATGTCCGAATATGTCGTTCACCATGACCGGACCGGTCGTCGGTAGGATCCGCATGGACCCGCCATGGCTGCCATCTGCCTCTTCCCAAATCACATAGAGCGGGTTCAGGTCATCGTACTGATCCCGCTCTTCCCCCTTTTCATTAACCTTAACATCCCAGCCAAGGCGGGTTTTGAACTGATCCGCGCGATCCCTGAACATCCCCCTGGCCAATTCCGGAAAGTTATGCAGCTCATCGGCATACAAATAACGCAACATGACGTGTTCCCCTTGTCGTCCATAGTTGGAACAAAGGGGGTACGAACACGTGGTTAATTTAAGGTGAGACCACCGTACGGTCGTTAAACGACTATTAATCCTCTACTGAGTGCAGTGGCGATTGCATGAGTCGTATTTTGCGCACCGAGTTTTGAGCGTGCGCTTTCGATATAGGCCCTGAGCGTATGCTCAGAAATGGAAAGCGAGTGCGCCACCTGCGCTCGGCTATACCCCAGCGCCAGCAATGTCATTGCATCGATTTCGCGGGGCGAGAGCCCCCGCATGTTGTCCGGCTGCCGTTCTTTTGCAAATTCCAGCGCTTTTCGATTGAGGAAATGCGCCACCAATATGAGATCGCGGCCATACGTTTCGACAAATGCCTGCCATGCGATGTCATCGCAGCTGTTGTTGACCGTAAACAGCGCGAATTGCCCGCCTGGCCCCCGCAGCGGGATCGAATAGCCCTGATTGCCGACGCCATGTTCCTGCGCGTCCTGCAGGAAGGCCTTTACTGCTTTGCCCGACCAATTCAACTGTTTCCAGTCCACAGCGTGAAATCGCTGAAAACAACCCAGAATAACCGGATCAATACGATGATAATTCCTGTCTCGATACCGTTCATCCCAGGCATCCGAATAAGTCGTGAACCCGTATTGATCCCCGGCCCCATCAACCCAATGATATGTCATGTGGTCAATTTGCAGCTTGTCCCGCAACTGGACTGCTACGCTGGTCAGCTCGTCAAGCGTGCTGGTGCTTTCCAAATCCCCTAGGATCTGGCTCAAATCGAATTTTCTTCCCATTCGCGGGCGCGCAAGCCTCATCCTTTGAGGACGCAATCTCGGCCGCGGCGATCAGTCTTGTGTCGTCAAGCTGCTCGGCCAGCGCGCTCAACCCATTCGCCACAGCAAAGGCGTTGAGGTCCGACAGAACGTCCAAAATCCACTCATTTTGCGCCATCAGGGTGTCCCCGAAATAGTTAACGAAGGGTTAACACAACCATAACATGTGCAGACTAATTCGGCCTACTCGCTGCTTTCTACTCCCCAGAAATAGCGGGGTGCGATTTCTTAAAGCATTGAAAATGCATAATCATCGATAGAAACGATGAACACCCGCAAGGCGTGTTTGCGCCCTGCGGGTGTTGCAGCTGCTGTTTGCCTGAGACCGTTAGTCGCGGGCAGCCAATACTTCTTCAAGGGTGCGCATGCCTGTATGCGGAGCCTGAACCAGCACCGACATGTTGCCCGGCTTGTGTTCGTTGCGCATCATCTTCATGTGCGCCTCAGGCAGATCCTGCCAAGTGAACACTTCGGACATGCACGGATCCAAGCGGCGCTCGACCATTAGCTGGTTTGCAGCCGAGGCCTGTTTGAGATGCGCAAAATGCGAGCCCTGCAAGCGTTTCTGGTGCATCCACATGTAACGCACGTCGAAGGTCAGGTTGTAGCCAGTGGTCCCGGCGCAGATCACAACCATACCTCCCTTTTTCACGACAAAAGTGGACACCGGGAACGTGCTTTCGCCGGGGTGCTCGAACACCATGTCGACGTTCACACCTTTGCCGGTAATATCCCAGATGGCCTTGCCAAACTTGCGGGCTTCTTTGAACCATTCAGCATATTCCGGAGTATTCACCGTGGGCAGCTGGCCCCAGCAGTTGAAATCCTTGCGGTTGATGACGCCTTTGGCGCCAAGGTCCATCACAAACTCACGCTTGCTTTCATCCGATATCACGCCGATCGCATTGGCACCCGCAGTGTTGATCAACTGTATCGCGTAAGAGCCCAGACCGCCCGATGCGCCCCAAACCAGGACGTTCTGGCCCGGCTTTAGATCGTGCGGTTCGTGCCCAAAAAGCATCCGATAGGCTGTTGCCAAGGTCAGCGTGTAGCAGGCGCTTTCTTCCCAGGTCAGGTGCTTGGGACGCGGCATCAGCTGCTGTGCCTGAACATTTGTAAACTGCGCGAACGAGCCATCAGGTGTCTCATATCCCCAGATGCGCTGGCTGGGCGAATACATCGGATCACCACCATTGCAGTGTTCGTCATCGCCATCGTCCTGGTTGCAGTGAATCACGACTTCATCGCCGACTTTCCAGCGCTTCACTTTGTCACCAACCGCCCAGACGATGCCCGACGCATCTGAACCTGCGATGTGAAAGGGTTGGCCGTGGCCATCAAACGGGCTGATCGGCTTGCCAAGCGATGCCCAGACGCCGTTGTAGTTCACACCCGCCGCCATAACGAGAACCAGCACTTCGTGGCTGTCCAGCTTCGGGACATCAACGACTTCCAGCTGCATCGCTGTGTCTGGCTCACCGTGGCGCTCTTTCCGGATGGCCCAGGCATACATTTGCTTAGGAACATACCCCATCGGGGGGATTTCACCCATCTCGTAGAGGTCCTTTTCCGGCGCCTCATACGACGCGATACCGCTGTCGACATCCAAAGCCATGCTGGCCTCCTTTTTCCAACTGTTGCCGCGCCGCAGAATCGCGGCTTTCCAAAGACGAAATATTAGCCCCTGAGTAATATTGCAACCGTTTTTGGTATCTATTTTGTAATTTTATGACCCAGCAGTTGCAGAAAGACTTTCTGCACTTGCATCATTCTCAGCCCGAACAACGGGTTCTGATGCTGCCGCGTAATAAGCAAGCAGCTCTGATCGCTCGCCTGATGGGCGCAACACTCCAGCCTCACGACGCAGAATCCGTCGCTCGACCAACTGATTGATGGCATCGTCAACAGCCTCTCCATCATCCTGGGCAACCGCGTCGCCGCCCAACGTCAGCAAACGCGCCTTCAACTCCTGCTCTGACATCTCACCTTCTTCCTGAACCAGCCGACACGCAGCAGGCACTGGAACAAAGGGAATTGCGGCGCCGATCCTGCGCATCAACTCGCGGGCCAGATCGGTTGTTAGGTCCCGTTCGTGCGCGACTCGAAATTCCTTCAGGGAAATCGGTGTCGCATACCGCACCGAGGCAATCCCGAATCTCTTGTAGCGCCCGACGAGCTTGCGCCAAATCTGCTTGAGCGACCAGCGGGTGATAACCCCGATCCGCGCGCGGAAGCGGCGTTCACTATCCTTCGCTGCCGCTGTTAATACGGTATCTTCAAGCACCCGATCATAGTTCAAAGCAACCGGAACAAACACCACATCCCGCCCCTGCGGTTCGACTCCGTCAAGGATATACTTCAACAATCCCAGCTTGGGACGCCCCAGTTTGCCAGTCAGACTCAGCCCGCCCTCAGGGAACATGGCCTGCGTCACGCCCGCTTCGGTCGCGTGCCTTACATAGCTTGCAAGGACCTGTCGATATAGGTCGCTACCCGACTTGCGGCGAATGAAATAGGCCCCCATCGCGCGAATCAATCGACTTAGTGGCCAGACACGGGCCCACTCGCCCACAGCATAGGATAAGGTCGAATGGTCTGCCGCCAGATAGGTGACCAGCACGTAATCCATATTGCTGCGGTGGTTCATGACATAAACGACCGTCGCATCGGGATCGATACTGTCCAGCGCGGCTTTGTCCTCGTAACCCAACTGCACCTTGTAAAAGGCGTTGCTCAGCATGCGGGCAAAACGGATCGCGATGCTGAAATACGCCACTGTCGAGAATGAGGGCGCAATCTCGCGCGCATAACGCCGTGCCAATTCTGAGGCAACAGCGTCAGGCACACCTTCTTCTTTGGCATGCTGCTGCACCGCCCGGCTTACTTGCGGGTCATAGATAAGCCGTTGAATCATGTCATGCCGCCCCGCCAACTTGAACGGTTGGATCGGGCGCTGAAGGCGCTTGTTCAACCGTGCGACGGCGCGCTCAAGGCGGCGGCGGAAAAACCAGCGCACCGACGGAAACAAAAAATGCGAGGCAAATGTGACCGCGGCAAACAGCACGATCAGCACAAACAGCCAAAGCGGGATTTCCACAGTCTGCATCATTCGGGCACAGTGCCATCAAACGCGACCACCCACAATCTGCAGAAACCGTCGATGCCGCAACGCAGCGAATTGACATGTACTGAAAATTACTATTTACCACCATAGAACGTAATTTTGTTACCCACCGATCCGCGAGGCCCGACCCATGACGCAGTTGCAGAAAGATCGCCCCTGGCTCATCCGTACATATGCCGGTCACTCAACGGCCAAAGCGTCAAATTCGCTTTATCGTGCGAACCTGGCCAAAGGTCAGACCGGCCTATCCGTGGCCTTCGATCTGCCAACCCAAACAGGGTATGACAGCGATCACACTTTGGCGCGCGGCGAAGTTGGAAAAGTTGGGGTTCCGATCTGCCATCTGGGGGACATGCGGGTACTGTTCGATCAAATTCCGCTGGAACAGATGAATACCTCGATGACGATCAATGCGACTGCTCCTTGGCTTTTGGCGCTTTATATCGCAGTTGCCGAGGAACAGGGCGCGGACGTCTCGAAATTGCAGGGGACCGTCCAGAACGACCTGATCAAGGAATACCTGAGCCGCGGCACTTATGTGTGCCCACCAAAGCCATCGCTGAAGATGATCGCGGACGTGGCCGAATATTGCTACGATAACGTGCCCAAATGGAACCCGATGAATGTGTGTTCGTACCACCTGCAAGAAGCAGGCGCGACGCCTGAGCAAGAGCTGGCCTATGCTCTGGCGACTGCCATTGCAGTGCTGGACGAACTTCGCCCGCGCGTTCCAGCTGAAGACTTCCCGGCACTCTGCGGGCGGATTTCGTTTTTTGTGAATGCGGGCATCCGGTTTGTCACCGAAATGTGCAAAATGCGCGCCTTTGTGGATCTTTGGGACGAAATTCTGCAGCAGCGCTATGGCATTGAAGACCCCAAGTTCCGCCGATTCCGTTATGGCGTTCAGGTAAACTCGCTGGGGCTGACCGAACAGCAGCCGGAAAACAACGTTTATCGCATACTGATTGAAATGCTTGCGGTGACGCTATCCAAACGTGCCCGCGCACGTGCGGTGCAGTTGCCTGCATGGAACGAAGCGCTCGGCCTGCCTCGTCCCTGGGATCAGCAATGGTCGATGCGGATGCAACAAATCCTCGCCTATGAAACCGATCTGCTGGAATATGGCGATTTGTTCGACGGCAATCCGGTTGTCGACGCCAAAGTCGAAGAACTTAAAAATGGCGCACGAGCCGAATTGGCTAATCTCGAATCAATGGGCGGCGCGGTAGCCTCGATCGAATACATGAAATCGCGGCTGGTCGAGTCCAATGCCGAGCGCCTGAACCGTATTGAACGCAATGAAACCGTCGTCGTTGGCGTAAACAAATGGACCGAGGGCGAAGCCTCGCCTTTGCAGACCGAGGATGGCGGCATCATGGTCGTCGACCCGGCGGTTGAACAGGAACAAATCGGACGCTTGAACGACTGGCGTGCGGATCGGGATGACGCAGCAGTGGCCGCGGCGCTGCAAGCATTGCGCGAAGCAGCGCGATCCGGTGCCAACGTGATGGCACCTTCAATCGCTGCGGCCAAGGCCGGTGTCACAACTGGCGAATGGGCCGAGGAAATGCGCAAGGCCTACGGTACATATCGTGGACCAACCGGCGTCTCGGGATCTGTTTCGAACAAAACCGAAGGTCTGGAAGACCTGCGCGCAGCCGTAGATGCGGTAAGCGACCGACTGGGGCGCAGGCTGAAGTTTCTTGTTGGCAAACCTGGTCTGGACGGACACTCGAACGGAGCCGAACAGATCGCCTTCCGCGCACGCGACTGTGGCATGGATATCAGTTACGAAGGTATTCGTCTTACGCCCGAAGAAATCGTAACTGCGGCACAAGAAGACAAAGCGCATGTGATTGGTCTATCGATCCTCTCTGGCAGCCACCTGCCTTTGGTGAAGGACGTGATGACGCGGCTGAAAGCAGCAGGGCTAAGCGATATTCCCGTCATTGTAGGTGGGATCATCCCCGATGAGGACGCGGATCAATTGCGTTCCATGGGTGTATCGAAAATCTATACGCCGAAAAATTTCGAATTGAATGCAATCATGGGCGATATCGTCACATTGGTTGACCCAACGGAAATTGCGGCTGAATAGAAAAGCATATTACAGAAATCTCCATTTCTATTTCCGGTAAAATGGGAATAGATAGGTTCGGGTTTATTCAATTTCCCCTGCAATAAGTAGGGGAATAGCCGAAATGGAGAAGATTATGGCGATCGATCTTGAAAAAATGTCGCGCAAAGAACTGCTCGAATTGCGCAATCGGGTCGAAAAGGCGCTAAAAACCGCCGAAGTGCGTGAGCGAAAAGAAGCGTTGAAAGCTGCCGAAAAGGCGGCGGCGGAATATGGGTTTTCGTTGTCTGAATTGTCAGGAGACAGCGCTAAATCGGCAAAATCATCTAAAGCGAAATATCAAAATCCGAACAATCCGTCGCAAACCTGGACCGGGCGGGGCCGCAAACCGCAGTGGGTTCATGACGCAATCAAAGCCGGTACCGATATTACTGATCTGGAAATCTGATCGGGGGAAAGTGGCAAAATGACTATCCATATTGGAGCCCAAAAAGGCGAGATTGCCGAAACCGTTCTTTTGCCCGGCGACCCGTATCGCGCAAAATGGGCGGCCGAAACGTTTCTTGAAGACGTAAAGCTGGTAAACGAAGTGCGTGGCATGCTGGGGTTCACCGGCACCTGGAAAGGAAATCGTGTTACCATTCAGGGTAGTGGCATGGGGATGCCGTCTCTGTCGATCTACGTGAACGAATTGATCCGTGACTACGGCGCCAAAACTCTGATCCGGATCGGGTCATGTGGCGGGATGCAAGACAGTGTGAATGTGCGTGATGTTATTCTGGCGATGACGTCGACCACACTCAGCACCCCTTCGCGCGGGATCATGAGAGAAATAAACTTCGCCCCTTGCGCGGATTGGGGTCTTTTGCAGTCTGCAGCATTGGCTGCACAAGCCAAAGGTACGCCAACCCATGTTGGCGGCATCTATTCATCCGATGTCTTTTATGACGAACGCCCGGACCTGAACGAACAAATGGTTCGGCACGGTATTTTGGGTGTCGAGATGGAAGCGGCAGAGCTTTACATCCTTGCCGCGCGTCACAAATGCCGCGCATTGGCGGTACTGACAGTCTCGGACCACCTGCTGACCGGCGAAGCCCTGCCCTCCTCGGACCGAGAAAGCAGTTTTGGCGACATGGTCGAAATCGCGCTGCAGGCGGCGTTCCCGGACAGCTGAATTGCGCGATATCTAGCGCCCGTGCGTGCGGTCATATCCGTTGCGCGCGGGGCTGCGCCATCCCTCAAGCGCACCTTCAGCCGGGGCAAAGGTTTCTACCAGCAGGGGATAACAGGCTGCGGTATCCGATGAATGCTCGGACGAGCAATCACCGCCCGGGCACGCGCTTAGATTTCCCAGCAGGTCAATCTCGGCGAAAAACTCAAGATAGTCTCCCGGACGGACAGGTGAGGCTTTCATGAAATACTGCCCGGTATCACGCGTGAAACCGGTGCACATGAACACGTTCAATACATCATGTACCGCAGGCTCGGCTTCGGCCAAAGAGACGCCCAAATGATCCGCCAGCGCGCGTGTCAGATTCGAATGGCAACAGTGATGGTACTGGGATCCAGCTAGCAAATTACCGGTATAGGGATCACATCGGGTCCCGATCACATCGTGCACCGACCCGCCGAAATCATCGATTCCGTACCACCCCAGCGTATCTGCAATGATTGTCGCCATCGGTCGCATATGTGGAAAGCTCGACCACATGCGCTCACCCAGGGTGATATGTGTGCCATGCAACGCGCGCGTCTTGCCGGAATAGAACCGCTCGGAAAGGTCGTTGAGGTTCCACAGGTTTAGATCGCCAACTTGCGATCCTTCAACAGAAGTGATCCTAAAGAAATGCCCTGCAGGCACCTCAAAGCATCGCGCATCTCGCGGTGGCACCAACACCTCACCCGTTTTGTGCGCTGTATCACGCCCAGTTTGATAGAGCCCTAGATCGGGTTTTGGTAGCCCTTCATTCGGGTAGCAAATAACGGGCGCAATCGCGCGGCGCGCATCTGCATCCATGGGTGGGCGGGGAGTATTCCGAGATTCTGACATGGGCCGAGAGTGGCGCAGTTCGGCCCGGTGGGAAACCCCCAACAGCAGCTATTGCCCTTTCAGACACTGCGTGGGCTCAACATCAGATTTTGACACCGCGCCACAGTAAGCACAGCGCCACTGGCCCTCGCTTCGATGTTGCCGCCACCTGCAGTCGCGCGTCAGAGACGACGTGCGGGACCGCCAGAAAAAATAGGCAAATACGCCAGCGGCGAGCAGAAGCAATAGAACGGGCATAGCTCTGCATTGCCTATAGTGTCGTAATTTTCAAGCCCGCGCGACACGGTCAGGCCGCGTTCGCATATTCAAACAATTCTGGTGTTTCGTCTTTGGCCGGAACTTTGGGCTCGGGCGTATAGTAGGCCCAGGCTTGCTCCAGAAATTCCAGCGCTTTGGTCGCGTCGTGTTTTTGGTTTTGCATGTTCATCGGAGTGACCTCTTTTCGAACTCATCACTCCTCCCTGCGCCAACTTTAGATCCGCGCTCGTACAAGCGCATCGCATAGTTTTGCAGAGGCGGCATGCACTTGCCGCAACCCGGCAAGTGCTTTGTTTTGGCGCGTGATCAGACCGCGCGGTCCACCATCATCTTCTTGATTTCTGCAATCGCTTTGGCCGGATTCAGACCCTTGGGGCAGGTCTTGGCGCAGTTCATGATGGTGTGGCAGCGATACAGCTTGAACGGATCTTCCAGCTCGTCCAAGCGCTCACCGGTGGCCTCATCCCGACTGTCGATGATCCAGCGGTAAGCATGCAACAGCGCGGCAGGGCCGAGATAGCGGTCGCCGTTCCACCAGTAGCTGGGGCACGAGGTCGAGCAACTGGCACACATCACACATTCATAGAGACCATCCAATTTCTTGCGGTCTTCGATGGATTGCTTCCACTCTTTTGCCGGACGATTGGTCTTAGTCTCCAACCACGGCATGATCGAGGCGTGTTGGGCGTAGAAATGAGTCAGATCAGGGATCAGGTCCTTGACCACCGGCATATGGGGCAGCGGGTAGATCTTCACGTCGCCCTTGATCTCATCCATCCCATAGATACAGGCCAGCGTGTTAATCCCGTCGATGTTCATCGCGCAGGACCCGCAGATGCCTTCGCGGCACGAACGGCGGAAGGTCAGAGTCGGATCGATCTCATTCTTGATCTTGATCAGAGCGTCCAGAACCATCGGGCCGCAAGTATCCATATCGACGAAATAAGTATCGACGCGCGGGTTCTGGCCATCATCCGGGTTCCAGCGATAGATCTGGAATTTGCGCACATTGGTCGCGCCGTCGGGCTTGGGCCAGGTTTTACCGGTGGTGATCCGGGAATTCTTGGGGAGGGTCAGTTGTACCATGGGTTCCTCTCCTTAGAACGTCCGCGCCTTGGGCGCGATTCTTTTCATGCTGATGCCGCCCTCGTCTTCGGTCGTCAGCGGATCAACGATAACCGGACGGTAGCTAAGCTCTACTTTATTGCCATCGACACGGCTGACCGTGTGGACGCGCCAGTTCTCATCGTCACGCTCGGTGAAATCTTCATGGGCGTGTGCACCGCGGGATTCCTTACGCGCTTCGGCACCAACGATGGTGGCGAGCGCGCTTGGCATCAGGTTGGTAAGCTCGAGCGTCTCCATCAGATCGCTGTTCCAGACCAACGATCTGTCAGAAACCTTCAGGTCGTCCATCTTGGCAGCGATCGCGGTCATCTTCTCGACGCCCTCAGCCATGGTCTTCGAGGTGCGGAAAACCGCCGCGTCCTCTTGCATGGTGCGCTGCATCTCAAGCCGCAGATCTGCGGTTGGAATTGCGCCGCTGGCGTTGCGCGCCGCATCGAACCTGTCAAACGCTTTATCTACAGAGGCCTGGTTCAGAACCGGGTTCGACGCGTCGGCATCCACAACTTTGCCCGCCCGGATCGCCGCCGCACGGCCAAACACCACGAGGTCGATCAGCGAGTTTGAACCAAGACGGTTTGCCCCGTGAACCGAGGCACACCCGGCCTCGCCCACAGCCATCAGACCAGGGACCACGGCGGTCGGGTTGTCGGCTGTCGGGTTCAGAACTTCACCCCAATAGTTCGTCGGGATACCACCCATGTTATAGTGCACGGTCGGCAGAACCGGGATCGGTTCCTTGGTAACGTCAACACCGGCAAAGACGCGCGCAGATTCTGAAATGCCCGGTAGGCGTTCCGCCAAAGCTTCGGCTGGCAAATGGCTGAGGTTCAGATGGATGTGATCGCCGTTGTCACCGTGGCCGCGCCCTTCGCGAATTTCCATGGTCATTGAACGGCTAACGTAGTCGCGCGGCGCGAGGTCTTTGTACTGAGGCGCATAGCGCTCCATGAATCGCTCGCCTTCCGAGTTGGTTAGGTATCCGCCTTCACCACGTGCACCTTCGGTGATCAGGCAGCCCGATCCGTAGATGCCGGTTGGGTGGAACTGAACAAATTCCATATCCTGCAGTGCAAGACCCGCGCGGGCCACCATACCACCACCGTCGCCGGTGCAGGTATGTGCCGAGGTTGCACTGAAATAGGCGCGGCCATAGCCGCCGGTCGCCAGAACAACCATCTTGGCGTTGAAGACGTGCATCGTGCCGTCGTCCAACTTCCAGCACACGACCCCCTGACACTGTCCGTCCTCAGACATTATCAGATCAATGGCGAAATACTCGATGTAGAACTCGGCGTTGTTCTTCAGCGACTGACCATACAGCGTGTGCAGGATCGCATGACCGGTCCGGTCGGCGGCGGCACAGGTCCGCTGCACGGCGGGGCCTTCGCCAAATTCGGTGGTGTGGCCACCAAATGGGCGCTGATAGATCTTGCCTTCTTCGGTCCGGCTGAATGGCACTCCGTAATGTTCTAGCTCATATACGGCTTTGGGTGCTTCACGCGCGAGGTATTCCATCGCATCGGTGTCACCCAGCCAGTCCGAGCCCTTTACGGTGTCATACATGTGCCACTGCCAATGGTCTGGCCCCATATTCGACAAGGACGCAGCAATGCCGCCTTGGGCGGCCACTGTGTGTGAACGAGTCGGGAATACCTTCGTCACGCAAGCGGTGCGCAAACCCTGCTCGGCCATGCCCAATGTTGCACGCAGACCCGCGCCACCGGCACCGACAACCACCACGTCATATTCGTGGGTTTCGTATTCATATGCTGCTGTCATTGTTCTTGTTCCTTACTGCGCATATCCGAGGGCCAGACGCGCGAGCGCAAACAGACCCGCAGCAATGAGTGTGTATGCAAAAGCTTGCGCGGCCATCAGCGCCAGCTTTTCCGCGACGCCATGCACGTAGTCCTCAATCGCTTCCTGGGCTTCGCGCAACAAATGCGGGACGACAACAACCAGTGTCAGACCCATGATAATCGCCGGGAACGGGCGGCTGTAATAGGCCAGAGCCTCTTCGTAGGTTCCGCCTAGGGCGTGCCCGAAGGTAAATACAAACAGCGGAACAAGGATGACCAATGCCGCCGAGCTGAGCATCATTTGCCAGTGGCGATGTGTACCTGCACGTCCGGCCCCCATGCCCTGCGCGCGTTTACGGTCTGTGAGAAACTGCATCGCGAACCTCCCCTTAAAGCGCTACGGCTGTGATCAGAGCCAGAACAGTTGCCAGCACGAACATGCCAATGCCCATCTTCTCGGACACTTCAACATTCACGCAATATCCCAGATCCCAGATGACGTGCCGTAAACGGCCCAGCATGTGATAAAAAATGGCCCAAGCCGCGCCGAACATGACCAGATCACCCAGGAAACTGGTCATCAATCCATTGATCAGCTCAAAGGCGCTTTCCGATGTGGCCGCAGCAAGTAACCACCAGACGACCAACAAAGCCAAACCAAAAGAAGCAAGACCCGTGATGCGCACCATAATCGAAGATATGGACGTCATCTGTGGACGATAGATCGTCAAATGTGGAGAAAGCGGGCGGTTGCCTCGATTTACATCGGCCATGTTGGCTCCTTTTCGGTTGGCTACCGAACGTTTTACTGTTTTTTACGACTCTGTCACGCGCTGCAGGTGCAAAATCCAATAAATTTAACGCAAAATCGCTGATAATCCGTGTTTGTGATCACACAAAATATTCTCGTGATCACAAATTACATTCGATACCGCCAATGTTAGCGTTTTCAATGAAAAAGCAATGTGATCACGAATCTATTATTGGAGCGGCGTCAGCCCTGCAGTCTGCTGTGTCACCTCGCGTAAAAGCTTCTTGCGAATACGTTCGGGATAATCCGCGAAGCCTGCTGCAGAGACGACAAAGGCCCCCTCGCCAACGATGACGTTCTCGAAGAAATAGGCTGTCAGATCGGGTTCACTTTCTTCAATCGCGATCGCGTTCACGGTGATGCCGCGATCCCGCAGTTTGGCGTGGATGGTCGACGGCTCGATTCCTTCATTCGAAATTCCGTCGCCCGAAAGATCAATAAGATGCCTTTCGCATTCGGGCACGTCGTCAAAGCTGGCAACCGTCATATCGAGCGCCTCACCTATCGCAGTTGAGAAGTTACGCCAGACACGAGGATCAGCTGCGACCTGATCAGCAAAACTGTCCAAGGTGTTAAAACTATCGATCCGGGTCCAGGGGATCGTGATCCTCTGGCGAGAACTGCCAGTCCATTGCACAAGCATCAGCCGAGCCTGTCCGCGCACCAAGGCCTCGGATACGATCGGGTCCCGCAGACCTGCGGCAAGACCGTCCATTTGGATACGATATTCCTCGGAATCAACCGAGCCTGAAACGTCTACGGCCAAGGCCAGAGCCAAATCACAAGCATAGGCCTGAGATGCCAGATACAGGCTGGCGGCGAGCGCACGAAACATCATCATGCGCCAAGCGTAGCATGGATTTCGCGGACCGCGATCACTTGAATGTCAGCCGCCAGAAGGCATTGGCTACATTGGCATAATAGCCCAATAATCCAAATCTAACAAAACGTTAGACAGGTACTTGCCTTCATGATTGCGCAAAGTGAAAGGCTCGCCGCCTTTGGTCGCAACAAGGCGCAGGCGGATGGCACCGATTCCGGGAGTTCCGGTCTCGGCCTTGTCCAAAACTTCGGACCAGGCTTTGATCGTATCGCCCGAGAAACAAGGGTTGGCATGGGCACCGCCGTTCAGGCCAACGATCATCTGCGCATTCGCCAGGCCATTAAACGACAAGGCACGCGCCATTGAGATAACGTGGCCGCCATAGATCAACCGTCCCTCTGGACGGAAGGTGAGGTCGAAATGCACTTTGGCGGTGTTCTGCCACAGGCGGGTGGCCAGCATGTGCTCGGCCTCTTCGACGGTCACGCCATCGACGTGATCAATCGTTTCTTCCGTGTTGTACGCATCCCAGCGGTGGTTTTCGCCGGATTGTACAAAATTGTATTTCGAGAAATCGAGCCCCGGTGGTACCACCAGATCGCTGACATCAAGCGCCTTTTTCAGATTGGGCACCACCGTCTCTGGTGCAGGCGCGTCGAGGTTTGATTTGCGCACCATGACCCAGCGAACATACTCGATCACCACTTCGTCGCGCTGGTTCAGCCCGCGGGTGCGGACCCAGACGACGCCGGTTTTGCCGTTTGAGTTTTGCTTGAGGCCGATCACCTCGGATTCGGCGCGCAAGGTATCGCCGGGATAGACCGGTTTCAGCCAGCGACCCTCGGCATAGCCCAGATTGGCGACCGCGTTCAGCGAGATATCGGGAACCGTTTTGCCGAATACCACATGGAACGCCGCCAGATCATCAATCGGGCTTTGCGGCAGGCCACAATTCCGGGCGAACTCATCCGAGGAATAGAGCGCATGTCGTGCAGGGTAGAGCGCGTGGTACAACGCGCGCTCGCCTTCGGTCACCGTGCGCGGCACGGCGTGATGCAGGATCTGCCCGACTGAATAATCCTCGAAAAAGTTACCCGGATTGGTTTTTGCCATTATTGCTGTCCCAGTTTCATGTCGGGGGTGTAATCAGCGGCGACCTCTTTGGTCACAGCCTGCGCGCAACGCATCACGTTATTTGCGGCGTCAAAGGCATAGGACGGGTCGCCATAAAGCTCCCATCCCTTTGCCAACGCGTCCGAGACCTTGTGGCAGAAGGCTGATGTGTCTTCCTCGGTCAACAAACGATAAAGCTTCGCCATTGATTAGGCCCCTTATCCACCAAACGGAGACGGACCAACCAGCCCGTGAATATAGCCCACAACGCCCAGCAGCACGATGGAGCCCACAAAGAACATGGCATCTTTGCCGTATGTGCCGGGTTCGCCCGGCGCCCAGTCTGGTTCGGATTTGTTGATCACGATCACTTCGACAATTGCCCAGGCCAGCAAGCCACCAAACAGGATGATCGAGGCCAGATCACCGTTCACCAACAGGTGCGCAAAGGCCCAGAGTTTAAAGCCACCCAGCATGGGGTGACGGACTTTGTTCAACAGGCGACCTTTGGTTCCCGCAGGGCTGGCCAGATAGAACGCGATCAACACCAGCAGGTTGTTGACGTGAATCAGAAAGGTTGGCGGCGCCCAGACATATATGAAATCGGTCATGCGATAACCGAAGATCATCAACAATACCGAGGCCACCAAGGCGAGCGCCACGACGCCCTTGCCCGCGTCGCCCATGGCGGCACGTCGTTCCGGCATCGCGCGCTTAAAAAGATGTGCGGCCCACCAAAGTGCCACACCAAGGATCAGAAGAACAAAGCCCATACTGGCTTACCCCGCTTGCAAAGCTACTATCGCCTCTGCTTTTGCCAGAGTTTCGCGGGCAGTTACAACGTGTAGGTTTTCAACAATCTTGCCATCGACAACGGCGACCCCCTGCCCCTGCGACTCGGTTTCCTCGAAAGCGGCAATCTGACGGCGAGCCAGATCAATCTCATCCTCGGAAGGGGCAAAGGCGGAGTTTGCGATGTCGACCTGGGCCGGGTGGATCAGGGTTTTGCCATCAAAGCCCATGTCGCGGCCCTGGGCACACTCGGCGGCCAGACCGTCGGTGTCCTTGAAGGCATTGTAGACGCCATCGACGATGATCAGCCCCTCTGCCTTGGCCGCCAACAGGCACAGGCCAAGCGAGGTCATCATCGGCAAACGGTCGGGGCGGAAGCGCGTCTGAAGCTCTTTCGCAAGATCGTTGGTCCCCATGACAAAGCCTGCCATCAGCGGATGTGCGGCAATTTCGGCTGCGTTCAGCATCCCGCGCGGCGTCTCCATCATCGCCCAGATCGGCAGGTCTCCGGTGATTGAGGTCAGCGCATCCACATGCGCAGCAGAACTCACCTTTGGCAACAGAACGGCATCTGCATCCATCTCGCGCACGGCTTCGGCATCCGCGCGCCCCCATTCGGTATCAAGCCCGTTGATCCGCACGATCTTGACCCGAGCGCCATAGCCTCCGGCGGCCAAAGCCGCCTTGAGGGTCTCGCGCGCGTTCTCTTTCTCATCAGCCGCAACCGCGTCTTCAAGATCAAAGATGATGGCGTCCACCGGCAATGTGCGGGCCTTATCAAGCGCGCGTTCACGCGAGCCGGGGATGTATAGTACCGAGCGATAGGGGCGTTGGCGCGGGTCCACTGGACTCTCCCATTGAAATAATGTTGCGCGGAATGGGGCATTTTTTGACGGAAAGTTCAAGAACAAAATCGCCGCAGCGCAGCATTTCCTGCGCTGCGCAACGTGCGTTGCCTTAACGCGATGTCCTTTTGCCTACGGCACGCTGCTTTGAGGAAGAGCTTGAAAGGGGTGACCAATGAAAACGATTATGCTGAAAATGACGATTGGCTTGGGCATCATGGTACTGGCAGCGCAACAAGTCAGCGCACAGAATTGTGCGCCACGCGAAGACGTGATCAAGCGATTGACAAAGTCATATGGCGAAACCCGACGAGGCATCGGTATTGCGCGTCGGGGAGCGGTGATGGAGGTTTTTGCCTCGGACCAAACCGGCAGCTGGACCATTGTTGTGACCTTGCCGGAAGGTGTGACCTGCCTGATCGCCTCAGGCCAGTCTTATGAAACACTGGCCGAAGCATTGCCGCCCAACGCCTAAACCAGCGCATCCCAAATAAGTTTGCTTCCCGTCAGGGTCAGCAAGACGTAGGCAATGTTGAAAAACAATCGTTCGGAGAGCATGAAATGCGCCCGGACGCCCAGCCAGGCCCCGAGGATCGCAAACGGGGTCAGCAAGAGGTCTGCCAAGGCTGTGTGCCAGGTGAAGAGGCCCAGATAGGCGAAGGGCACGAATTTGACGGCGTTGATTACCCAGAAGACCAGCACGGTCGAGGCTTGAAATTCGGTTTTCGTCAGGCGTTGTGACAGCAGGTACACGGCGGCGGGTGGGCCGCCCGCATGGCTGACAAAGCTGGTGAATCCGGCGATAAGCCCGGCAAACAGGCCCGCCGATGGAGGCAACCGGTTGGCAAAACCCCGCACCCAGCCTCTGGTCTGGGCAACGTGCCAGATCACGAAACCGACCGATATTCCGCCAATCAACAGACGTAGCAGATCGTCATCCGTCGCACGATAAAGCCACGCGCCCAGCGCGATACCGGGTACTGCGCCCAACATCAGAAGGCGCGAATCCGGCCAGCTCCAGCGTTTCCAATACGGCTTTAACGTCGCCAGATCGATCACCATCAGTATCGGCAGCATTAGCGCTAGCGCCTGTCCTGGCGTCAGTATCAGAGCCAGAATCGACGAAGATGCAAACGCCACTCCCGAGCCGAACCCACCTTTCGAGATGCCCGCGAAGATCACCGCCGGGATCGCCACTGCAAAAAACATCAGGTTCATGTCGAGCATCAGGCACCCCGGAAATATGCATGATTCACAGGCGGTTTAGCGCAATCGGCGGGGTGTGTGCAAACGGTATGCGGTGGCATGCCGCGCCGCAGAAGGCTTGCGTGACGCCGTTTTTGCGACTAGCACAACCGCGATTTCAAAACCGACCGGAGATATTCCAAATGGCCAGACCCAAGATCGCGCTGATCGGCGCAGGTCAGATCGGCGGCACGCTCGCCCACCTCGCTGCAATGAAAGAACTTGGTGACGTCGTGCTGTTCGACATCGCCGAAGGCACCCCGGAAGGAAAGGCGCTGGACATCGCCGAATCCGGCCCCTCGGAAGGCTTCGACGCCAAACTGAAGGGCACCCAGTCCTATGAGGACATCGCCGGTGCCGACGTCTGCATCGTCACCGCCGGCGTGCCGCGCAAGCCGGGCATGAGCCGCGACGACTTGCTGGGCATCAACCTGAAGGTCATGAAATCGGTCGGTGAAGGCATCGCCGCAAACGCTCCGGATGCGTTCGTCATCTGCATCACCAACCCGCTGGACGCGATGGTTTGGGCGCTGCGTGAATTCTCGGGCCTGCCGCACAACAAAGTCTGCGGCATGGCGGGCGTTCTGGACTCGGGCCGTTTCGCACACTTCTTGTCGGAAGAGTTCAATGTGTCCATGCGCGACGTCACCGCCTTTGTTCTGGGCGGCCATGGCGACACGATGGTGCCTTCGGTACGCTACTCGACCGTTGCCGGTATCCCGTTGCCCGATCTGGTTGAGATGGGCTGGACCACGCGGGAAAAACTGGACGCCATCGTTCAGCGCACCCGTGACGGCGGCGCAGAAATCGTTGGTCTGCTGAAGACCGGCTCGGCTTTCTATGCACCGGCGACTTCGGCGATCGAAATGGCCGAAGCCTACCTGAAAGACCAGAAACGCGTTCTGCCCTGTGCTGCCTATTGCAACGGCGAACTGGGTGTCGACGGCATGTATGTCGGCGTGCCTACCGTAATCGGTGCAGGTGGTATCGAGCGCGTCGTCGACATCAAGCTGAACGAAGAAGAACAGGCCGGTTTCGACAATTCGGTCAATGCCGTTAAGGGCCTGATCGAAGCATGCAAGGGTATCGACAGCTCGCTGGCCTAAGTCACGAACCCTAGAACCAATGAACCGGCCCTCTTCACGGGCCGGTTTTCTTTTACACGGTGCCAAGCTGGCTAAAAGATGTTCGCGCAAACGTCGCAAAACTCATCTATGAATGTGTTTTGTGGGCATGATCCCGGATCATCGAATCAATTTCCACGCCCCGCAATTTTTGTGATCACACCCCAAAAACCTGTGATCACAAATACTGAAAATCTTCGACAATTTCCCGTGACCGGTCAAAAAACTCTTTAATTTTGGCGCTTAGACACCCCTATAACGGTGTAATCGTAGTCAGACGGGACAATTTCGATGAACATTCACGAATATCAAGCCAAAGCGCTTCTTCGCAGCTATGGCGCTCCGGTCTCCGATGGTCGCGCAGTTCTGCGCGCCGAGGAAGCCAAAACCGCAGCCGGTGAATTGGACGGGCCGCTTTGGGTCGTCAAGGCGCAAATCCACGCGGGTGGTCGCGGCAAGGGTTCCTTTAAAGAGGCCGACGCCGGTGAAAAAGGCGGTGTCCGTCTGACCAAATCGGTGGAAGAAGCCGCCGAAGAAGCCAAGAAGATGCTTGGCCGCACGCTGGTCACCCATCAGACCGGCCCCGCAGGCAAGCAGGTGAACCGCATCTACATCGAAGCCGGTTCGGGCATCGAACGTGAACTTTACCTGGCCCTGCTGGTGGACCGCCAGACCAGCCGTATCTCATTCGTATGCTCGACCGAAGGCGGCATGGACATCGAAGAGGTGGCCGCTGCGACGCCTGAGAAAATCCTGTCCTTCTCGGTTGATCCCGCCACTGGTTATCAGCCCTATCACGGCCGCCGCATCGCGTTCTCGTTGGGACTGGAAGGCGCGCAGGTCAAACAATGCGTCAAGCTGATGAACCAGCTCTACAATGCCTTCGTCGAGAAGGACATGGAGATGCTGGAGATCAACCCGCTGATCGTCTCGGACAAGGGCGACCTGAAAGTACTGGACGCAAAAGTCGGCTTTGATGGTAACGCGGTATACCGCCACCCGGATATTGCCGAGTTGCGCGACACGACCGAGGAAGACCCCAAGGAACTGGAAGCGTCCAAATACGACCTGAACTACATCGCGCTGGACGGTGAGATCGGCTGCATGGTCAACGGTGCCGGTCTGGCGATGGCCACGATGGACATCATCAAGCTTTACGGTGCCGAGCCTGCCAACTTCCTGGATGTGGGCGGTGGCGCGACCAAAGAGAAAGTGACCGAGGCGTTCAAGATCATCACCTCGGATCCGAACGTCAAAGGCATTCTGGTCAACATCTTCGGCGGCATCATGCGCTGTGATGTGATTGCCGAGGGCGTCGTTGCCGCGGTGAAAGAGGTGGGCCTGCAGGTCCCGCTGGTCGTGCGTCTGGAAGGCACGAATGTCGAGAAGGGCAAAGAGATCATCAACACCTCGGGCCTAGACGTGATCGCGGCGGACAACCTGAAAGACGGTGCCGAGAAGATCGTGAAGGCGGTTAAAGGCTGAGTGTCATCCCGTAGGGTGGGCTTCAGCCCGCCTTTCCCAAGATTTTGGCGGGCAGAAGCCTGCCGTATAAAGGAGAACGCCAGATGGCAGTCCTCATCGACGAAAATACCAAAGTGATCTGTCAGGGCTTTACCGGCTCGCAGGGCACATTCCACTCTGAACAGGCCATCGCCTATGGCACCAAGATGGTCGGCGGCGTGACCCCGGGCAAAGGTGGGATGGAGCACTTGGGTCTACCAGTGTTCAACTCAGTCCACGAGGCCAAGCATGTGACCGAAGCCAACGCCTCGGTGATCTATGTTCCGCCACCCTTTGCGGCTGACTCGATCCTCGAAGCGATTGATGCCGAGATGGAGGTGATCGTCTGTATCACCGAAGGCATTCCGGTTCTGGACATGATGAAGGTGAAGCGCGCGCTGGAAGGTTCAAAATCGCGCCTGATCGGCCCGAACTGCCCCGGTGTCATCACGCCGGATGCCTGCAAGATCGGCATCATGCCCGGCCACATCCACAAGCGCGGCTCGGTCGGTGTAGTGTCGCGTTCGGGCACCCTGACCTACGAAGCCGTCAAGCAGACCACAGATGTGGGTCTGGGCCAGTCCACCTGCGTTGGCATCGGCGGCGACCCAATCAAAGGCACCGAGCATATCGACGTGCTGGAATGGTTCCTGGCGGATGACGAAACCGAGTCGATCATCATGATCGGTGAGATCGGTGGCTCTGCCGAAGAAGAAGCTGCACAGTTCCTGGCGGATGAGGCCAAGAAAGGCCGCAAGAAGCCCACGGCAGGGTTCATCGCGGGCCGCACGGCCCCTCCTGGCCGCCGCATGGGCCACGCGGGCGCCATCGTCGCCGGCGGCAAAGGCGGCGCCGAGGACAAGATCGAAGCCATGCGCTCGGCTGGTATTGTCGTGGCCGAAAGCCCGGCGCAGCTGGGTGAGGCTGTGCTGGAAGCCATCGGTTGACCAGAATTTGACTGCTTTGGGAGGAGCGGTAAACATGACTTTCGGCGAAGCCATTAAAACCTGTTTCTCCAAGTTTTTCACCTTTTCGGGCCGTGCCTCGCGGCCCGAATACTGGTTTTTTTTCCTGTTCATCGTGATCTGGAGCATCATTGCCGGGATCATCGACTGGCAGTTCTTCACTCAGGTCGCAGTGACTGAAACCGAAACATCCAAATCCGTCACGGCCACCTCAACAGGCCCGGTCCAAAGCATCGTCAGCCTGATCGTCTTTTTCCCGCATCTGGCCGTCGCGTGGCGGCGGATGCATGATACGGGGCGCAGCGGGCTTTATGCTCTGCTGCCAATCCTGCTGATCCTCGGTGCGCTGGCGGTTCTGATCTTTGGCATCGGCCTTGCCAGCCAGTTCCATGGCGGCACGTTGGATATCCTGTTCACCCGCGCAACTCTTCTTATTGTCATTCCGACACTTCTTGTCCTGTTTGTGTCGCCCCTCCTGGTTCTGTGGTGGCTGACCCGCCCCAGCGAACCAGGCACCAACCAATACGGTCCCAACCCATATGAGGTAGCCCAATGACCGAACACTCGCCCAACACCGCCTTTCATGCCTCAAGCTTCATGCAGGGGCATAATGCCGAATATCTGGAGCAGCTTTATGCCCAGTACACCAAGAACCCCGGTGCGGTCGACGCAGCCTGGGTCGAGTTCTTCAAGGCCATGGGCGATGACGCGCCGGATGTGCAGCGCGAGGCCGAGGGGCCTTCGTGGGCACGCAGCGATTGGCCTCCGATGCCTGCGGATGATCTGACCGGTGCGTTGACTGGCGAGTGGGCCGAGATCGACGCCAAGGCGGCAGGCAAGAAGATCAAGGGCAAGGCCGAAGCCAAGGGGGTCGAGGTCAGCGATGACCAGATCAAGCGCGCGGTGCTGGACAGCCTGCGGGCGCTGATGCTGATCAGGGCCTATCGTATCCGGGGCCATCTGGCAGCTGATCTGGACCCGCTGGGCATGCGCGCCGCCAGTACGCATCCCGAGCTGGACCCGAAGACTTACGGGTTCACCGATGCTGACATGGATCGACCGATCTTTATTGACAACGTGCTGGGCCTGCAGATGGCCAGCATGCGCCAAATCGTCGAGATCGTGAAGAGGACCTATTGCGGCACCTTCGCGCTGCAATACATGCATATCTCGAACCCGGAAGAGGCCGCGTGGCTGAAGGAACGCATCGAGGGGTTCGGTAAGGAAATCGCCTTCACCAAGGAAGGCCGCAAGGCGATCCTGAACAAGATGGTCGAGGCCGAGGGGTTCGAGAAATTCCTGCATGTGAAATACATGGGCACCAAGCGGTTTGGTCTGGATGGTGGCGAGGCGCTGATCCCTGCGATGGAACAGATCATCAAGCGCGGCGGCGCCTTAGGCCTCAGCGATATCGTGATCGGCATGCCCCACCGGGGCCGGCTGAACATTCTGGCCAATGTGATGGGCAAGCCCTATCGCGCGATCTTCAACGAGTTTCAGGGCGGCAGCTTCAAGCCCGAAGACGTGGATGGATCAGGCGACGTGAAATATCACCTCGGCGCGTCAAGCGACCGGGAGTTCGATGGCAATAGCGTTCACCTGTCGCTGACCGCAAACCCAAGCCACCTTGAGGCAGTGAACCCGGTGGTTCTGGGCAAGGTCCGTGCCAAGCAGGACCAGTTGAACGACGAAGACCGCACCAAAGTGATGGGCATTCTGCTGCACGGCGACGCAGCCTTTGCCGGACAGGGTGTTGTGGCCGAAGGCTTCGGCCTGTCGGGTCTGAAAGGGCATAAGACCGGCGGAACCATGCATATCGTGGTGAACAACCAGATCGGTTTCACCACCGCGCCGCATTTCAGCCGTTCCAGCCCTTATCCCACGGATATCGCGCTGATGGTTGAAGCTCCCATCTTCCACGTGAATGGCGACGACCCCGAGGCGGTGGTGCATGCCGCCAAGGTGGCGACCGAGTTCCGCCAGAAGTTCCACAAGGACGTGGTGCTGGATATCTTCTGCTACCGCCGGTTTGGTCATAACGAGGGTGACGAACCCATGTTCACCAACCCGATCATGTACAAGAAGATCAAGACGCATAAGACCACGTTGTCGTTGTATACCGAGCGCCTTGTCAGGGACGGGCTTATCCCCGAAGGCGAGATTGAAGACATGAAGGCGGCCTTTCAGGCACATCTGAATGAAGAGTTCGATGCCGGGAAAGACTACAAGCCAAACAAAGCCGACTGGCTGGATGGGCGCTGGTCGCATCTGGACAAGCACAAAGACGAATACATGCGCGGTGAAACCGCAATTACACCAGAGACGCTGGCCGAGATCGGCACTGCTCTGACCAGCGCCCCCGAAGGTTTTGCGATGCACAAAACCGTGGGCCGGTTGCTGGACCACAAGAAACAGATGTTCGAAAACGGAACCGGCTTTGACTGGGCAACGGGCGAGGCTCTGGCGTTTGGCTCTCTGCTGACTGAAGGCTACCCTGTACGTTTGGCCGGACAGGACGCGACGCGTGGCACATTCAGCCAACGCCATTCCGGATTTGTCCATCAGGAAACCGAGGAACGGTATTACCCGCTGAACAATATCCGCAAGGGCCAATCACATTATGACGTGATTGACTCGATGCTGTCCGAATACGCGGTGCTTGGGTTCGAATATGGCTATTCACTGGCCGAGCCCAACGCGCTTGTTCTCTGGGAGGCACAGTTTGGCGATTTCGCCAATGGGGCACAGATAATGTTCGATCAGTTCATCAGTTCGGGTGAATCGAAGTGGCTGCGGATGTCTGGTCTGGTCACGCTGCTGCCGCATGGGTTCGAAGGGCAAGGCCCAGAGCACTCATCTGCACGGCTTGAGCGGTTTCTGCAAATGTGCGGTCAGGACAACTGGATCGTGGCGAACTGCACAACGCCTGCGAACTATTTCCACATCCTGCGCCGTCAATTGCACCGGACCTTCCGCAAGCCGCTTATCCTGGTGACGCCGAAGTCGCTGCTGCGCCATAAGCTGGCGGTCAGCAAGGCCGAGGAATTCACCACAGGCTCGAGCTTCCATAGGGTGCTGTGGGATGATGCTCAACAGGGCAACTCGGACACTAAACTGGTGGCAGATG
The DNA here is from genome assembly GCF_056534355.1 of Ruegeria sp. D7. Classification (NCBI taxonomy): domain Bacteria; kingdom Pseudomonadati; phylum Pseudomonadota; class Alphaproteobacteria; order Rhodobacterales; family Roseobacteraceae; genus Ruegeria; species Ruegeria sp. D7. The sequence continues at coordinate 131,412 of NZ_JBQFPG010000007.1, forward strand.
ACAAGATCAAGCGGGTCGTCATGTGCTCGGGCAAGGTCTATTTTGATCTGCTTGAGGAACGCGACGCGCGTGGCATCGACGACATCTACCTGATGCGGATCGAACAGTATTATCCTTTCCCTGCGCATTCGCTAATCAACGAGCTTGAGCGCTTCAAGGGGGCTGAGATGGTCTGGTGTCAGGAAGAACCCAAGAACCAGGGGGCCTGGACCTTTATTGAGCCCAATATCGAATGGGTTCTGACCCGCATTGGCGCAAAACACACCCGTCCGGTCTATGCCGGTCGCGCAACTTCGGCCTCGCCCGCGACGGGTCTGGCCAGCCAACACAAAGCCCAACAAGAAGCGCTGGTGAACGAAGCGCTGAGCATTGAAGGAAAGTAAACGATGACGATTGAAGTTCGTGTTCCCACGCTGGGCGAGTCTGTCACCGAAGCCACCGTTGCGACTTGGTTCAAAAAACCCGGCGATGCAGTCGCCGTAGATGAGATGCTATGTGAACTTGAGACCGACAAGGTCACGGTCGAGGTGCCCTCACCCGCTGCTGGCGTGATGGGTGAGATCGTTGCAGCCGAAGGTGAGACCGTGGGCGTCGATGCCCTGCTTGCCACGATAGCGGCGGGCGAAGGGGCTGCGCCTGCTCCGGCAGCGGCGGCCCCGGCCCCGGCCCCGGCGGCAGCGGCACCCGCAGCATCAGGCGGCAGTGTAGATGTGATGGTGCCGACATTGGGTGAATCCGTCACCGAGGCTACAGTCTCGACATGGTTCAAACAGGTCGGCGACAGCGTTGCACAGGATGAAATGCTGTGCGAATTGGAAACCGACAAGGTCTCGGTCGAGGTCCCTGCCCCGGCGGCAGGCGTTCTGGCTGAAATCGTTGCGCCTGAAGGCAGCACGGTCGATGCTTCTGCCAAATTGGCGGTGATCTCGGGCGCAGCCGCAGGTGCAGCAGCGGCTCCGGTGGCGGCCGTCGCCGCTCCGGCTGCAGCCAGCACAGGTAAAGACGTGTCCAACGCTCCATCGGCTGAGAAAGCGATGGCCGAAGCCGGTCTGTCTGCGGATCAGGTCACTGGCACCGGACGCGATGGTCGTATCATGAAAGAAGACGTGGCAAAGGCAGTTGCAGCAGCTACGGCCCCAGCGCCTGCGGCGGCTGTGCCCGCCCCCGCTGCCCAAACTCCGCGCGCGCCTGTGGCTGCCGAGGATGCGAGCCGCGAAGAGCGCGTGCGCATGACCCGTCTGCGCCAGACCATCGCCAAGCGCCTGAAGGACGCGCAGAACACCGCCGCGATCCTGACCACCTATAACGAGGTGGACATGACCGAGGTGATGGCCCTGCGCAACCAGTACAAGGACCAGTTCGAGAAGAAGCATGGCGTACGTCTGGGCTTTATGTCCTTTTTCACCAAGGCCTGCTGTCATGCGCTGAAAGAAGTGCCCGAAGTGAATGCCGAGATCGACGGCAATGACATCGTCTACAAGAACTTCGTGCATATGGGTGTGGCCGCAGGTACGCCGCAAGGGCTGGTGGTTCCAGTCATCCGGGATGCGGACTCGATGTCTTTCGCAGCGATCGAGAAAGCCATCGCCGAAAAGGGCAAGCGCGCCCGTGATGGTAAACTCTCGATGGCGGAAATGCAGGGCGGCACTTTCACGATCTCGAACGGAGGCGTCTACGGCTCGCTGATGTCTTCACCGATCCTGAACCCGCCGCAATCGGGCATTCTGGGCATGCACAAGATCCAGGATCGTCCCATGGTCATCAATGGTGAGATCAAAATCCGCCCGATGATGTATCTGGCGCTGTCCTATGATCACCGTATTGTGGACGGCAAGGGTGCTGTGACATTCCTTGTCCGCGTAAAAGAGGCGCTGGAAGACCCGCGTCGCCTGCTGATGGATCTTTAAGATGGCGACTCATGTACTGTGGCAAGCCGATGTGGCCGATTTCGATGCCTGGCTGAAAGTGTTCCGCGAGGATCAACCGATGCGCAAGGCCGCGGGTATCCGCGACCTGCATGTCTGGCGCGATCCAGATCAGCGGGATCATGCGATAGCGATGTTCGAGGTTATGAATCTGGATAAGGCCAAAGCCTTTTTTGGGTCCGAAGAACTGGCGATGCACCACGAACGCGGCGGCATTGCGCATATATCAATCAAGCTGCTGGAACCCGTTTGAAATATAGGTACCCGACCCACCACACCGGATCGGGACGCTGCCGGATCACCCGGTCGATTTAGGAGAATGTAATGGCAAATTATGACGTCATCGTAATCGGCGCCGGACCCGGCGGCTATGTCTGCGCCATCCGTTGCGCCCAACTGGGCCTTAAAACCGCAGTTGTCGAGGGGCGCGAGACGCTGGGTGGGACTTGCCTGAACGTGGGCTGCATCCCCTCGAAAGCATTGTTGCATGCCAGCCATCAGTTGCACGAAGCCGAACACAACTTTGCAAAGATGGGTTTGAAGGGGAAGTCACCTTCGGTCGATTGGAAGCAGATGCAGGCCTACAAGGACGAGGTCATCGATGGCAACACCAAGGGCATCGAGTTTCTGTTCAAGAAGAACAAGATCGATTGGCTGAAAGGCTGGGGCTCAATCCCTGCTGCGGGCAAGGTCAAGGTTGGTGATGAGGTCCATGAGACCAAGAACATCATTATCGCGTCGGGTTCTGAGCCGTCAGCGCTGCCCGGCGTCGAGGTTGACGAAAAGGTCGTAGTGACTTCGACTGGCGCGTTGTCTCTGGGCAAAGTTCCCAAGAAAATGATTGTGATCGGTGCCGGTGTGATCGGGCTTGAATTGGGCTCAGTCTACAGCCGTTTGGGCGCAGAGGTGACGGTGATCGAATTCCTCAAGGAAATCACGCCGGGTATGGACCCCGAGGTTCAGAAGACTTTCCAGCGCATCCTGAAGAAACAGGGTTTGAAGTTCGTCATGGGCGCTGCGGTGCAAAAGACCGAAGCCACCAAGACCAAAGCCAAGGTAACGTACAAGCTGCTCAAGGATGACAGCGAGCACGTCATCGATGCTGATGCCGTGCTGGTGGCCACCGGGCGCAAGCCCTATTCGGAGGGTCTGGGGCTGGATGCTTTAGGCGTCGAGATGACCCCGCGCGGCCAGATCAAGGTCGGCAGTGATTGGCAGACCAACGTGCCGGGCATCTACGCCATCGGCGACGTGACCGAAGGCCCGATGCTGGCCCACAAGGCTGAAGACGAGGGCATGGCCGCAGCCGAGCAGGTTGCAGGCAAGCATGGTCATGTGAACTATGGTGTTATTCCTGGGGTCATCTACACTTGGCCCGAGGTGGCCAATGTGGGTGAGACCGAAGCGACACTCAAAGAACAGGGCCGCGCCTACAAGGTCGGCAAGTTCATGTTCATGGGCAATGGCCGGGCCAAGGCGAATTTCGCAGCCGACGGGTTCGTCAAGATTCTGGCAGACAAAGAAACCGATCGCATTCTGGGCGCGCATATCATCGGCCCCGCGGCCGGAGACCTGATCCACGAGGTTTGCGTCGCCATGGAATTCGGCGCATCAGCCGAAGATCTGGCCCTGACCTGTCACGCTCACCCGACCTATTCCGAAGCAGTGCGCGAGGCGGCGCTCGCCTGTGGTGACGGGCCAATTCACAGCTGACCCAACCTGAGCAGGTCCTCTACCTAGTCTCCTTGAGCGGCACCCCGTGTCGCTCAAAACCATTTGCGGCAGGTGATCAGACGCGGTTTACTGACTCCATTGCTTTTGGAAAGGAAGTCAGATGAGCGTCAGTTTACAGGTGATCTATCCCATAGGTACAGAAACACATTTCGATTTCGACTATTATGTCGGCACACATCTTCCGCTTGTCGGCGAGCACATGGGGTCACATATCGAACGTACGGTCGTAACCAAAGGCATTGCGGGAGGCCCGGATGAGGCGGCGGGTCACTACGCGATCGCAACGATCATATTTGAAGATCAGGAAGCGATGAACGACGCTATGTCAAAGGCTGGCCCGGTCCTGGCCGATCTGCCAAACTTCACCAATGTCAAACCGCAGATGCTGATCGGTGAGGTGATCGGCTGAATCAGAGCCATGTTTACCTACCACATGGTTTTTGCGGCGCGGGCACCCCATTCCTGATCATATTGCGCGCCGCCTTCCTCTCCTGACGTCATTTCCGACAATATCTCGCCAGCCGTCGGCAGGCCCTCGCTTTCATCGTGGCCACTCCAGGTTCTGGCCCGGATCAGGGCGCGCGCGCATTGTGTGTAAATCTCGGATATCTCGATTACGATGACGGTTGCGGGGCGTTTTCCGTGTTTTTCGAACCGGGCGCGCAGGGCTTCATCATCAGTCAGTTGAGCGTTCCCATTTACCCGAACCACATTGTTCGAACCGGGCACCATGAACAACAATGAGACGCGCGGGTCGAGTACGATATTTCGCAGGGAATCCAAGCGGTTGTTTCCCCGCCAATCCGGCAGTGCCAGGGTACCTTGGTCCAGTTCCAACACAACTGGCCCTTCATCTCCACGCGGGCTGCCATCGACACCTTCGGAGCCGACGGTGCTGAGGATACACAAGCGTGAGGCCATAATCCATTTGCGGTAGAGCGGTGTTAGCCGCCGCGCCACTTTGCGGATCGAGGCTGCTCCGGGCGTGCCATACAGCGCTTCCAGAGCGGTAATGTCCTCAATGAATTCCATCCGGATCAAACCCCACTTCTCGCATCAGTTCGTTGGACCGTGTCTCAATCACGTTTTCCAGCCGTTCCAGAAAGGCATTCCGCGCAACGCCGGGTTCGATCGGATTAAGGAAATCAACAATCGCCGTGCCGGGCTTGCGCATGATACCGGTTCTGGGCCAGAAGACGCCCGCATTGGTGGCAACTGGCACGCACGGGAACCCAAGCCCTTCATACAGAACCGCCGTTCCAACCTTGTAAGGCTTGTGCACCCCAGGCGCGACGCGTGTACCTTGCGGGTAGATCACCAACTGACCGGGTTCGCTGAACTCGCGCGCGACATCCTTGACCATCTTCGCAACCGCCGCCCCGCGTTTGCCGCGATTGACCGGGATACATCCCAGACGGCGCGCATACATTCCGATGACCGGCGTCCACAGAAGCTCTCGTTTCATGATGAATTTGCCGTGTGGGATGGCGTCGAAGATTATGATGATGTCCAGAAACGACTGGTGCTTGGCGCCGATCACAACCTCGCCATGTGGGACTTCCCCGCGCACTTCGCAGCGAATACCAACCATCCAGCGGGCCAACCACTTGGTTGTGCGCGCATAGGTTTTGCATGCTCGCAATGCGCCACGCTTGGCAAATAGCGCATAGGGGGCAAAGACAAGCCCCAGCACCAGCATCCAGGCATAGATGGTGATCATGAAGATCAGCGACCGGACCCATTGAATGGCCGTGAACATCACGAAAGCTCCTTCAACTTGCGCTGCGCGGCTGACCATGTTGCCAGAAACGCAACGGCCGCGCCCAATACCGGGATCAGCACGGGCAGGATCCAACCGATACCCTGAAACCCAAGGCCAGTGAGAAAACCACCCGCATCCGAGGCTTCGGGGAGCAACAATACACCCGTCATACCCAGCAAGGTGCCAACCGCTGCCCCAAACAGCGCCCGGAACGTAAAGCGGCGCACGAACGCTCCGGCGATGAACCGGTCCCGCGCGCCGACCTGACGCAGAACCTCAATTATCTGCGCGTTGGCGGCAAGCGAGGCGTTGGCGGCAAGCGTGATCATGGCGGCAGTGGCGCCACCGATCAGCAGGATCGAAATCCAGCCCAGACGCCGCAGCGAATTGGCCGCATCAACCAATGGCTCGCGCCAGCGAGTGTGATCATCCAGCACTGCGCCCGGCACCTCAGCCCCTAGCCGCAGCCGCAGGCCAGCCGCATCAAGACCCGGCTCACCTTCGATAATCTCTATCAGCTGCGGGATTGGTAAAGTGTCCAGAGGCAAGTCCGGTCCGAACCAGGGTGACAGCAGTGTGGCCTGCTCTTCGCTCGTCAACGCGCGAGCCGAAGCCACACCCGGCGTTTGCTGGAGGACATTCAAAGCAGCCTCGGTTTGCGCCGCACGTTGATCTGCAGGGGCATTGATCCGCAAGGTCGCTGCCCCCGCCAACTCTGAAGCCCAACGATCCGCCACACGGCCCGAGGCTAACGAAAGAGCCAGCGCAAAAACCGCCAGAAAGGCCATTGCACCAGACACGAACAGGGTCAATTGCGCCGTAAAGCCCGTGGGTGGCACCACCCGGTCGGCGCGGCTATCACGGCGCAGCAAATTGCGGATCGTGCCCTTGCTCATAGATCCGCCCCTGCAAGCTGCACCCGGCGCTGCGCGATACGCAGAACGCGAGCCTGAACCTGGCTTTTGGCGGCGCGGATCAGGCTTAGGTCATGGGTGGCGATCAGCACGGTTTTTCCCATCCTGTTCAATTCGACCAACAGGTGCAGAAGTCGTTGCGACATCTCCCAGTCCACGTTGCCGGTGGGTTCATCCGCAAGCACCACATCGGGCGATAGGATGACTGCGCGGGCCAATGCGGCACGCTGGCGTTCGCCCCCCGATAGTTCAGGCGGGTGCGCCTCAAGCCTGCTGCCAAGCCCGACCCAGCCAAGCAGTTCGGTCAGATCGTCCTGCTGCCCATTTTCAGAGCGCCCCGAGACCATCAGCGGCAACGCGACATTCTCGGCCAGCGTCATGTGATCCAAAAACCGGCAATCCTGATGCACCACGCCAATTCGGCGGCGCAGCAGCGCCATCTGATCACGGTCCATGCGGGCGATATCCTCGCCAAAGGCCATCAACCTGCCCGAGGTTGGCAACAACGCGCCATAACAGAGTTTCAGCAATGTGGTCTTGCCCGCACCCGAAGGCCCGGTCAGAAAGTGGAACGATCCGGGCTGCAATTGCAGCGAAACATCGCTTAGCAACTCACCACCGCCGTAGGTATAGCTGATATTCTCCAGCTCGATCACGCCTGCCCCCTTTATTCTGCTCACCTCTTGCCCGAGCGCAGCGGTGGATTCAATGCCTCGGGCGGGGCCAATTGGCGACACTTGGCCCGCGAAACCGAAAACACGCTTTGCTGTTGGGTCTTAACGGAATATCATCCCTGAAAAAACTATTATCAGGCCAGCCTTGAAGGCCAGGAGGCAGAATGCGTTTAACGTGTCCGAATTGCAGCGCCCAGTACGAAGTCCCGGACGAAGTGATCCCCGAGGACGGGCGCGAAGTTCAATGCTCGGCTTGCGAAGAGACCTGGTTTCAGGAAAAGTATCGAGTCGCCAGCAAAGCAGAGCCGGAAGCGAAATCTGCGACTGCAATCCAGGCAGCCTTTGCCGAACCGGAAGATGTTAAGTCAGAGGATGCGCCAGAACCCGATGCGGCCAAGGCCGAGCCAGAAAAGGTTAAGGCAGAAGACACACCAGAACCCGATGCGCCCGAGGAATTGAGTGTTGGAAACGTAGACCCAGCGGTATCCAGCATCCTCAAGGAAGAGGCTGCACGCGAGGCAGAGCTGCGCGAGCGTGAAGGCAGCAATCTGGAAAGCCAACCTGATCTGGCATTGGATCCGCCTGAAGAGCCCAAAGTCAAACCGAAACGGCCCTCGGCCACTGAAACCGCCGCTGACGCAGGTCAGAAAGATGAGCTGCCGGATGTTGAGGCGATCAACTCGGGTCTGCGCAGCGACTTGACATCGGACGAAGCTGAAGCCGTTGCTCCGGCCCGCAAATCCGGTGGGTTTCTGCGTGGCTTTGCCTTGATCATTATCATCGGCGTCATTCTGTTTCTGATATATGGAAACGCCAATCAGATCAGCGAGGCGGTTCCTCAGGCTGATCCGATGCTGAAATCATATGTCTCACTGGTCGATCAAGCGCGCCTTTGGCTTGAGACACAGACCGGGGGCGCAGGGCAGAACTAGAACCTTTCGAGCAATCGCTTGAGGTATTCCAACTCGATCTGAGGCCGATCCTGTTCACCGGTCCTACGGCGGATTTCATCCAGCAACTCGCGCGCACGGCGATATACATCTTCGCCTTGCAGCAGGTTGTCGTCGGTCGAGATTGATCCCGCGGAACCTGGCGTACGACCCAATGGATCGCGGTTATTGGCCTGCATGTCGCCGGCCTCGGTCCCTTGACCCGGCTGGTTCTGCTGGTTCTGCGCCAGGGCTTCGCCCAGTGAACGCATGCCTTCGCGCAAGGCTTCCATCGCCTCGGATTGACGGTCAATCGCCTCGGCCAGATCATCGCTGCGCAAGGCGTCTTCGGCGTCGTCCATGGCCCGGCCCGCACGGCCCAATGCTTCGCGCGCAGCGTCGCCTTCGGGTGTACCACCGCCGGGCAGACCTTGTTGTTGCCGACTCAACTCATCCCGCAGCGCCTGCTGCCGATCCGCCAGTGACCCCTGACCTTGCTGGCCTTCACCAGCCTCATCCTGCCCCTGGCCCTGGCCGCCCTGGCCTTCATGGCTCTGGCCGCGTCCCAGACCACCGTTGCGACCCTCATTGCCCTGACTTTCGCCCGCTTGCGCACCGGGGTTGAACTGTTCCTGCAGGTCGCGGAATGCCTGATCGCTGAGGCCCTGTTGTTCGCGCAGGGTTTCTGCCAGCCCTTCCATGGCCTGCTGTCCTTCGGACTGGCCACCTTGGCCCTGCCCTTGTGTGACGCGCATGTTTTCCATCATTTGCTGGAACTCTTCCAATGCCTGCTGCGCCTCGGCCATGCGGCCTTGTTCCATGAGCTCCTGAATGCGGTCCATCATTCGCTGCAGGTCATCCTGCGTCATCTGCAGGGTTTCGCCGTTCTGGCCCTGCTGTCCTTGCTGCGTCTCACCGTTTTCCTGCGCCAGACGCTGGAGTTGCCGCATGTAATCCTGTGTCGCTTCGCGCAGCTCCTGCATCAGTTCGGCAATCTCTTCGTCGCTGGCACCGTTCTGCATCGCTTCGGTCAGACGCTCCTGCGCACGGCGCATCCGTTCCAGTGCGTCGGCCAGCGTGCCATCCTCGATCAGAACCGCCAGATCCCACAGTGCTTGCGCAATTTCTTCCTGCTGTTTGACGTTCAGTGCGCTGTATTTGTCGAAGGTCTCCAGCCGCCGCAGGATCACACGCAGACGCAGATACGCTGTATCTGAGCGGAACAGGTCCTCGGGTAGGTGCGAAACCGCGCGCAGCAATTGCGATACACGCAGCGCGTTTTCGCGCGACCAGAGCAGATCGCGCCGCTGTTCGATCACCGCAGCAGCCAATGGGTCAAAGAACCTACGGGCGGGCAGTTCTGTCAGATAAGGTTCTGCCACCGTCTCTTGATCCGCCGCATCGATGGCCATGAGGGTTATTTTCACCGGCAAATGTGCCCAAGGGTGCTGCGAGAAATCCTCGATCAAGTCTTCGGTGAAATCGGTCCGATCGCCTGTAATCGGCATTGGCAACTCGACCGTAATGATCTCGCGCGGTTCTGGCTCGGTCGCAAGACCGAATTGACGGTTGACCGCAGGCAGGTCCAATTCGATCCGGGCGGTGCCGGAGACGATTCCATAGTCATCCGCAGCAGCGAAGGGTAGCTTCATCTGTCCGCCAGCCTCTGATTGCGCCACTCCTGCCGTCGCGATCCTGGGGGCAGTGTCCGGAAGGATCTCAAGCGCCCAATCGCGCCCGGCCGGGCCATCGATCCGCATCTGACCCGAGCGTTCCGCAACAAATTCCTGTTCCGGTTCTGTCGCGGCTTCGGTGCCCAGAGGTGTCGAAGATTCTGTCAGGCTGTGCGCGCCGATCTCGCCGTAGAACCGAAGTGTGATGCGGCTGCCTTTAGGCACCGTCAACGTCGGATCGGTCTGATCTGCAAGGTAGAGTGTTGGCAGCCCGGTGTAGCGCGGCGGTTCAATCCAACCCTCCCAAGTCGGGCCCTGCCCCGCCTGAGCGGTCCCCGGCGTCATGTCAGCGACTGAGCCTATCCGCCAGAACGAGCCGAACAGAGCCGCAACGACGAGTGCCAATAAGGCAGCATAGCGAAGCGCATAGGGATCGCGAGACGCCAGCCGCAAGTCGGGTTTCACCGGATCGGCCTTTGATGCACGATCTGCCATGCGCGTCTGGTGCGCATGCCACAGTGCCACCGAATCCGCATCCATCGCACCGATTGCCTGATCGTCCATCAGTGCTTGTATCGGGCGTCCGGGCAGGGTTTCATCCAGCCGAACCAGCGCCTCGGCCCGGGTTGGCAGGTGGAACCGTCTGATTCCCAAAACCGCTGTCGCAATCAAAGCAATCAATCCGATCGCTGCAGAAATCCAAACGGCTTCAATGCGCACAAGATCGTGCAGACCCAGCATCAGGGCGGCCAGCAGCGCCATAAGAATAGAAAAGAACGGCCAGAAGGCGCGCATCACCTGCTCAGCCAGCATACCCCCGTGCGTCAGCCACAGGGACAGTCTTGGAATTGGCAAGGTCTGGTTGTCGCGCAAGGCAGGCCTCCTGATCGGCCCGACGCGCCTATCGCGTCAAAGCCACTCAGGTATGGTATCGCGGTTTATGATTTCGTCAAAGCTTGGGCGTTCACGAATTACGGCAAATTGATCCCCGTTCACCAGAACCTCAGGGATCAGGGGCCGCGTATTGTATTCGCTAGACATGACTGCACCGTAGGCACCTGCACTGCGGAATGCGATAAGATCGCCCGATTTCAAAGCCGGCATGTTGCGTTGTTTTGCAAAGGTATCCCCGGATTCACAGACCGGACCAACGATATCATACGGGCGCTGTTCGACCCCTGCGGCAGGTTCTTCGACCGCCACTATATCATGATACGCCTCATACATCGCGGGGCGGATCAGGTCGTTCATTGCGCCATCGAGGATCAGGAAATCGCGGTCTTCGCCGGATTTAACATAGATGACCTTGGACACCATCAGACCCGCATTGCCAGCGATCAGCCGACCGGGCTCAATCTCGATCTCGCAGCCCAGATGGCCCAGTGTTTTCTTGACCATCGCACCATATTCAACCGGCAGCGGAGGCGCGTCGTTGGAACGGGCATAAGGAATACCCAAACCACCGCCCAGATCGAGGCGGCGGATGTTATGCCCCTCTGCGCGTAGGCGCTCTGTCAGTTCCGCAACCTTCATATAAGCCAGTTCAAACGGCTCAAGCTCGGTTAGTTGTGAGCCGATATGGACATCGATCCCAATCACCTCCAGTCCCGGAAGGCTTGCGGCCAGTGCATAAACCTCGGACGCACGCGAGATTGGGATACCGAACTTGTTCTCGGACTTGCCGGTGGCGATCTTGGCGTGGGTTTTTGCATCCACGTCCGGATTCACCCGAACAGTGATCGGCGCAACCTTGCCCAATTCCAGTGCAACCGCATTGATCACCTGCATTTCGGGCTCGGATTCGACGTTGAACTGACGAATGCCACCGGTCAGAGCGGTACGAATCTCATCCGCTGTCTTGCCGACGCCCGAAAAGACAATCTTGTCTCCGGGCACGCCCGCGGCTTTGGCGCGCAGATATTCCCCGCCCGAAACCACATCCATTCCCGCACCTGCCTGCGCCAGCGTCTTCAGGATGGCTTGATTGCTGGCCGCTTTCATCGCATAGCAGACTAGGTGATCAGTGCCCTCAAGCGCGTCATCGAACAGCTTGAAATGCCGCTGCAGCGTCGCCGTCGAATAGACATAGAACGGGGTTCCGACCGCGGCTGCGATTTCGGAGATTGGCACATCCTCGGCGAAAAGCGCGCCGTCGCGGTAGAGAAAATGATCCATGCCTGCGCGCTTAGACCAAAAGAGGTATGTGGATCAAATGATTCCGGTAGGGTTGTGGTCACCGTCGCGGTTCAGAACGTCTTTGACGCGCCAACCCTCGCATATCCTGAAACCGAGACCCCGGACCCGCTAGGTGCGGCCGTTGGTTCCGTTCGGGGTGCGCCTGACGGGTCGCAAGCTGCAAGTACGGCGAGGCAGAGGATCAGGCCGACAGGTCTCATGCATTTTCTCTTTGTCATTCAGGACGTGTCAGATGCAGATGGGTGTGCGATCAGCAAATTGCAATTTTGGAGTTCAGAGCCCCAGATAAACGCCCAGCCCACCGCGTCTGAGACCAACGCCAACACCGCCATAGGTGCCGCTGCTGCCTACGCCGACGCTTGCGCTCATGGTGGGCTGTATGGGTTCGCCATCGGCACCACACCCGGCCAAGGCCGCTGCGACCGCAATCAATAGCACCACCCGTCGTATCTGCATTACACCAGCGCCTTCCATCGCTTGATCTGGGCCCGCACCTGATCCGGTGCGGTGCCGCCATAGGATTGGCGAGAGTTTACCGAATTTTCGACGGTAAGAACAGAATAGACGTCGTCGGTGATGTCCGCGTGGACCGATTGCATGTCCTCCAGCGTCAGATCCGGTAGGTCGCAGCCCTTGCTTTCAGCCATGGCCACCAGCGATCCAGTGACATGGTGCGCGTCGCGGAAGGGCAGGCCCAGCACGCGGACCAACCAGTCGGCCAGGTCGGTCGCAGTTGAAAAGCCAGACCCGGCAGCGGCAGCCAGGCTTTCGCGATTGGCGGTCATGTCCTTGACCATGCCTTCCATCGCGGCAAGTGCCAGCATCCAGTTATCTGCCGCATCAAATACCTGTTCTTTGTCTTCCTGCATGTCCTTGGAATAGGTCAGCGGCAGCCCCTTCATCACCATCATCAGGCCAGTATTCGCACCAAATATGCGGCCAACCTTGGCACGGATGAGCTCAGCTGCATCGGGGTTCTTCTTTTGCGGCATGATTGATGAACCAGTCGAGAAGCGATCAGACAGTGATACAAACCGGAATTGGGCCGAGGACCAGATTACCAATTCCTCGGCAAAGCGCGACAAGTGCATGGCGCAAATCGAGGCGGTCGACAGGAACTCCAACGCGAAGTCGCGGTCGCTGACAGCGTCCAATGAGTTGGCTGCGGGGCGGTCGAAGCCCAGCGCCTCAGCTGTCATCTGGCGGTCGATTGGGAAAGAGGTCCCGGCCAACGCGGCTGCGCCCAAGGGGGATTCGTTCATCCGGGCACGGGCGTCGCGCACGCGGGACAGATCGCGGCCAAACATCTCGACATAGGCCATCATGTGGTGACCCCAGGTTACTGGCTGCGCGGTTTGCAGGTGGGTGAAACCGGGCATGACCCAGTCTGCCCCGGCCTCGGCCTGCGCCAAAAGCGCGCGGATCAGGGCCAGAAGACCGGATTCTGCGGCATCTAGCTGGTCGCGAACCCAGAGTTTGAAATCGGTCGCCACCTGGTCGTTTCGCGACCGGCCCGTGTGCAGACGGCCTGCGGGTTCTCCGATCACCTCTTTCAGTCGCGCCTCGACATTCATGTGAATGTCTTCCAGCGCAGTCGAGAACTGAAATTCTCCGTTCTGAATTTCTGACAAAACGGTGAGCAGGCCTTCCCGAATGGCGTGCGCATCACTATCAGTAATAACGCCTGTGGCAGCCAGCATGGCGGCATGGGCGCGCGAGCCTGCGATGTCCTGGGCTGCCATCCGCTGATCGAACCCGATCGAGGCATTTATCGCCTCCATGATCGCGTCTGGACCAGCGGCAAAGCGGCCGCCCCACATCTGGTTCGAAGATTGATCGGTCATGAAAGAAAACCCGGAGTTGATATGCGCCTGTTACGTCTGATCCCCCTTTATATGGCCCTAGCGCTGGGTGCAAACGCCGCTTTGGCAACAGATGCGGCAACGCTTGGCCCATTGCGTGAGGGCAGCCTGAAGCGGCTGATCCTGCATAGTGAGCCCAAGCCGGTCAAAGTGGTCGATTTTGAACTAGAAGATGATGGCGGCACCGGATCGCTGGCCGACTACAAAGGCAAGTATGTGCTGCTGAACTTCTGGGCCACATGGTGTGCGCCGTGCCGCAAAGAAATGCCTCAGATCGCTGAACTGCAACAGGAGTTTGGCGGTGACAAATTCGAGGTTCTGACCCTGGCGACCGGTCGCAACACACCTGCCGGGATCAAGAAGTTCTTTGACGAAAACGGCATCGACAACTTGCCGCGTCATCAGGATCCGAAACAGGCGGTTGCACGCGAAATGGGAGTGATTGGCCTGCCGATCACTGTGATCATCGACCCCGATGGCAATGAGATCGCACGCCTGATCGGTGATGCAGAATGGAACTCGGACAGTGCCAAGGCGATAATTTCAGCGCTTGTCGAAGGCAATAGCTGAGGTCCCGCGCGCTCTTGCAGAAAATCTGTGTTAGAATGAGACCGGCCCCAACGGGCCGGTTTTCGTTTGCGACCGGAAGAAAGGGAGACTCCGATGAAACCGGTAGTTCTGTTGATTGGGCGGTTGCCGAATGTAATCGGCAACGTGGCACAACAACTGGATCACCTGCCGATTCAGTGGCTGGGCGCGCATGATCAGGATGAGGTGCGGCGGCAGCTGGACGCGGAACCGCGCATCGCCTGTGCGATCATGGGCGCGGGTCTTGATGACAAGATACGCGGAGAAATGGTTGGCATCATCGCCGCGCGCAGGCCCGATATCTGCATCCATCTCAAAGATCGGGCCTCTGGCCCTGACGGGTTAATGCCGTTTGTCGCACGCATCGTCCAGCATGAGATTCTGGAAAGCCTGGAAAGCGGCTGACGCCACGCCACCTTTGACAGACAAATCGCCCGCTTGCAGGTTATCTGCAGGAGGATGGAATGCCGCTGGAAATACTATTGATCCTCGTCGTCGGCGGCATTGCCGGGGTCGCCTTGCTGCTGCATCTGACGGGCAAGTCACGCTTGCAAGTGCTGACGCCTGAGACAGCGCACGAACAGTGGCTGCGTCACTTTCCAGATGATTCCATCATTGACGTAACCGTTGCCCATGATGGTCACGCCGCCCTTATCCGAACCGAAACCGGAGCCGGTCTGCTGTGGTCCTTTGGTGCCGATACCGTGGCCCGCCATTTACGGGATTTCGATTGGCTGGATCATCCCGAAGGCTTTGAAGTCCTGTTCCACGATTTCAGCACTCCTCGGGTCATCGTCCACCTTGATGAGACCGAACGCCAGCACTGGCAAAATCTGATGGATCCCGCATGACCGATCACGTGAGTTTTCCCGACGCGGTGCAATGGGCCGTGCCCTTCTTCATCGCGGCCATTTTGGCCGAATTCCTTTGGATCGCGATCAAAGGCCGGGGCGGTAGGTACGAAACCCGCGATGCCTTGACCTCGCTAATCATGGGGGCAGGCAATATCGCCTCGGGCTTTTTGCTGGGCTTCATCGCATATGCGTTTTTCATGTGGCTGTGGCAGATCACACCGCTCAACCTAGGGACCTCGATCCCGGTCATCATCTTGTGCTTTGTACTGGACGATCTGCGGTATTACTGGGTGCACCGCTTTGGGCACCGCATTCGCTGGGTCTGGGCCAGTCATGTGAACCACCACAGCTCACAGCATTACAACCTGACAACGGCGCTGCGGCAGACCTGGACCTATACATTCAGCTTCATGATGGCGGTACGTGCGCCGCTAATCTTACTAGGCTTTCACCCGGCGATGGTGCTGTTCGTCGGAGGTCTGAACCTGATCTACCAATTCTGGATCCATACCGAAGCGATCGGCAAAATGCCGCGCTGGTTCGAAGCCGTCATGAATACGCCCAGTCACCACCGCGCCCATCATGGGCGAAATGCGCGATATCTTGATTGCAACTATGCGGGTGTCTTTATCATCTGGGACAAGATGTTCGGCACATTTGTCCCCGAGCAAGAAGATGACAAGGTCGACTATGGGCTTGTCCACAATATCGGCACGTTCAATCCGCTGCGCGTGGCGTTTCATGAATGGGTTGGAATCTGGCGGGACGCCACCCAACCGGGCCTGACCTTGCGCCAACGTCTGGCTTATTGTTTTGCCCCTCCGGGCTATAGCCACGATGGCAGCCGCGACAATTCCCAACAGATCAAGGCCAAGCACCTTGTCCGCCATCCGCAAGATCACGGCACACCGGGATTCGAACAGTTCGGCACCAAATCACCTGCTTCCACAGCCAAGCGGGCCTAGGTCTCAAAAAGACCTTTTCTTTGCTTGAAATTTGGCACAAGCGCTCCATATCCCCTGAGATGTTTTAAGAGTGCATTTCCGGAGGTCCGCATGTCAAAGCTGATGAGAATTTCTACGATCACAGGTTTGCTGGGCCTCGTCATCACAATGACCGCCGCACTCAACGGAGCAATGCCCGCGCTATTGGGGTTGGGATTTGTCATGGCCGCGCTGGGACTTTTAGGAGCGCTTATCGGTGCGGCTGCTTCGCTGCGACATGCTTGGCAATCAACACACTGATCTTCCGCCCCGCCACCTGCGATAAAACTTTGAGCGTTAACCCCGGTTTTACCTGTCTTCCCTGAAACTGGCCCCGGCCAAAATCATCGGGATCAGGGGAACGGTACGTCATGGGAAACAGGAAACGCGCAGACCTGCCCGAGGGATCGGACGACCCTTTGAGCGCCGCCGTCACTTCACGGGATCGATCGGTGGTACAGATGGCGACCGAAGCCGTGAAGCATAGACAATGCAGGCTGGCGTTCCAGCCTGTTGTTCAAGCACATCCTCCTCAGGGAATCGCGTTCTACGAGGGGTTCATCCGTGTATTGGATGAAACCTGCCGCGTCATCCCCGCGCGCGAGTTCATGCCACAGGTTGAGAACACGCCAATTGGCCGGGACCTTGATTGCGTCGCGCTTGAAATGGGGCTGCGCACTCTGATCCGCAACCCTGGCATCCGCCTGTCAATCAACATGTCCGCGCGGTCCATCGGTTATTCCAACTGGTCGCGTGTGCTGGATAGGTTTCTGAAAAAAGACGCAAGCTTGGGCGAAAGGTTGATTCTGGAAATCTCAGAATCTTCGGCGATGCAGGTGCCCGAACTGGTGGTAGATTTCATGGATCGCCAACAAGCCCGCGGTATCGCCTTTGCGCTGGATGATTTTGGGGCCAGTAACTTTGGCTTTCGCCACTTTCGTGAATTTCTGTTCGATGCCGCCAAGATCGATGGGCAGTTCATCAGGGGCATCAGCAGCAATCCCGACAATCAATCGCTGGTGCGCGCACTGATTGCAGTTGCGCGGGAATTCGAAATTCTTGTCACCGCCGAATCGGTCGAAAGTGACGAAGATGCTCATTTCCTGATCGCAAACGGTGTCGATTGTCTGCAGGGCTTTCTGTATGGAGCGCCTTCAGTCACTCCGCCCTGGAGCTCGGAAAAAGCTGCAAAAACGGGCAGTTGATAGCATCTGGTCGCGCGGAACACCGCCAAGGCTCACTCTGAGACAAGCTGTCCGTTGCTGCAGATGCAGCATTGCGCTATTGCAGAAGATGCTTGAGCGGGGGATCACGAGGCGCTCTTGCACCCGGAGAAGACTTCTCCTTACACCGCGCCGTCAGATTTCCCACAGGACCATGACGGTAAAGGATTGACTTTATGACCAACGTAGTAATCGCATCCGCCGCACGTACGGGCGTCGGTAGCTTTAGCGGTTCGTTTGCGAACACCCCCGCACATGATCTGGGCGCTGCCGTCCTTGAAGCAGTTGTCGAACGTGCTGGGATCGACAAGGGCGAAGTAAGCGAAACCATCATGGGCCAGGTCCTGACTGCCGCCCAAGGTCAGAACCCAGCGCGCCAGGCGCATATAAATGCGGGCCTGCCGCAGGAAAGCGCGGCTTGGGGCATCAACCAGGTCTGCGGTTCGGGTCTGCGTGCTGTTGCTCTGGGTGCACAGCATATCCAATTGGGCGATGCCGACATCGTTGCGGCTGGTGGACAAGAAAACATGACCCTGTCGCCCCATGCCGCCGCCCTGCGCGCCGGTCATAAAATGGGTGACATGAAATACATCGACACGATGATCCGCGATGGTCTGTGGGATGCCTTCAACGGCTATCACATGGGTCAAACGGCTGAGAACGTCGCCGAGAAATGGCAGATCAGCCGCGATATGCAGGATGAATTTGCGGTCGCCTCGCAAAACAAAGCCGAAGCGGCCCAGAACGCTGGCAAGTTCGCCGATGAAATCGTGCCCTTCACCATCAAGACCCGCAAGGGCGACATCGTGATGGACAAGGACGAATACATCCGCCACGGCGCGACAATCGAAGCCATGGGCAAACTGCGCCCCGCCTTCGCCAAGGACGGTTCTGTCACGGCCGCAAACGCTTCGGGCCTGAATGACGGTGCCGCTGCCACCCTGCTGATGTCGGCTGAGAATGCCGAAAAGCGTGGGATTGAGCCCTTGGCCCGAATTGCATCCTACGCGACCGCCGGACTTGACCCGTCGATCATGGGCGTTGGCCCGATCTACGCTTCGCGCAAGGCGCTGGAGAAAGCTGGATGGTCGGTCGATGATCTGGATCTGGTCGAAGCAAACGAAGCCTTCGCAGCGCAAGCCTGCGCTGTAAACAAAGACATGGGTTGGGATCCGTCGATCGTAAACGTCAATGGTGGTGCAATTGCCATCGGACACCCAATCGGCGCGTCCGGCTGCCGGGTTCTGAACACCCTGCTGTTCGAAATGAAGCGCCGGGATGCCAAGAAAGGTCTCGCGACCCTCTGCATCGGCGGCGGCATGGGTGTCGCCCTGTGTGTGGAGCGTGACTAAGTGCGCTGAAAACTAAATACAAAAGGGCGTCTACTGGGCGCCCTTTTTTGTTACAATCGGATCATACCCCTTAGATGCGACAATATCGCCGGACAGAAAGACAAGATCGATCACGAAACGATATTGCGCACCCTTAACTCTCAGAGTAACAGAATTACCAAGACGACTAAATTTGGAGGAGTCCTAAATGGCACGTACAGCACTCGTAACCGGCGGTTCCCGCGGCATCGGCGCAGCAATTTCCAAGGCGCTGAAGGCCGAAGGATACAATGTTGCCGCCACTTATGCAGGCAATGACGAAGCCGCCGCAAAGTTCACCGACGAAACCGGTATCAAAACCTATAAATGGAATGTTGCGGATTACGACGAATCCAAAGCGGGCATCGAAAAAGTCGAGGCCGAGGTTGGCCCGATCGACATCGTGGTCGCCAACGCAGGTATCACCCGCGACGCTCCGTTCCACAAGATGACACCTGAACAGTGGCATCAGGTCATCGACACCAACCTGACTGGTGTGTTCAACACCGTGCACCCGGTATGGCCGGGTATGCGCGAGCGTAAATTTGGTCGTATCATCGTGATCAGCTCGATCAACGGTCAGAAAGGCCAGTTTGCGCAGGTCAACTATGCCGCAACCAAAGCGGGCGATCTGGGCATCGTGAAATCTCTGGCGCAGGAAGGTGCGCGGGCCGGTATCACGGCCAACGCGATCTGCCCCGGCTACATCGCGACCGAAATGGTCATGGCCGTGCCGGAAAAAGTGCGCGAATCGATCATCGGTCAAATCCCGGCTGGTCGTCTGGGTGAACCGGAAGAAATCGCGCGTTGCGTCGCCTTCCTGGCATCGGACGATTCGCAGTTCATCAACGGCTCGACCATTTCCGCAAACGGTGCACAGTTCTTCGTCTAAACCGGCGACCTGAGAATGAAAACGGGCCGGTCCATCAAGGACCGGCCCTTCTTTTATCCCGTAAGATCACGCGCGCTGCGATCAGCGGGAACCGAATAGCCAGGACCAGAATCCTACAACCACCTTGCCGCGCTCTTCATGAGCGCGGTGAATGGCGTTCTGAATGGCTGGGTTTGTTGTCATCTCGATCATGCTGAACCCCTCTCAATCAAGTTGGATTTGTCTTGCCATCAACATGGCCTTTGATTTTAAATTGCACAAACGAGAGTTTTCGATCCTTCAGTTCAGAAAAACTTAACCGACATGACCGACCGCCTGCCTCCGCTGACTGCTTTGCGCGCCTTCGATGCCGCCGCACGAAATATGTCGTTTGCCAAGGCGGCGGAGGAGCTGAACGTGACCCCGGCTGCCCTGTCCTTTCAAATCAAGTCGTTAGAAGAGCATCTGGGTCACCCCGTGTTTCGCCGGCTCAATCGCGCCGTCGAACTGACCGAAGCCGGGCGCACATTGGCACCCGGAACCGCAGATGGCTTTGCCGCCCTGCAAGCCGCGTGGCAAGCGACGCGGAGGCTGCAGGATGAAACCAGCCTAACGGTTACAGCAGGCCCTGCCCTGACAGCGAAATGGCTGGCACCGCGCCTTTATGAGTTTGCCCGTGCAAATCCGGGGATTGACCTGAAATTCTCGGCCACTCTGCGCAACATGGACCTTGAACGGGATGACGTGGACGTGGCGATCCGCTTTGGTTATGGGCCGGATGAGGGGCTCTATTCGGTTCCCGTCCGCAAGGAGTGGCTGACACCGGTTATGACCCCGGAGCTGGCCGAACAATTCCCCACGCCTGCGTCGTTGCGCGACGCCCCCCTGATCCACGACGATTCGATCAGTTTCCTCAAGCCGCGTTGCGACTGGCCTGCATGGTTCCGCGCGGTGGGATTGGACTTCACACCGACCCATGGGGCGCATTTTTCAAACGCCGATCACGCCATCGATGCTGCCGTGGCCGGGGTGGGCGTGGTTCTGGGGCGGCGCGCCATGATCCTGAAAGACCTGACCGAAGGGCGACTGGTCGCGCCGTTCAAAGTGGCACTGGAGACCGCCGGGCGATTTCGTTTCCTCTGCCTGCAAGGGGCAGAGAAGCGACCGCAGATCGCAGCGTTCCGCGACTGGTTCATATCCGAGATTGAAAAGACCGCGCATATATCGGATGAGTTTGAAATCATCCCTGTTGAGAAGGTAGCTGGTGAATGAGCAGAATGGGCGCGACCGCGATTGGTTTTGTCGCCGTTTTGCTATGGTCTCTGCTGGCGCTGTTCACTGTGGGTTCGGCCCCGACGCCGCCTTTGTTGTTGAACGCGATCTGTTTTACCATCGGCGGTACGCTGGGTCTGATTTGGACATTCGCCAGCGGCGGGCTGAGTCAACTGCGCCAGGTCGCGTGGACGACATACCTGCTTGGATCAATTGGCCTTTTTGGCTACCACGCGCTGTACTTTTCAGCCCTTCGCATGGCCCCTGCAGCCGAGGCTGGGCTTATCGCTTATCTCTGGCCTTTGCTGATCGTTCTTCTGTCAGGTCTGCTGCCCGGAGAACATCTGAAACCTGGTCACCTTATCGGAGCCTGCCTTGGCTTTGCTGGAGCCGCCGTCATCATCACGGGTGGTGGCAGCGCAGGGTTTCAGGTCCAGCATCTGCCCGGCTACGGGCTGGCCTTGCTGTGCGCGCTTACATGGTCCAGCTACTCGGTTCTATCGCGACGGCTGGGTGATGTGCCGACAAGTTCGGTCGCGGTGTTCTGCATTTTGACGGCGATCGCCTCATGGGCCTTGCATTTCACGGTGGAAGAAACGATCTGGCCGCAAGGCACATTTGGCTTGGCCTCGACCTTTGCACTTGGCCTGGGACCGGTTGGGCTGGCGTTCTATGTCTGGGATATCGGCGTCAAGCGCGGGGACATTCAAATACTGGGCACCGTCTCATACGCGGCACCTTTGCTATCGACGCTTGTGTTGGTTCTGGCCGGGATCGCCGCCCCGTCCTGGGGCCTGGCGATCGCGGCCTTGTTTGTCACCGGTGGCGCTGCCATCGCGGCCCGCGCCAGCCTGAAGGCCTAGAACCTTAGGTCGACAGGCGCTCGATCTCTTCTTTTAGCTTCAGCTTTTGCTTCTTCAGCTGTGCGATATGGAGATCGTCAATACCAGGTGAGCGTTGCGCTTCTTCCACTTCAAGACCGAGAATTTCGTGTTTTTTCTTCAACTCCGTCAGATGTGCGCTCACGCTCATGGCGGTCCTCCTTCTCTGGTTTGTAAGTGTCACGTAAGAAGTTGATCACATCATTTCCAGCCTGTCACGCTGCAGACGCACGAAATCTATAATAAATCCGACAAATTCGGCTGGTCATTGCCGATCAGGCAAAGTGCCCTGTCAAATCCGCCGCATCGCGCAACACCGCCGAAACCACAGGAGTATAGCTTTCACCGTCTTCTACGTGCTGTTCACCGAGGTGCAGAATCAGCGGAGCGTGCAGCCGAAATGCGGCGCGTCCGCCCTTTCTGGCGCGCAAAACCACTAGCTCAGCCCCGCGATCCACACGGGGGGCCAGAGGTAGCACCTGAATCGAGCCCAAGCGGCCCGCGCACCCCGCAAGCATATCGGGCAGCCGGTCTGCCCTCTGGATCATGTGAAGATAACCGCGCGGCGCCAGACGTCGGGCGGCGACATTGATCCAGTCCTCAAGCGGCGTGTCTTCACCCAGTGCGATCTGCCGACCCGCGTCGGTGGCAGGGCTATGCGCGCCTGCCCGGTAGTAGGGCGGATTGGCGATCACATGATCGAACTGTTCTTGTCGCAGATCATTCGGTAGTGCGTTCAAATCCGCCTCAACCAGGGTGATCGCTGCGTTTTGTTCCGAATTGCGGCGGGCCAGATCTGCATAGCCAGCCTGCAGTTCAACTCCCGTTGCCTTCAGGTGCGGCACTCGCGCCATTAGGCACTGAATAGCAGCCCCTGCCCCGCAGCCCAATTCCAGCACCGACTGGCCAGCTTGTGCCGGGACCGATGCCGCCAGTAAGACCGGATCGACCCCTGCACGATATCCTGAACGCGGCTGCCACAGACGCACACGCCCGCCCAGAAAATCATTGCAGGTCAGATCACTGTCGGAAAAGCTGCTCATCGCCCCAGCGGGATCTCGTTATCACGCATGACCCGTTCGGCGCGGGTCAGATCATCTGCCCGCACCATCAGGCGACGGGGAAAGATTCCGATGCCGCCTTCTAGGATGCTCATATTTACGTCCATCTGAAAGCAGTCTATATCCTCGCCCTCAAGGAGAGCCGTTGCAAAGGCTAGGATTGTCGGATCGGTGCTGCGCAATAGTTCTTTCATGGGGATGGATGTAAGGGCAAGGTGACAGGGATGTCGAGCCTTGTATCAGGAGAGTGATGAACGTCAGCACGATCTCGAAACCGCATGAGCGTCTGGCAGAGATGCTTGCGGGCGAAATGGCAGCAGTAAATACGCTGATTCGGACGCGTATGGCGTCGGAACATGCCCCGCGCATTCCCGAAGTGACCGCGCACCTGGTCGAGGCGGGCGGCAAGCGTCTGCGCCCGATGCTGACCCTGGCGGCGGCGCAGCTGTTCGGCTATTCAGGCGACCATCACGTCAAGCTGGCTGCAACGGTCGAGTTCATTCATACCGCAACCCTGCTGCATGACGATGTCGTCGATGAAAGCGGGCAGCGGCGCGGGCGACCGACGGCAAACCTGCTATGGGACAATAAATCCAGTGTTCTGGTTGGCGATTACCTGTTTTCCCGCAGCTTTCAGTTGATGGTCGAAACCGGTTCGTTGCGGGTTCTGGATATCCTTGCAAATGCGTCGGCCACAATCGCCGAAGGCGAGGTGCTGCAGATGACAGCGGCCACCGATCTGGGCACGGATGAAAGTGTCTACCTGCAGGTTGTGCGCGGCAAGACAGCGGCGCTGTTTTCTGCCGCAACCGAAGTGGGTGGTGTGATCGCAGGCGCGACCGAGGCGCAGGTCAAGGCGCTGTATGACTATGGCGATGCGCTTGGAATCGCGTTCCAGATCGCAGATGATCTTTTGGATTATCAGGGCGATAGTGCGGCCACAGGCAAAAACGTCGGCGACGACTTCCGTGAACGCAAATTGACCCTACCGGTGATCAAAGCCGTGGCTCAGGCAACTGCCGAGGAACACGCGTTTTGGGAACGGACGATCGGACGCGGGCGGCAGGAAGAGGGTGATCTGGATCACGCTTTGTCGCTGATGGCCAAATACAGCACGCTGGATGCAACCCGCGCGGATGCGTTTGGTTGGGCGGCCAGGGCCAAGGCTGCGCTGGCGCCTCTTCCGGATCACGAAATCCGCACCCTGTTAGGCGATCTGGCCGATTACGTCGTATCGCGCCTTAACTGAGCGTCGTTGCGCGGCACCACCAGCCGGGTTGGGCCGCGCCGATCTCATAGGCAGCAAAATGGGCTGCTTTGAGCGTTGGATAAAGTGCGAAACAGGTTGAGCCTGAACCCGACATACGAACCATCAACGCATCTCGGGTGTCTTCCAACGCCGCTAAGACCTCCGCAATGCCCGGCGCTACAGATATTGCAGGTGCCTCTAAATCATTCCGCTGAACCTGCAACCACGTGGCGCAGTCTTCCGGTGTTTTGAATGCAGGGATCTCAGCAGGCATCGGTGCGTTGTCTCTGCTCTGCAAAGCGGAAAACACCGGGCCGGTGGGAACTTCAATACCCGGATTGACCAAAAGCGCCGGGAGGGGCGGCGACGCCATCGGCTCAATCTGTTCACCAATCCCGCGCATACGCGCTGCCGCGGCGTGTACGCATACCGGGACATCCGCGCCGAGCGACAGCGACACGCTATCGGGCCACTCTCCCCCCTTCTTCACGGTGCGCAAAACCGCCGCAGCATCCGATGAGCCGCCCCCGACACCGCCACCGTGCGGCAGTTGTTTGTTCAGATGAATGCGACCGGTCCAGCCTGCGGCCTCGGCGGCCTGCCAGACCAGATTGCGATCATCGGTCGGTACGCCATCCGAAAACTCACCCGTGACCGACAGAGACAGCTCGGGGCCGGAACTGAGGCTCAACTGATCCCCAACATCGGCAAAGGCAACCAACGAATCAAGCAGATGATAGCCATCCGCGCGTTGGCCGGTCACATGCAGGGTCAGGTTGATCTTGGCGGGGGCAAATGCCTCAGCCTTCATTGGCGACCTTCAGGGGTTCGGCGCCTTCCTCGGCCAGAACCGCATCCAATCCGACTTCAATCTTGCGGCGAATGCGTTCAGGATCGGCTTCGCCGTCGGTATCTTCAGGATCAATGAAAGACAGGGCTCGTTTCCACTGGAACTCGGCTTCACGCCCGCGACCTACGGCCCAGTAAACATCGCCCAGATGATCATTTACCACCGGATCGACCGGCATCAGTTCAACGGCGCGCTCCATGTGGTCGACTGCTTCGTCGTACCGGCCCAGGCGGAACAACACCCAGCCCAAGCTGTCAACGATATAGCCGCTGTCAGGGCGCGCTGCGACGGCGCGTTCGATCATATTCAACGCTTCGTCCAATTTCTCGCGCCGCTCGACCAGCGAATACCCGAGATAGTTCAGCACCTGTGGTTGGTCCGGGTTCAACTCAAGCGCGCGGCGGAAATCGGCCTCGGCCTCGTCCCAGTTCTTCAGGCGTTCATGCGATATCCCGCGGGCATAATGCAGGAACCAGTTTCCGCCTGCACCCTCTTCCGTCAGGCCAATCGCCTTGTCGTAAGAGGTGACCGCTGCCGCGTAATCCTCTTGCTGGCGCCGCAGGTCGGCCAGGGCTACATGCACACCGGGCAAATCAGGGCTTTGGGCGGCAAGGTTTTGCAGGACCTCGGCGGCAGCTTCTTTTCTGTCAGAGCGACTTAGGACCTCGGCGCGCCCCAGCTCGGCGGCATGATAATCGCTGCTGTCCGGAGGCACCTGCCGATAGACATCAACCGCCAGATCATATTGTTCCAGCCCATCCAACAACTCAGCGCTTAGCAAAAGCGCATCAATATGGTCAGGCCGCAGAAAGGCCGCGACCCGGGCATATAGCAGAACATAATCCTGCGCGGCCTCCGCACTCAGCGCAGCGCCAACGGTAAAGAAAACCTCGGCCATGCCATCCTGTGCAGAACGGACATGGGTAAAGGGCAGCGTTTCGCCATCAGACAGCCGGGTGACGTAACCTTCGATGGTCGGATCACTGCCGGCGGCGAAGACGTTATCCAGAAATTCCAGCGCATCGTCGTTGCGATCCAGCTGCGACAGCACTTCGGCACGCGCCAGCGCAGCCCGGCGTGAAAAGCGGGCAACCAGGCCATCATCTGCGGCAAGGATCGCCTCAGCCCCCTCAAAGTCTCCGACTGACGCCAGCGCCATGGCCTTGTGATAAAGTGCAAATTCTTTCAGACCTTCCTGCGTGGTAACAACGTCAAATTGTTCCATCGCTTTGGTCATGGCGCCTTGCCCCATATGAGCCCAAGCAATCATCAGGCCATCAACCAGCGGTCCAACCCCCTGCGTTTCAGGATCGCGGGCCAGAAATTCATCCAGCTTGCCATCTGCCACCAGATTGGCGGCGATCACCATCCGAGCGGCCTGGCTGGGCAGTTCATTTTCCTCGATAACTTCGGCGACGGTCAGGGCCCGCTCAATCTCACCCAAGGCGAGCCGGGCGACGACCACGTTTTCCAGCAGTTTCGGATTTTGGGGATCAGCGCGAAGCGCCTGCGCATAGTAACGCTCGGCAGCGGGATAATCGCTCTCATAAATCGCCTGACGCCCGGCCAGATACGACCCCGATCCGGTATCCGATACCGCAGGAAACGCGATTGAAGAACTGAGGATCACGGCCAGAGCCGCGCGTCGAACCAGGGAAACCACTGATAATCTGCCTTGCTGTCGTTGACTGACCGACAAGCTAGGGCTTTGCTGGGCGAGAGGCAATGGCAGAGCCTTCACGACCCTGCCAACGCCCGTGTTCTTGCCTACATATTGGGGTAGTTCGGCCCGTCGCCGCCCTGCGGTGTAGTCCAGGTGATGTTCTGGCTGGGATCCTTGATGTCACAGGTCTTGCAGTGAACACAGTTCTGGAAGTTGATCACGAATCGCGGCCCGTCTTCATCCTCGACCATCTCATAGACGCCTGCGGGGCAGTAACGCTGTGCCGGCTCGTCGAATTTGGGCAGGTTGACCTTAACCGGGATGTCCGGGTCGGCCAGTTTCAGATGACAAGGCTGGCTTTCCTCGTGGTTGGTGGCCGCAAACGATACGTTCGTCAGGCGGTCAAAGGACAGTGTGCCATCGGGTTTCGGATAGTCGATGGGTTGATGCTTGCTGGCATCTTCGGTCGATTCCGCGTCGTTCTTGCCGTGACCCAGCGTGCCCAACAGCGAGAAGCCCAGCGTGTTGGTCCACATGTCCATACCGCCCAGTACCAGGCTGGCGGTCAGGCCGTATTTCGACCACAGCGGTTTGACGTTGCGCACCTTCTTCAGATCCGAGCCGATTGCACCATCGCGAACGTTGGCCTCATAAGCGGTCAGCTCATCACCCGAACGCTCGGCCTTGATGGCGTCATAGGCGGCCTCGGCCGCGGCCTTGCCTGACAGCATCGCGTTGTGGTTGCCCTTGATGCGCGGCACGTTGACCATGCCGGCCGAGCAACCCAACAGCGCAACCCCCGGTGCGACCAGTTTCGGCATCGACTGGTAGCCACCCTCGGTGATCGCGCGGGCACCATAAGCCACACGCTTGCCGCCTTTCAGCAGCTCGGCCACCATCGGGTGGTGCTTGAAACGCTGGAATTCCATGTAGGGGTACAGGTGCGGGTTCTTGTAGTTAAGGTGGACCACAAAACCGACATAGACCTGATTATTTTCAAGGTGATAGATGAACGACCCGCCACCCGCGTTGCTGCCCAGCGGCCAGCCCATGGTGTGCGTGACGCTGCCTTCTTTGTGCTTGGCCGGATCAATCTCCCAGATCTCTTTCATGCCAACGCCGTATTTCTGCGGCTCTTTACCGGCAGACAGGTCGTATTTGGCGATGACTTCCTTGGACAGTGAGCCGCGCACGCCTTCCGACAGGAAGACATATTTGCCATGCAGTTCCATGCCCGGCTCGGTGTTGGGGCCGTAGGATCCGTCTGGCTCCAGACCAAATACACCGGCTACAACGCCTTTGACTTCACCGTTCTCACCGTAGACCAGCTCGGAACAGGCCATGCCGGGGAAGATTTCGACGCCTAGTTCTTCGGCCTGCTCTGCCATCCAGCGGCAGACATTGCCCATCGAGACGATGTAGTTGCCGTGGTTGTTCATCAGCGGCGGCATCGGGAAATTGGGGATGCGGATCTTGCCAGCCTCGCCCAGCATGTAGAAATTGTCTTCATGCACATGCACGTTCAGCGGGGCACCCTTTTCCTTCCAATCGGGGATCAGAGCATCCAGACCACAAGGGTCCAGCACCGCACCCGACAGGATATGCGCACCCACTTCCGAACCCTTCTCTAGAACCACGACGTTCAGGTCGGCATCCAGCTGTTTCAGACGGATGGCCGCAGACAGGCCCGCGGGGCCAGCACCCACGATCACCACGTCATATTCCATCGCTTCGCGTTCAATCTCGGCCATCGCGGGCTCCTTAGCTAACTTTCCGAATTGGCGCTTTCTTCATGCGGTCGGCGCAATATTGTTTCACGGCTGATTACATGGTCATAAAGACTTTGGTCAATCGAAACACGGCGTAACAACGCCGCTATTCGACACTTCAGGCTCCGGGTGCGTCCCCCATAAGGTATCTGGGACCGCTACCATGGGATTTGGCCCTGTCATCGGGGTTGTAAAGCTTGCATTTCGGCAGGCTGAGGCAGCCACAACCAATACATCCATCCAGATTGTCGCGCAGTCGCATCAGCGTATCGATTCGCTGATCCAGATGCGTGCGCAGCCGTTCGCTGATACTCTTCCAGTCCTGAGGCGTCGGTGTGCGATTTCCTGGCAAGCCCGACAATACCTCGCGGATCTCGGGCAAAGTCAGACCGAATTGCTGCGCGATCATCACAAAGCTTAGCCGTCGGATATCGGCGCGCTGATAACGCCGCTGCCCACCCGCGTTACGCCATGGAGATATCAAACCTTGCGCCTCGTAGTATCGGATCGCCGACACCCCCAACCCGGTGCGCCGGGCCAATGCTCCAATCGCCAGACCTTCCGAAACAACCATTACATCCTCCCAAAGAAATCTCTTGACCTAAAGTTAGGTTTAGAAATTACAGTGAGTCGGGACAAGCCTCAAATTGGAAGGAGAATCCCATGATGGCGACGCTGGAACATACTAATTTCACGGTCCGCGACCCAAAGGCATCTGCGGCGTGGATGCAGAAAGTCTTCGACTGGAAAACACGCTGGGAAGGCCCTGCCATTGCCGGTGGCTATACGGTGCATGTGGGCAGCCCGCATACCTATCTGGCACTCTACGCCCCCGGCGATCCCAAGCCATCAGGCGAAAACAGCTATGATTTCGTGGGCGGCTTGAACCATGTAGGTGTGCTGGTCGAGGATATCGACGCCACCGAGGAAAAGGTCCGCAAAGCGGGATTTGAACCGCACAACCACGCAGACTATGAGCCCGGTAAGCGGTTCTATTTCGAAGATGACAATGGCATCGAATTCGAAGTGGTTCAGTATGATTGAGATGCTGTGGCTTGGGCACGAAGCCAGCCGTTGGCGAAGTGGAGAATTGTTGGGACAGCGCCACAGGCGCACCCGCCCCCCGGAACGGCGGCGCTAAGTTGCGAGTTTACTGACAACGCACACCTCCCCTCTTGCAATTCACGCCTCATTTGGGTCAGGTAAATGCCAACCCATCCTTCGCCCCGACGCTATTGTGCGGCGGGGCGTAACAATTTCTGCGTGGACGACAAGACAATGGAAAAGATCCCCATGACGCCTTCGGGCAATGCCGCGCTCGAGGCAGAGCTGAAGAATCTGAAATCCGTCGAGCGCCCGGCGATCATCGAGGCGATTGCCTCAGCCCGCGAACTGGGCGACCTGAAAGAAAACGCCGAATACCACTCGGCGCGCGAAAAGCAGGGCTTTATCGAAGGCCGCATCAAAGAGCTTGAAGGCATCCTGTCGCTGGCAGATGTCATTGATCCGGCCAAACTGTCAGGGGCCATCAAGTTCGGCGCGAAGGTCACGTTGGTGGATGAAGATACCGACGAAGAAAAGACCTGGCAGATCGTGGGTGAGTATGAGGCCAATATCGAAGCGGGCCTTCTGAACATCAAATCCCCCATCGCCCGCGCCCTGATTGGCAAAGAAGAAGGCGACAGTGTCGAGGTCCGCACCCCCGGAGGCGTGCGCTCTTATGAAGTTCTGAATATCGAATACGCCTGACCGGAGCGTTTGTCATGTCAGGGTCTGAACCTGAGCAAGAACCCGAGAAACCCACCTCGCTGGGTATCTACGACCGTCCGGCGCACCGTTCGGTCACCGAGATCGAGATTGCAGCAGTTGTTCTCAGCGTGATCTGGCTGGTGGTGTCGGTCGTGTTTCTGGTACTGCCCGGCGGGCAACAAGGAGGGTTCATCGTCACCTTCCTGGCGGTGTTCATGCCGGTCGCAATGATCTGGGTCGCAGCCCTTGCGATGCGCGCCAGCCGAGTGATGCGCGAAGAAAGCGCCCGCCTGCAGACAGCCATCGATGCGATCCGCAACAGCTATGTCGTTCAGCAACAACGCGCGGCCAGCACGTATGAGCCGACGGTCGGCAAGAAACTGGATGAAATCGCCGAAAGCACAAAAAAGACCGAGAGCGCGCTGGCGACATTCTCGACCAATCGCGGTGAACCCGGGCGCACCCAAAGGCCCGCGCCGGACATGGCCAATCAGACTTCGTTGGAACTTGGCACCTCAGCGGAAGAAATTGCGCCCCCGTTGCCCACCGACATCTTTATCCGCGCCCTGAACTTCCCCGAGACGCAAAGCGATGCCGAGGGATTTAACGCGCTGCGGCTTGCATTGAAAGATCGCAAGACCTCGAAACTTGTGCAGGCCTCACAAGATGTTCTGACCCTTCTCAGCCAGGAAGGCATCTATATGGATGACCTGCGCCCCGATATGGCCCGACCCGAAGTCTGGCGGCAATTTGCCCAAGGCGCGCGCGGGCGGTCGGTGGCTGCCTTGGGTGGCATTCGGGACCGTTCGTCACTGGCGCTGACTGCGGCGCGGATGAAACAGGATCCGATCTTTCGCGATGCCGCACACCATTTCCTGCGCCGCTTTGACCATATGATCGTCGAGTTCGAACCTAATGCCAGCGATGCCGAGCTTACAGCTCTGGGCGAAACCCGCACAGCGCGTGCCTTCATGCTGGTGGGACGTGTCGCAGGGACGTTCGATTAAAGCCCAAAACTCCCGTAGGGTATGAACCTCACCAGATCGCCGGGCTTGATATCGCGGGCACCGTCCTCGATTTCGACCAAGCCTTCGGCCCAGCTCAGCCCGCTGATCCGGCCAGATCCTTCCGAATGGAATACCTCGGCCTGTCCTTCACGGATGCGCGCCCGCAGGTATTCCCGGCGACCCGGTTTCTTGTGCTTTTTGAACGCGGCGGGCACGTCGAAGCCTTGCGGCTCTTGCCAGCCTGCACCGGCCAGCAGGTTCAGTGCTGGGCAGGCAAAGATCAACGTGCAAACCAGTGCTGCCACCGGATTGCCCGGCAAGCCAAACACCGGCGTCTGATCCCACATGCCCAGCGCCAAAGGCCGCCCGGGTTTTAGTGCGATGCGCCATTCCTGCATCGCCCCGGCCTCTCGCAACAATGCCGAGACGTGATCTTCATCGCCGGCGGAGGCGCCGCCACTGGTAAGGATTACATCCACTTGCTGAGCTGCGCGATCCAAATGCTGTTTCAGCGCCGCGCGATCATCCTCGGCGCGCCCAAGATCAACCGATTTGAATCCAATCCGCTCGGCCAGTGACAGCAGCATCGGACGATTGGCATCATAAATCTGCCCCAGTCCGGCGCTGTCACCCGGCTCGACCAGCTCATCCCCGGTCGATAGCACTCCGACCCGCAAAACCTTGCGGACAGAAACTTCAGTCAGACCAACCGCCGACAAAAGCGCCAGATCCGTTGGTGTTAAACGCCGCCCAACTGGCAAGGTCAGCGCGCCTTCAACCACGTCTTCGCCTGCCTTTCGCGTGTTCGCGCCCTGTTTTAACGGACCTCGGAATGCAATGTGCCCCTGATCAAAGGTCACATCCTCTTCCAATATGACCGTATTAACACCCTTTGGCAGTGCAGCTCCGGTAAGAATGCGTATCGCATGGCCCTCTGGGACCTCACCGTCAAAGGGTACACCCGCGGCCGCCCGGCCCTCTACCAAAGGCATGACACAGGGTCCGTCCGGCACCGGACCGGCAAATCCGTACCCATCGACAGCGGTGTTGGGCTGAGGCGGGTTTGATCGTTTGGCCGACACGTCCACCGCCAGAACTCGGCCCGCCGCCCGCATCACGGGCACGTTTTCAACCCCAGCTACCACCGACAATCTGTCTCGCAAAAGCGCCAGAGCCTCATCAACGGGTGTCCAGTTCACCCCTGCAGGCAAGGCGAAACAATCATTGCGCAAGGGCGGAGGTGAGATATCCGGCGTGCTCATAATCCGACCTCTTCCAGGATAAAATCTGCAATGGCCGCCGTATCATCCAGATCAAACACCGGGCAATCCAATTCCAAAGGCGTATCACTTGCAACCGCGCGAACCGTGTCATCATCCGTGGCGATCAGCGGATTTCCGGGTTCTGCGCGAAACGCTTCGATCTTGGGGTGACGCTCGCGCTTGAAGCCTTCGATCAACACCAGATCGACCGGAGACAAACGCGACAGCAAGGTGTCCAGCCTCGGCTCGGGCGCACCGCGCAACTCCTGCATCAGTGCGATCCGCTGGCCGGATGCCAACAGCACTTCGGACGCACCCGCCGCACGATGCCGCTGGCTGTCGGTACCCGGCTGGTCGACGTCGACGGAATGATGCGCATGTTTAACGGTGGAAACGGTATACCCACGTCCGGTGACTTCAGCCACCAGCCGTTCCACTAGGCCGGTTTTGCCCGCGTTTTTCCAACCGGTGACGCCGTAGACCCTCATTCCTGCTCCAACAAGGTTTCAGCGCGGGCCAGATCATCGGGAGTGTTGACGTTGAAGAACGGATCAAACGGCAGGGCCGAAAACAGCGCCTCTCGCCCATCATGCTGGTCAGTCCACAGGACAACCTTGCGCAATCCAGCGTTCAACGCCTCCCTCAGATCATCGCGCAATGCCACCGGCCAGAGCCCAAAGGTCGGGTGCCGATTGACCCGCTTGCCGCCGCCGGATTTCAAAGCCTCGTCACCCGTGCGCGGGGTGGTTGCCAGGACAAGGGGGTATTTCTGACCTTCGGATGCGTGCACCAGTTGCGCCACAAGATCATGCGGAAAGAACGGAGTATCCGCCGCAACCGTCACGATAGATTGAGCTCCCTGTTCAGCGGCCCAATCAAGCCCGGCCAAAACACCGGCCAGCGGCCCTGCAAAGCCCTCGATCGAGTCCGAAACAACCGGCAAGTTCAAGCGGGCAAACCGTTCGGCATCGCCGTTGGCGTTCAAAGCCAGCCCGCCGACCTGAGGGCGCAGCCTGTCTATCACCCGATCCAGCAGGCTCTGCCCGCCGATCTGCAACAGCCCTTTATCGCCGCCTCCCATCCGCGTTGCGAGGCCGCCTGCCAGAATAACCCCCAGCGGTTTTTGCGACTGTTCAGCCATCGGCACTTTTCCTGCGATGTTTTTTGTCCTCAATCGCCACGCTCGACGGATCAACATCGCGCACCAATCGGTCTTCGCCCGACAAACACACGAACCGCTGCCCGCGCATCCGGCCGATCAGAGTCAAACCGACCTCGCGCGCGATCTCGACACCCCAGGCGGTGAATCCAGATCGCGAAGCGAGAACCGGGATGCCCATCATCGCCGTTTTGATCACCATTTCCGAGGTCAAACGACCGGTCGTATAGAGGATCTTGTCAGACGCGCTCGCACCCTCGGAGAGCATCCAGCCTGCGATCTTGTCGACCGCGTTATGGCGGCCCACGTCTTCCATATAGACCAACGGCCGGTTTTCATGGCAAAGCACCGTGCCATGGATGGCACCCGCCTCAAGGTACAGAGACGGGGTGCGGTTGATCTTGGACGCCAACTCATACAGCCACGAGGTGCGCACCGAGACCTGTGGCAGGCGCACGTCCTCTAGCCCCTCCATCATGTCTCCGAACACAGTGCCTACTGCGCAACCGCTGGTACGGGTCTTCTTCTTCAGCTTGTCCTCGTATGAGGTCTCACGCGCCGTACGCACGACCACGGTTTCCAGATCGTCGTCATGGTCGACCCGAGTAATTTCATCATCTGCAAGCAGCATCCCCTGATTACGCAGAAACCCGAGCGCAAGGTATTCGGGATAGTCGCCGATGGTCATTGCCGTCACGATTTCCTGTGAGTTGAGGAAAATGGTCAGCGGGCGTTCCTCGACCACCGAGATCTGACTTATCTCACCATTCTGGTCCACACCCTCGACACCGCGCGTCAGGCGGGCAGCCCCCGGATCGGGCGCAATGAGGTAGTCTGACAGGTCGATCTCCGTGGCCAATTGCAACCCCTTCCCAAGACGGCTACTGCTGCTCGCGTCACCATAGGATTTAGCCATGGCCTCTGCCACATCCAAGTCATACTTCTGGAAAGGTTTTCGCGACGGGACGCCGTTTATCTTCGTCGCCATGCCCTTTGGCCTTCTGTTTGGTGTTTTTGCCACAGAAGCAGGGCTGGATATCATCCAGACGATGGCCTTTTCCGCCACGGTGTTTGCCGGCGCTGCTCAGTTCACCGCATTGCAATTGCTGCAGGACAATACACCAACGGTTATCGTTCTGATCTCGGCCCTGGCTGTGAACCTGCGGGTGGCCATGTATTCGGCTTCACTGACCCCTTATCTGGGGGCGGCTCCGCTGTGGCAACGGGCCCTTGGAGCCTATCTTATTGTTGATCAGTCTTACGCCTGTTCGATTGTCCGATTCGAGAAAGAACCGGATATGTCCGTGCCTCAGCGCATGGCGTATTTTGTCGGCTCGGTCACGCCGATCACGCCGCTTTGGATACTCGCCACTTATCTGGGTGCTGTTCTGGGGGCGCAGATTCCGGAAAGCTGGGCTCTGGATTTTGCGCTGCCGATCACGTTCTTGTCCATGATCGGACCGATGATGCGCACTATGGCGCATGTTGTAGCCGCGCTGGTGGCGATTGTTGTCGCCCTGCTGTGCGTGGCAGTGCCGTTCAATCTTGGACTGTTGATCGCAGGGATAGCCGGGATGATGGCAGGTGCACGGGCTGAATTGATGTTAGAGCGGAAAAAGTCATGACGCAGATCGACCCGACAACCATGTGGATCATCATCGTAGGTCTGGCGATAGGCAGCTACCTTCTGCGCTTTACCTTTATCGGGCTGGTTGGCGACCGCCCGATGCCGCCCTGGCTTCTGCGGCACCTGAGGTACACAGCAGTGGCGATTCTGCCTGCCCTGATCGCACCTTTGGTAGTCTGGCCCACGGCCACCGAAGGACAACCGGGTATGCCGCGCATGGCGGCTGCGGCAGTTGCGTTGACGGTGGGAATTGTGACGAAGAACGTCATAGCGGCCATCTTTTCAGGGGCCGCCACGCTTTACGGTCTGCTGTACCTAGTTGGTTGAGACCGCTTCAAGCTGATTGAGGCGCGCATTGTTTTCCGCCAGCCCCTGCTGAAGATCAGCCGAGTCATTCTCACGATAGTCCGTGCTGACAACGCCTGGAATCTGACCAAACTGATCGGATAGCTTCACCGGGTAGAATGTTGTTTTGATTTGCTCGAACCCCGGGACCTGTTGCAGCAATTGCGAGGTCGAATTTGCACAAAAAGCCTGCGAAACCGGGCCCATCTGCTTGGCCAATTGCAGCGCGATCTCGGCCTGCTGTGGCGTCACTTCGATCGTCTGAATACGGGCATAATGCGTCTCGCGCGCATGACTGCTACGATAAGCGCGTTCGACATTTGGCGTGATGCCATAAAGGACATCATTCTTGATCGGCACCACATCCGCCCGGAACGATCCGGCAGGGTCAAATATGACCCGCTCGCTGCCGCTGATCATCAGCGACGTGTGTGCCCCCGACCCGGTGCGCGTGCTGATCATCGTATAGAGCGTCAGTGTCGATGGCCCCGGATCACGATAGGACCGGGCCACGATTTCCGAGGGATCAGCCTGCGGGCGCTGCGATCCCGCGCAACCCGCAACTGTCACTGCCAGCAGGCAGGCAATCAGAATCCTGAACAAGAGATGCGCCTCGTGTACCGTTTAGGCCGCAAAGACCGCCAGGAACAGGCAAAGGAGTACAATTGCCACCACGCACCACGTGGTGAATTTGATGAAACCGTCAAAGGTTTTTGTTTGAACGGTGATGTCCATCTCGCCGTGCTTGTGATCAGCCATGTTTATTAGAATCCCAATTCGCGTATTTGAAATGTTGGATAATGCAAAACTCAGGGCCTGTCACGACGTCATTCGCGCGCAGTTGGTCCAAAAATCGTGCAGCCTGGATAACCAAACCCCCAGCGCCAGGGCAACCCGCTGCAGGGACCACCCCCAAAACGCACGGCCAGAAACATCGCCTCGGAGGTGATCGAATGAACCGAGCGGATTTGATCCGGCGTCATATCATAGCGTTCGGCATATTCATCAGCATGGCTTTCGCCGTGGGTTTTGACACAGGTGCGCAGCGCGTCATCGGCAGCGAGCCGGGCGTCAAAGCTGGCCTCGGCCTGCGATGCGCCGCCTGCGTTGTAATAGGCGCGATCGTGAGTAACGCAGCAGTACTCCCATGGCGGGTGTTCTTCATAA
Organism: Ruegeria sp. D7; assembly: GCF_056534355.1. NCBI lineage: Bacteria > Pseudomonadati > Pseudomonadota > Alphaproteobacteria > Rhodobacterales > Roseobacteraceae > Ruegeria > Ruegeria sp. D7. The sequence continues at coordinate 168,031 of NZ_JBQFPG010000007.1, forward strand.
AGCAGACTGAACTTCGGAAAGGTCTCGGCAACCATACGCCAGCTGGAAGATAATCCGCCCGAACAGCCATCCGTTTCAAACGGGGTCAGTTCAGCGCCTTCTATCGTGTCGGCCAACGCCCGGTGAGCGGGCATTTCCACGCTACGCATCAGGTCCTGCGCAGCTGCAGGCAGCGCGCAACAGACCAGAAGGGCGGCCAGTCTATGGTTCCGCATCACGCATCTCGGCAGTATCAATGGACAATCCGAATGTCGTCGCCAACCAAAGCATCAGGCGTTCGCCCGGTCCCATCTCGGCACGAACACGCAGCACTTCGCGGGCCATGGCAGGACGATCGGTGATCAGCCCGTCGACCCCCATCGATGCCATCGCCGACATCTGCAACGGGTCATTCACCGTCCAGACATAGATGTCCTTGCCCGCCTCATGGACCGAGCGGATCAGACCCGGTGACACCGTTGCTGCGTTTACGGCCACAAAATCGCCCTCAAGCCCCGACAGATTGCCGATGGCGGTCGCGGCCAGAACGCCTGCCCGCCAATCGGGGCGCAGCGCTTTCATCTTCTGCACGGCCGGATATTTCAATGACATGGTGGCGATGTCATCCTGCATATCCAGCTCCTCGACAATCGTGGCAACTTGGTTTTCCAGGTCGACGTCATGGCCATAGTATTTCAGCTCGATGATGACCTTGGACTTGCCCTTCGCAGCTTCCAGAACATCCCGCAGCGTGGGCGTCCGTTCCGAAGCATATTCAGGGCCGAACCAGCTGCCGATATCGATCTCGGCTATATCCTCCATGGTCGCGTCCCAGACCTTGAGCGGCACACCCGCCAATTTCATGAAATCACTGTCATGCGCGATGATGACCACACCATCCGCAGTCTCCTGAACGTCGATCTCAACCCAATCGGCGCCATCTTCGATAGCCTTCAACACCGCCGCCATGGTATTTTCCGGCCTTATCGCCGCCGCGCCTCGATGGCCAATGACATCCGCATGATCGGGGGCCTGAATGCGGACTAGCAACTCCTGCCCGGACCAGAGCCCGATCAGCAGGGCGATTGCCGCGCCACCGACCACAGCGTAAAGCGGCGCGCGCAGGTTGCCTGGTTCGGGATGAGGGACCTCTCGGCCCTGTGTGTCGAAGAACCCATCCAGCAGAACCGCCAATGCTCCCAGAGCGACGGCTGCAAGCACAAGCCCAGCCAGCGACCAGAGGCCCGCTACGATCATACTGAAGATCAGCGCAAAGCGCAGATTCGTGCTTTCCTGCAACGGCACCAGATCGAACAACAGTCCGGCCACAAAGGCAATCAGTGCGGCGATCACGAGACGCATCGCAAGCCAAAGGCCAAGCTCGATCTTGAGGCGACCGCGTTTGCCTTCCATTCGATCCGTGCTGGCGGAGAAGGCCTCGGCGGGTTTGCAGCCCTCAAATAATACAAGATGCAGCGACAGCGCCCAGGCCGAGAGCCTGCGGATCAGAACCCAAGCCAGACACAGCACCACAAATCCGATCAGCACTACCGCCACCCAGAATGAAGGCGGGTGGAAGGTGAGGTAATAGTTGATGTCGTATTCAGTCAGCATCCACCAGGCGATCAGGCCAGCCACGGCGACAAAAGGCAGCGCAAGTACCAGCACACGCAAAATGAACCGTGCGGCAAAGCCGAAAAGCGCAGGTAAACGCGTCAGGATCAACCGGATGGAAGCACTGCCCGCGCGCCAAGGGTCACGCTCACCCATCCGCAATGATCCGGCCATGACCGAGAAGACAAAGACCTCGGCCAGTAAGAACAGGCTGAGAACTACAACCGCCGCGATGAAGCCTGCTGGTGACAGCAGGAACATCGCAATGTCCTGATCCGTCAGCGCCGATTGATCAGACAATGAGACAGCAAGATTGACGGCGATGGCAACGCCCGGAGCGATCAGTGCAACCAGCAGCAACCGGACGGCGACATAAACAGGCACAAACACGCGCCGCCGCGCCCATGCGCCCCGGTAGGCAGTTGTAACGGCTGAGAAATTGGTCACGCGGTTGCCTCCTGAATGGTCTATCCATTCAAGGCTGCGTAAGTGTGAATTGCAAGAGTGGGCGTCAGCTTTCTTCCAGATCAGCCGCCAGCCGGAAACCAATGCGGTTGGCTGGTTTATCCTCGATCGATTTCGGCAAGGCACGTAGCATCACATTCAACTGGCTGACATGCTGGACGAGCTGCGTTTTGGCGCCGCCTCCGTCCGAGCCATAAAAGGTAATCACATCCGGATCGAAATAGCCCATGCCCTCGATCCGCATTACACCGGCATCACCACCGGTAAATCCCATGGCAACCTCGTGATCGCCATCCAGAGTCTTCTCGAAATTCTGAATATACATGATCAGCCGCTCATAGGCCCATTGAGCAGGGCTTTTGCTTTCGACCGGCTTTTGCAATGGCTTGGGCAAATCCTTGTTCCCCGATGCCGCTTCAGGGTTGGCGTGCACCTCATAGCACCGCGGCAACGCCGCAGATTCCGCTGCCTCGGCTGAGGTTTCGATCTTGTCCATTGCTCTACCCTTTGCGCTGATATTCCCAAGCTCCGTCCGCGCGCCGCGTCCGGGCGACAGCTCCAATGTGGTAGAGATGGTTCATATGTGCAACCGCCTCGACCAGCGCGAGACCGTATTCCCCGCCCCTGATCTGGCGCTTGAACAGCGGGGCAAAGCACTCGGCGGCGGTTTTGGGTTGATCGAGATCGTTCAGCAGACGCTCCAGCGCGCCGTGGTGGTTATCGATCAACTGCCGCATGCGGATCGGCAACCCGGTGAACGGCAGTTTGTGCCCGCCCAAAACCAAATGATCGGGCCGGGCCAGCGGTTGCAGGCGTTCGCAAGCCTCCAACCAGTCGGCCACCGGATCGGCCATCGGCTCGGTGGCATAGACGCCCAAGTTGGAACTGATCGAACTGAGGATCTGATCGCCGGTCAGCACCAGATTGCCCTCGCGGCTCCAGAAGGTGCAATGCTCAGGCGCATGGCCGTTGCCCATGTGAACATCCCAGTCGCGGCCACCCATGCGGATCACGTCGCCCTGTTTGACACGGGTAAATCCCAGCGGCATAGGGTACACGGCGTCTGCAAAGTTGAACGGACGCTCGGCCATCCGACCGGCCAGCACGTCCGGATCCATCCCCGCGCTGCGGTAATAATCCAACGTTTCCTTCGGCCAATTCTCTTGCACATCCAGCGTCAGCATACGCGCGAACAACCATGCGGTACGACTGGTGACCAGTTCTGCACCATGCTCGGACTGGAACCAGCCCGCATTGCCGACATGGTCAGGATGGTGATGAGTCACGACAACGCGACGGACGGGTTTGCCAGCCAATGGCCCTTCCATCAGGGCCTGCCAGATTCCCCGTGTTTTCTTTGAAGAAAGCCCTGTGTCGACGATGGTCCAGCCGTCGCCATCATCAAGTGCATAGACATTCACATGATCCAGCGCCATCGGCAAAGGCAGCCTGATCCACAGAACTCCTTCTGCAACTTCGACCCATTCGCAAGGAGCGGGTGGTTCCTCCCACGGATATCGCATCACTTGCGGAGCCTCGTCATCCATTAAACCGCCAGTTCCTCTGGGCTGAGGGCATAGAGGTCATCCGCCCCGTTCTGCGCCTGCGCAAGCAAGCCCGTATGTTCAGGCAGCAGCACATTGATATAATAACGTGCCAACTTGGCGCGCGGTCCATCGGGATCGGCTAGCGCCGCTGACAAATGGTAATGCCCGCCCAGAACCCGCGCGAACGCTTTTAGATACGAAGCCGCGCCAGCAAACCGGTTGTTCATATCCGATTGAGCAACGAGCCACTCCGTCGCTTCCCGCAGCGACTCGGAAGCTTCCCAAACAGGACCAGCAAGTTCAGGCATCGTGGCGCGCGCCTTCTCAGCTTGATCCTCGATCTCATCCAGAAGGTTCGAGGCCGCCTCACCCCCATCCATCATCTTGCGCGCTACGAGGTCCATGGCCTGAATACCATTGGTGCCCTCGTAGATCGCGGTCACACGGACATCGCGATAATATTGTGCAGCACCAGTTTCTTCGATGAAGCCCATGCCACCATGCACTTGAACGCCGGTCTCGGAAACGCGCATGCCGGTCTCGGTGCCAAAAGCCTTGCAGATCGGCGTCAGCAGCGCCGCACGTGCCGCCCAATCGGCCTCACCCGTGGCCTGCGCCATGTCGATTGCAGCTGCATTGGCCAGCATGATCGCCCGCGCCGCAAACACATCCGCGCGCATCGACATCAGCATCCGCCGCACATCCGCATGGTCGATGATCGTGCCCGAGGGCGTCTTGCCCTGCTTACGCTCCAACGCATAGGCCAACGCGTGTTGATAAGCGCCCTCGGCGACGCCCACACCTTCGCCACCAACGCCCAAACGCGCGTTGTTCATCATGGTGAACATCGCGGCCATCCCGCCATGTTCCTTGCCGACCAGCCAGCCTCTGGCCCCGTCATATTGCATCACGCAGGTCGGCGAGCCGTGCAGGCCCATCTTGTGTTCCAGCGAAACCACCTTGAGGTCATTGGCCACGCCGGGGTTGCCGTTCTCGTCGGGGATGTATTTCGGCACCAGAAACAGCGAAATCCCTTTGGTTCCCGGAACACCGTCTGGCAGGCGGGCCAGAACAAGATGGCAGACATTCTCGGCAAAGTCGTTGTCGCCCCAAGAGATATAGATCTTCTGCCCGGTCACCGAATAGGTGCCGTCGCCATTGTCTTCGGCTTTCGAGGTCAGCGCGCCCACATCCGATCCGGCCTGCGGTTCGGTCAGGTTCATGGTGCCTGACCATTCACCCGCCATCATCTTGGGCAGATAGAGCGCCTTCAACGCATCGCTTGCGTGATGCTCCAGCGCCTCGATCTGGCCTTGGGTCATCAACGGAGCGAGCTGCAGGGACAGGCAGGCCGCGCTCATCATCTCATTCACGGCAGTGGTCATGGTCATGGGCAGACCCATACCACCATATTCGGGATCGCCGCTCATCCCGATCCAGCCGCCCTCGGCAATCGCCTTCCAGCCCTCGGCATAGCCCGGAGAGGTGCGCAATACGCCATTCTCCAGCCGCGCGGGTTCCAGATCGCCGGGGCGTTGCAGCGGGGCCATGACCTCTTCGCACAGCTTTCCGGCCTCGGTCAGAATGGCGCTAACCACGTCCTCGCTGGCGTCCGAGAACTTCTCGGTCGCGGCGATCTGGTCAAAACCGATCACGTTGCGGAACAGGAATTCATAGTCTGAGATCGGGGCACGATAGGGCATGGTTTCCCTCTGGTTCTGGCAAGTTGTCAGCGTGGGGTTGGAATCCCGGCCCCACGCCGGTATTCATCTGGGCTGGCACGATTACCTACCGTTACCTGAACTGCAAGCAACCAAAACGCGGCGTCACGATCCATGACCCTTCTCGGTACTCAAGACTTACCAGCAAACGCCGACGGGCTCGCCAAGGCCGCTGACCTGTTGCGACAGGGGCTGCTGGTCGCTTTCCCGACCGAGACCGTCTATGGACTGGGTGGCGATGCACGGAACGGCGAGGCTGTGGCCGCGATCTATGAAGCCAAGGGGCGACCCAGTTTTAACCCACTGATCGCCCATGTCGCCTCAACCGAGACCGCGAAACGCTTCGTCGAATGGACCGATCAGGCTGATTTGTTGGCTGATGCCTTCTGGCCCGGACCGTTAACTCTGGTTCTTCCTCTGCGCCCCGATCACGGGATTTCGTCGCTGGTCACAGCTGGCTTGGATACTCTGGCCGTTCGGGTGCCTGCGCATCCCACAGCGCAGGCTTTACTGGCCGCTTTTGACGGTCCTGTGGCAGCGCCATCGGCCAACCCCTCTGGTCAGATCAGCCCAACGACGGCGGCCCATGTCCGAGCGGGGCTGGAGGGACGCATAGCCGCAGTTCTGGACGATGGGCCGTGCGGTGTCGGGCTTGAGTCCACTATTGTGGGTCTGGCCGGCACCCCTGCCCTGTTGCGTCCAGGTGGTGTCGCATTGGAACAAATCGAAGAGGTTCTAAAGGCAGAACTGCATCACCACCAACCCGGCGATCTGCTTACTGCGCCGGGCCAGTTGCAATCCCATTACGCGCCGGACGCGCCGGTGCGGCTGAACGCCCGGTCACGGCAGGGGGACGAGGTGCTGCTGGGTTTTGGCTCCGTTGATTGTGATCTGAACCTCTCCAGCACCGGCAACCTGCCCGAGGCCGCCGCCAACCTGTTTGCCGCCCTTCACAAACTTAACGATACCGGTCGGCCAATCGCCGTATCACCAATTCCCCATCACGGATTAGGTGCGGCCATCAACGACCGTCTACGCCGCGCAGCAGCCCCTCGCGATTAGGCGCGGCCTGCGCTGGCTGAAAGGGTCAGCGGATCAACACCAAGCGTGGCCAAAGCCGCCTCCCATTTCTCGTCATCGGGGACATCAAAGACCAGTTTCGACGACGCATCAGTCGTTAACCAACCATTCATCGCGATCTCATCTTCCAACTGACCCGGCCCCCAGCCGGAATAACCTAAAGTCAGCATCGAATTCAGCGGCCCCTTGCCCGAGGCCAGATCCTCGAGCACATCCAGCGTTGCGGTCATGCTGAAATCTTCGGAAATCTGCATTGAATGCAGATTCGCCTCATAATCTGCGCTATGCAGGACAAAGCCACGCGACATCTCGACCGGGCCGCCAAACTGCACCAGCCGTTCGCCAATTACGGGTATCCGACACGGGATGTTGAGCTGTTCCAGCAAGGTCTTGATCCGCAAGTCCGAAGGCTTATTCACGATCAATCCCATCGCGCCGTCATCACCATGGCTGCAGATATAGACGACCGAATGCTCGAATCGCGGGTCGCCCATTCCGGGCATCGCAATCAACAGTTTTCCCGTAAGGTCCATCAGCAGATATCTCTTGCGCCATAGGATATCCCTAGAATGACCCTGTGAACCGGGGAATGGCAAGGGATCAGCCGGGATTTCCGTGCATTTCACAGAAGTGACCGGAACGTGACTTGGCAATCACGACCGGAATGCGCATGTTCTGCATATGAAAGCGCTTTGCAAATCTGCTGCAGCCGTGTTGGCCGTCAGCCTTTGTTTTGGTGCCCCCGCCACTGCGCAGGGGGTTGATAATCTGGTTCAGCTTGAGGTGTTGGACGGCGGCAAAACCGCCGAAGGTAACTATCAGGGGGCCTTGCGTCTAAAGCTCAAGGACGGGTGGAAGACCTATTGGCGCGCACCCGGCGATGCGGGCATTCCGCCGCAGTTTGATTGGAAAGGCTCTCGCAATATTGCAGACATAGCCTTCACATGGCCCGCGCCGCATGTGTTTGATCAGAACGGGCTGCGCTCGGTCGGGTATGAGGATCAACTTGTACTGCCCGTCGAAATCACGCCTAAGAACCCTGCCAAACCCGTGCGTTTGCGCGGCGAGATGGACTTGGGCGTGTGTAAGGATGTCTGCGTGCCGGGTCGGTTGCAATTCGATCACACAATGGATGCCGACGCTGCACGCAATCCGGCCATCGCCGCAGCCCTCGCCCAGCGCCCGTTTTCCGAACGCGAAGCAGGCGTGGCGGATGCGACGTGCCAATTGACTCCCACTGCAGACGGAATGCGGATCGAGGCGCGTATCACCATGCCTTCAGCGGGCGGGTCCGAATTCGCCGTCATTGAACCAGGAAACCCGGCACTCTGGGCATCGCAGCCCGATACACGCCGTCAGGGCAACACCCTGATCGCAAGCTCGGAGATTATCGGTGCCTCCGGCGGGCCATTTGCGCTGGATCGGTCCGAAGTGCGCATCACGGTTCTGGGGGCAAACCACGCTGTCGATATCCAAGGATGCAGCGCAGGCTGACCGGATGAGCCAGACCCCAAAGATCGGTGCCTTGGCTGTCGTGCTGAACGATGGCCAGGTACTTTTGGTGCAACGCAGCAAGCAACCCGATCAGGGGTTGTGGGGCTTTCCAGGCGGCCATGTGGAATGGGGTGAAACGGTTCTGGACGCCGCCACCCGCGAGCTGCGGGAAGAGACCGGTGTGATTGCTGAGCCTTTGGTCTATCTCGACAATCTCGACCTTTTGCTGCGCGATGATAGCGGGCAGACCCGGGCGCACTACCTGCTGGTCGGAGTTGCGTGTCGCTATGTAACCGGCACGCCTGTCGCTGCAGACGACGCGCAGGACGCTCAGTGGTTTCCGGTGGACCAGATCACCAGCGGCGACCTGCCAATGAGCGACCGCGTTCCCGATCTTTTGCGGCGTGCTTTAGAGATGGATCAAGCCTCAACCCGATCCGACAAGCGTGCATAAAGCAAGCTGGACAGCACGACACCCACCAGCAGGATCACGGTCGCACCCGCTACGAAAACGCCAAAGCCCATTTGCAGCACACTTGGACCTTCGGCGGCGGGGTAGAGACCCGAGAGCAGCACCAACGGCGCACCTGTCACTACGGGCCAGATCATCGAGGCACCCAGCCAGATCGCCAACGCTGCGCCCGTTGCGCGCACGGCATTGCGTACCACCCTGTCCGGCGCGCGCAAGGCCCGTCTCATCGATGTCATCGGGCGTGAGATGTCGTTCAGGATGGCCAGCAACGCAGGCACTAGCAGCAGGATCAGGGCCATGCCAAAGCCCAGCCCATAGACCAGTGTGATCACCGTCGGTTTCAAAAACTGCGCCTGCTGCGAACTTTCGTACATCAAGGGCGTCAGCCCCAGTACCGTGGTCAGCGTGGTCAGCATCACAGGCCGCAAACGATCTGCCGTACCTTCTACGATTGACGGCACCAACCCGCGCTCTTTCCGGTATCCGTCGATTGTGGTCACCAGAACAATCGAGTCGTTGATGATGATCCCGGTCATGCCCAACAGGCCGACGACGGTGAACATGCTTAACGGCACGCCCCACAGGTAATGCCCCCAGATCGCGCCCACGAGGCCAAAGGGAATGATCGCCATGACCACCAAGGGCCTTGTCCAACTGGCAAAGACCCAAGCCAATACCAGATAAATTCCGGTCAGACACAGGATCAGGCCTGTGCGGGCCTCGGACAGGAATTCATCCTCCTGCTCACTCAGGCCAGCCATGCGCCATTCGACCTGCCGTTCGGCGGCGATGTTTGGCAATATCTCTTCGCGCATGGCGCGGGCGATTTCGGCAGCCTGCGCCGGGTCGTCCTCGGAAATATCACCATTCACCGAGATGACCCGCAGACCATTTTCGCGCCGGACGGTCGAGAAACCCGATTTACGCTCGACCGAGACGATATCGGCGAGCGGGACATAAACGCCATCCGGAGTCCGCATCAATGTGCGTTCGAGGAAATCTGCAGTCAGTTCGCCCTCGGGCAGTTCGATCCGAATCTCGGTGCTACGCGGACCATCCGGGAAGGTCGCGGCCTCAATCCCGTTCAGCCGGTTTCGCAACACTCGGCCCAGTGTTTCGATGCGGAAACCCAGCGCCTGACCCTGCGCGGTGAGGTCCAGAATGAACTCTTCCTTGTCATAGGCGAGGTTATCCTCGAGCGCTGAAACTTCAGGGTATTTCGCGAGTTCCGCCTGGAGGTCCTCGGATGCAGATTTCAATGTGTTCACATCCGCACCGTAGAACTGCACGTCAATCGCATCGCCACCGGGCCCTGAACGCCAGCCACGGAAGCTAAGCAGCTCAACCTTCGGGTGGCGCGGCACGAAATCCTGCAGCTCGCCCACAAATTCAAAGCTGGAATAGGGGCGCAAGTCGGCATCAATCAGCTCGATCGAGATGCCGCCCAGTAGATCGTCATCCTTGCCATCCGCCGCGCGCAGCCCCCATCCGGCCGAACCGCCAACCTCGGCTAGAACGTATTCGATTGGATTGCGGCCATGGCGTTCTTCGTAAACCTGACCCAGTTCTTCCGTGGCTTTCTGGACCATGCGCATCATTTCCAGCGTCTCAGCGCGCGTCGCCCCTTCGACCATGATGAAATTGCCAGTGACCGAGCCGCGTTCCGGTGCGTTGAAGAACCGCCAATTCACATCGCCCCGAATGAACAGAGCAATCTGGCTGGCCAGTATCACCACCATCAGTGCAACAACCACATACCGTGCCCAGACCACCCAAGCGACCAGCGGGCGGAACAGGTGGTCGCGCACCCAGCGGAAGCCCTTGTTCACAACCCGGTTGGGCCAGTCATACCAATGCTCCTTAGCCGAATGCGCGATGGCATGGGCCATATGGTTCGGCAGGATCAGGAAGCATTCGATCAGTGAGGCAATCAGGACAGCGATAACGGTGAACGGGATGTCTCGGATCAGCTCTCCGAAGCGGCCACCGATGGCGGTGAGACCAAAGAAGGCGATGACCGTGGTCACTGTTGCAGCAAACACCGGCATCGCCATACGGCGGGCAGCGCGTTCTGCAGCTACGATTGGCGCTTCGCCCAAACGGCGGGCACGGAAATCGGCGTGCTCTCCCACGACGATGGCGTCATCAACCACGATGCCCAAGGTAATAATCAAACCGAACAGAGACACCATGTTCAGCGACAACCCGCCCAGATACATCAGCGCAATCGCCGCAGACATTGCCACCGGAATACCGGCAGCCACCCAGAAAGCGATGCGGGCGTTCAGAAACAGGAAGAGTAGACAAACCACCAGCCCAAGCCCGACCAGCCCATTGTCGACCAGAATATCCAGTCGGTCGGTGATCGCTTGTGCGCGGGTGCGGATCAGCTCAACCGTGATACCTTCGGGCAGGCTGGCCTGCATCTCGGCCACGACGTCCTCGACATCGCGCTGAATTCCGATGGCATCGCCCAAATTGGACCGGTCGACGCGGATCGACATCGCCGGATTGTCACCGACGAAATAGCTGCGGTTGCGCGTGACCCCTTCGACCCGAATTTCAGCCACATCGCCCACAACCAGCTTTGAGCCATCGGCAAAGTTGCGCAGGGCGATGCCTTCGATCTCTTCCGGGGTGCGTTTCTCAACACCTGTCCGAATACGCGCATTGGCACCTGTGACATCGCCCGCGGGGTTCGCGGTGACTTCTGCCGCAATGGCCTCGGCAATATCCGAAAGCGAGATATCATTGGCGATCAACTGTGCGGTGGGGACTTCGACCACCACACGCGGCGCGGCCAGTCCCCGGATCGTTGTCCGCGTGACACCAACCGCAAACAGGCGGCTTATCAATTCATCGGTGAATTTGGCCAGTTGTTCAGCTTCGATGGGCCCCGTGATGACCACATCCGTGACACGATCCCGCCAAGCGCCGCGCCTGATGGTTGGTTCCTCGGCGTCTTCGGGCAGGTTGGTGACGCTATCGACGGCGGTCCGGACCTCCTCAACCGCGCGAGACATGTCCCAGTTCGGCTCAAACTCCAGCCGGACCTGCGCAGTTCCCTCACGTGAGGTCGATTCAGTACTGGCAACACCCTCAACCGCCAGTAACGCAGGTTCCAGCAATTGGACGATGCCATTGTCGACATCCTCGGGGCCTGCGCCGTCCCATTGAACGTTCACATCGACGCGTTCGAGAATCACATCAGGAAAGAACTGTGCCCGCATGTTAGGGATCGCGGCGGCCCCCAGCACCAGCATGATCAGCAGCAACAGATTGGCCGCAGTCCGGTGCCGGGTGAAATAGCTGAGGATACCGCCCGCCGCGTTGGGAATGTCGCGGATCATCGCGCTTAGCCCCCGGCCCGATTGTCATCAAGACGGCGTATTAGGGTGGCGGGCACTTTGGCCTCGCTCAACTGGCCCAATACTTGGGCTTTGTCTTCCTGAGACATCGCATCACTGGCCTCGACCTGAGCCACAAGCTGAGCGCGCTTTTCGTCCGAAAGCTCGACCATGCCCGGATCAGTTTCAGCGTTCGCCTCAATCCGTAGGGGCCGCACACGTACACCCGAACCCAGCAGAGGCGTCCGGCCAATCACAACCTCGCGGCCTTCCAGGCCTTCACCACGCAAAAGCACCTCATCGCCCTGACGACGGATCAATTGCACAGCCAACGGTTCCAGCCGGTCATCGGGGCCGAGAACAAGCACGTTGCCCGTGGCGTCCAGAACCGAGGATGGCAGACGGACCACATTATCGAGGGGCTGTTCTTCAATCGAAACGGTGACAAAATCCCCCGGCTTGAATCCCGGCGCGTCGTCGAGACGCGCATAGATCAGACGCCCGGTTTGCCCTTCACCCGCCGCGCCGCTATCGCGACTGATCAGGCCGGTGGCAGTGAGATCGGTCCCCGTGACCTCAAGCGATACAGTCACCGGGGCTGAGATCAGATCACCTTGCGCGTCCAGCAACCGCACGAATTGCGCGGTGGAAACCCGAAACGCGACCTCAAGCGCATTGGGGTCGACGAGTTCGGCCAGCTTTTCGTTGGCCGCGACCAAGCGGCCTTCAACCAAAGTGACCTCGGTCAGCGTCCCATCAAACCCGGCATGGATCGTCATATCCTCCAGGTCACGCTCGGCCCCTTCCAACGCGATACGAGCCCGCGCAAACAAGGTTGTTGCCTGATCCACACGAGATTCGGCCTGCGCCAAAGCGATCCTGCGCGCGAGAACTGCCTGATGAGCCGATGTTGCGGCCAGTTCCGCTTCTTCGACGCTTGCAGCAGCCCCGACACCTCGCGTCTGCAGGTCCTGCTGGCGCTGCAGCGCCCGGTCGCGAAGTTCGGCCTGTGCCTCGGCTGATTTCAACTCATCCTGCGCCAACAGCAGCGAGCGTTCGGCGTCCCGCTCTTCAAACTGGGCATCGAGAAGATCGGATTTGGCACGGTCCAGAGCCGATTGCATATCGGCTGGGTCCAGTTCGACCAGCAATTCTCCCGCCGTTACGGTACCGCCATCTTCAAAATCTTCGGCCAGTGATACAACGCGCCCACCCAAGGCCGCGCGCAGCTCTAACCGGCGGCGGCTTTGAATCTGGCCAAACGCTTCCAGATAAGGAGTGACGGTTTCCGGCTCGGCGGTTCGCACGGTAACGGCGAATATGCGTTCCCGCGCCTCAGGTGCCTGATTGTCCCGCGTCAGCACATCCTGAACCGCGCCCGAGATCATCTGTGCGGCAACGATCAGCAGGCCCAGCGTCAGAAACGCCAGGAAGACCCCAACAAGGCTTTGCCGCAGAAATCGCATCGGTCACTCACCTTTGGTCGCACATGCTGCCTTCCGCATAGGTAGCCGGGTCGCAAAAAATGCCAAGCCACAAAGCGGTTATGATCCATTAAACGCAGAACCAGTCTACTTCCGTCGCAGGTGTTCGTCCAATCTGGGCATTATTTCAACGAAATTACAGGGCCGGTGGCGATAATCGAACTGCTTCTCCAGAATCGCATCCCAAGCGTCTTTGCAGGCACCCGGGCTGCCCGGCAACGCAAACAGATAGGTTCCGCCTGCAACTCCGCCTGTGGCGCGGGACTGCACGGCAGAAGTTCCTATCTTTTCCATGGACACGATGGTGAAAACGGTGCCAAACGCTTCGATCTCTTTTTCATAAACATCCCGATGTGCCTCGACTGTCACATCGCGACCCGTCAGACCTGTGCCGCCGGTCGAGATCACGACGTCGATTTCAGGATCCGCAATCCAACTGCGCAATTGCTCGGCAATCTGGGCGCGTTCGTCCTGAATGATCTTGCGGTCCGCCACCGAATGTCCAGCCGTTTCGATCCGGTCGACAAGCGTCTGGCCCGAGCGGTCGTCGTCCAGTGAGCGTGTATCCGACACGGTCAGAACCGCAATACGGACGGGGATGAACTCAATGCTTTCGTCAATGCGCGACATATGTCGTCAAGCCCTTTCCATAATGGCAAGCCGGATGGCAAGAGCCGCGAATATCCCGCCCGTGACCCATCCAATGATACGTGAAGCGCGTGGGTTTGAGATCAAAATGCGCCCTGCTCCGCCCGCAAAGATACCGACCATCCCATTCACTAGAATGCTGCCCAAAGTAATGATTGCACCAAAGGTTAGGAATTGCAGCAGAACCGGGCCGTTTGCTGGGTCCACGAACTGAGGGATAAAGGCCAAAACAAACAGAATGACCTTGGGATTGGTCAGGTTCACCAGCAACCCCTCGCGAAACGCGAAATGAGCAGGCTTGACTGCTGCATCGTCCGACACTGCCCCTTTCCGGATTGCGCCCCATGCAAGAACCAACAGATAAGCAACGCCCATCCACCGGATAACGTCAAACAGCCAAGGCACGGCTGATACCAACGCCCCAAGTCCAAGCCCCGCCAGCAAAACTTGCACCATCAGACCCGTCGAAACACCGAGGCTGGCCATCATCGCTGGTCGTGACCCGGACCGTAACCCTTGCCCGAAACAGAACATCATGTCAGCGCCGGGTGTGAAATTCAGCACCAGTGCGGCTGGGACGAAGGCCATCAATGTCACTGTCTCGATCACGTTGTTACCTCGAACCAATGTGGTTTTGGGCCCAGATTGGCGATCTGAGACCGCCCGAGCATGCCGCGGTATCCCCAACTGTCGTGGATATGACCGCAAAAGACAAAATCGGGCTGGATGCGTTCAACCGCGTCCCGAACTGCGGTCGAGCCGACCGACACATCTTGCGATGTCACATCCCCATATCCTTTTGGCGGAGAGTGCGCGATCAGAACATCCGCAGCCTCGCACCGGTCCAGCAGTTCCGATGCTTCAGCTTCAGTAAGATCGCAGGACCAGTCTCCGAAAGGCGTCACCGGCACACCGTAACCCAGCCCGAACAGGCGCAGACCATCCAATGTCATGCCCGTCCCGTGCAGAACATGCGCGCCTTCGGGCGCAGCGGCTGTAAGTTCCTCGGCGCTCTCAGCGTTGCCCGGCACCAGGATCAGTGGCGCTGCAATGCCCGACAGCATCTGCATCGCTTCTTTCAGGCCCCGCCGCGCATTGCAAAAATCCCCCGCTCCGATGACAAGATCAGCCTCGGCGCTGGCGACCACCAGATCAGCGGCCCGGTTGCGCGCCATATGAAGATCGGAAAACGCCAGAACTCTCATCCCGCGCGCCTCAGCCGTGCTTGCAGGTCCAGCAGATCGGCCCAGGCCTGTCGCTTCATCTGCGGTTGACGCAGCAGGTAGGCCGGGTGGAACATCGGGATGACCGGTAGGTTCAGCGCCTGATCCCATTTCCCGCGCAGCCGCGTGATACCGCGTTTGCCCAGCAAGGCCTGACAGCTAATATTGCCCATCACCACCAGCACCTCGGGCTTGGCCAACGCCACATGCCGTTCCAGAAACGGCTTCATCATGCCAATCTCTTCCGGCTTGGGATCGCGATTCTGCGGGGGCCGCCACGGCAACACGTTGGTAATGTAGACATTCTCGCGCCGATCCAGATCAATCGCGGCCAGCATCCGGTCCAGCAATTGCCCAGCGCGCCCGACAAAGGGCTTACCTTCGCGATCCTCATCACGGCCGGGCGCTTCGCCGATGATCATTACCCGTGCACCGGGGGTGCCATCGGCAAACACCAACTGCCGCGCGCCGCGTTTGAGGTCGCAAAGATCAAACGCCTCCATCGCCGCACGCAAATCGACGAGCGATCCAGCGGTTTTCGCCGCCTGTTTTGCAACAGCTGCGGCATCGACCGGCTCTGGTTTTTTCGCAGGTTCAACCGCAGCTGGTTTCTTAGCCTTGGCCGCTTTGTCCGGCAACGCATAGCGATCCACCGGCGCGTCGCCGATCGCCTCGGTTGCGCCCAGCTCGATCTGCCATTCCAGCAGCGCCCGCGCGGTATGATGGTCCAAGCCCGATTCCATAACCCTCAATCTAACCAGCTTTTGACCGAGGGAAAGCGAATAGACCTTGCCATGGCACAGGGTCGCACCGACCATGGCAGGGTCATGCTGTCATTTCTGCGATTCCTTCTGATTGCTCTATTGCTGGCAACCTCTGGCGGTTCGGCGAGTGCGCAGCTGTTTGATCGGATTACACAATGCCGCGCCGGACAGCTGCAATGCGGGCGCGGTTGTTGCCCCGCAGGCCAGCGCTGCAGCTTTGATGGCCGCTGTATCCCGCCGGGACACACCTATTGTGGAGGTGGGCGCACCTGCGGCCCGTTCGAGCGCTGCGTGGCAGGAGGAACCCGTTGCGCCCCGGCGGGGGCGAACAAGTGCACCTCGCGCCTGGATTGCCCCGGTGGCAGCTTCTGCAACGGGCGCGGGGAATGCGAGCGCAGCCGACCGGATTTGGTCCCAGCTCCACCCACAACCTGCGCAGATGGTAGGAGTTGCGGAGCCGGTTCATCCTGCTTGCCGGGCGGCGGATGTTCGCGCCCCGGCTGGTTTCTGTGTGAAGAAACCGGTTCGCAATGCCGACCCGGATTTAAATGCTCGGCTTATCAGGGCTGTGTTCCGATCAAGGCCATTGATTGTGGCTATGGCAAGTGGTGCAAACCAGGGGAACAATGCCTGCCCGAAGGTGGATGCGAGAAACTGCCCGAAGGGTCGGAACCTTAGGTTGCCTTGGCCTGCATGGCTTCCTATAAGCGGTCCGATTGTCAGACAGGAGCCCGCCCATGCGTTTCGCCCATCGTCACCTTCTTGGCATCGAGCATCTGTCGCAATCCGATATCACCGCTATCCTTGATCTGGCCGAAACCTATGTCGATCTGAACCGGCAATCGGCTAAGCATTCGGACGTGCTGTCGGGCCTGACTCAAATCAACATGTTCTTTGAAAACTCAACCCGCACGCAGGCCAGTTTTGAACTGGCGGGCAAGCGGTTGGGGGCTGATGTGATGAACATGGCGATGCAGGCCAGTTCGATCAAAAAGGGCGAGACTCTGATTGATACGGCTATGACGCTGAACGCGATGCATCCCGATCTGCTGGTGGTACGGCATCCTCATTCTGGCGCGGTCGACCTGCTGGCGCAGAAGGTAAACTGCGCCGTTTTGAACGCAGGTGACGGGCGGCACGAACACCCGACGCAAGCGCTGCTGGACGCGCTGACCATCCGCCGTGCCAAAGGCCGCCTACACCGGCTGAACATCGCGATTTGCGGAGACGTGGCGCATTCGCGCGTGGCGCGTTCGAACCTGATCCTGCTGGGCAAGATGGAAAACCGCATCCGTCTGATCGGCCCGCCGACGCTGGTGCCGTCGCAATTCGCGGAATTCGGGGCCGAGATCTATGATGATATAAATGAGGGTCTGAAAGACGTCGACGTTGTGATGATGCTGCGCCTTCAGAAGGAACGGATGGACGGCGGCTTTATCCCCTCGGAACGCGAATATTATCACCGCTACGGTCTGAACGCTGAAAAGCTGGCGCTGGCCAAGCCAGACGCCATCGTGATGCACCCCGGTCCAATGAACCGCGGGGTCGAGATCGACGGCACTCTGGCCGATGACATCAACCGATCCGTCATTCAGGAACAGGTCGAGATGGGCGTTGCCGTCCGCATGGCCGCCATGGACCTGCTGGCGCGCAACGTGCGAGAAGCCGCATGAACGATCTGATCATCGCCCCCCATGAGCGCGGTGTGATCCGCCTGTTCTCGCTGGACATGCGCCCGGAAGAAGCGAAATTCCTGCGCGAACCGGGGGCTGTTGATCAGGTGTTGGGTGTCGAGGGGCTGGATCCAGAACAGATCGACATTTTTCCGGTATCCGACCTCGAAGATCTCGGGCTTTATGGCTATCTCAGCGAAGGCTGCGGTGTCTCGGAAGACCAGTTGGACCGCACGAAATTGGAGGCCATCGAAGGCTGGGTGATGGTCCTGCGCAGTGCGGCGCTGGGTGGTCGATCTGCAACCCTTTCCCTCGATCCCCGCCTGCATCTGATTGGCCTGTTCACCGAAGAGGCTACCAACTGGTCCGGCGGCACGATTGAGACCGAAAGCGCAAAACCGTTCTCGGCCGCGCAAAGCCCGCCAGTGGATAATAAACCAAGCCGCATCGGTTCAGCCGTCATTGCCTTGCTGATTCTGATCGCCGTCGGAGGTGCCTTGTGGCTGATCCTGTGACCTTCTCCTCAGACAAGGGCGCTTATGTCCGCACCAACGCATGGCTCGCCGCCTTTGCAATGGCGGCCGCAATGGTCGTGCTATGGTTGATCGGCAATCCTTACGTCTGGACCGGCGCACCCGCAGGGTTGGCCGCCATCACCATCCGCGCTTGGTATTTGGCTTCGGAAGAACTGGTCGCCAAGTGGGAAATGACGGGCACCACTCTCACTGGTCCTGGTCCGCGCAAGGTGG
Source organism: Ruegeria sp. D7 (assembly GCF_056534355.1). NCBI lineage: Bacteria > Pseudomonadati > Pseudomonadota > Alphaproteobacteria > Rhodobacterales > Roseobacteraceae > Ruegeria > Ruegeria sp. D7. Next base: position 186,291 of record NZ_JBQFPG010000007.1, read on the forward strand.
CGCTGAACCAAATTCAGGCGGTCAATACCATTGGCAGCTTTGTCCAGATCTTCACAAAAGGCGGCGACAAGCACCTGATCAAATATCAGGCGGACCCCGCCGCCACCAAAGCTGCAATCGAAAGGGCCATGGCATGAGCAATCTGATTTTTACTAACGCTCGCCTGATCGACCCCGAAGCTGGCACAGATAGCATCGGCTGGCTGCAGATTGCCGATGGTCGGATCGCAGCGCTTGGTGAAGGCACGGCCCCAGACGCTGACACGCAGGTGGTCGATTGCGGTGGGCAATGCCTTGCGCCCGGTATCGTCGACATTGGCGTTAAGGTTTGCGAGCCCGGTGAGCGACACAAGGAGAGTTATAAATCTGCGGGTTTGGCCGCTGCCGCCGGGGGAGTGACGACCATCGTCACCCGTCCAGACACGCTGCCTGCCGTCGATACACCCGAAACGCTGGAGTTTGCCACCCGCCGCGCGCAAGCGGACGCGCCGGTAAACGTCTTGCCGATGGCCGCCCTGACCAAAGGGCGCGAAGGGCGTGAGATGACCGAGATCGGGTTCCTGCAAGACGCGGGAGCTGTGGCCTTCACCGATTGCGATCATGTCATCACCAATACCAAGGTGTTCTCACGCGCGCTGACCTACGCCAAATCCTGTGGCGCGCTTGTGATTGCCCACCCGCAAGAGCCGGGCCTGAGCAGCGGTGCCGCGGCCACCAGCGGCAAATTCGCCGCACTGCGAGGCTTGCCTGCCGTATCGCCTATGGCCGAGCGTATGGGGTTGGACCGCGACATCGCCCTGCTTGAAATGACCGGGGCCGCCTATCACGCCGATCAGATCACCACCGCCCGCGCCCTACCCGCACTGGAGCGCGCCAAGCGCAACGGGCTGGACATCACAGCAGGCACCTCGATCCACCATCTGACGTTGAACGAATTGGACGTGTCCGATTATCGCACCTTCTTCAAGATTAAGCCTCCACTGCGATCCGAAGATGACCGGCAAGCCGTGATCGAAGCGGTGCGAACCGGTCTGATCGATACGATCAGCTCCATGCACACGCCGCAGGATGAGGAAAGCAAGCGACTGCCGTTTGAAGAGGCGGCCTCGGGCGCGGTGGCGCTGGAAACACTGCTGCCTGCTGCGCTTCGGCTATATCATTCCGAACAGCTGGACTTGCCAACCCTGTTCCGCGCCATGGCCCTCAATCCGGCCAAACGGCTGGGGTTGGAGAGCGGTCGCCTGGCCCTAGGCGCGCCTGCCGATCTGGTGCAGTTCGACCCGGATGTTCCCTTTGTTCTGGACCGATTTACGCTGAAATCGAAATCGCAGAACACACCGTTTGACGGTCAGCGGATGCAGGGTAAGGTCACCGCAACCTTTGTCGCTGGACAAGAAGTGTACCGGAGAGCCTGATGCCCCTGATCGACAGCACAATGACTCAGCTCATCCTGTGGGCCGCGTTGGGATACCTGCTAGGCTCCATACCCTTTGGCATGATCGTCGCGCGCGTGATGGGTCTGGGAAATCTGAGGCAAATCGGGTCGGGCAATATCGGCGCAACCAACGTCCTGCGAACCGGCAATAAGGCTGCGGCAGCGCTGACATTGCTGTTTGATGCAGCCAAGGGTGCCGTTGCTGTTCTGCTGGCACGCGCTTTGGCTGGTGAAGATGCCGCGCAGATCGCCGCGTTGGCCGCGTTCCTCGGGCATTGCTTTCCGGTCTGGCTGGGCTTCAAAGGCGGCAAAGGCGTTGCGACTTTTCTGGGCCTTTGGCTGGCACTTGACTGGCGCGTGGGTGTCGCCTGCTGCTTGACATGGCTGGTCGCGGCGCTGATCTGGCGTATTTCATCCGTTGGTGCGCTGGCCGCCGCCGCCCTATCCACCACCTGGATCATGGTGCTGACAGATGGCAGTACCTTCGTTCTTGGAATTGCTCTGACCTTGCTGCTCTACTGGCGGCACAGCGCCAACCTAGCGCGGATCAAGGCGGGGACAGAACCGAAAATCGGGAAATCGTGACAGCGCCCAGCGCGTTTCTGAAAGCGTTTCATGATCTGCCGGTCGGCACGTTCACCGGTTCCGTTGGGCCGCATCGATATTTGGTATCGCATCAGATCATGGCCTGCGGGAAATCTCACAAACTGGCGGCTCATCAATTGGGCGGGCTGGATTACATCAGCCTGAACCTTTATCTCACACAGAAAAGCGGCGCATTGCTTCGCCCCTGCGAAATGCCTGCGGAAAAGGTGGTCGATTTTGTCCTGGCGCTGGTGCCTGACGTGCAGGAATGAACAACCGGTCTTTGTGATTGCACAATCACAATTGATTGCTTTGAACGTGATCGGGCCATTCCCCAACTGGGATTTTGTGACGGCCAATTACAGGCGTCGCGACAATCAAATCCGGTTCGCCCGGGCAAAATTACAGTGCTCTTCAGCGAGCCTATTCACGAAAGGTGAAGTCATGAACACGTTCAAATCCATCATCAGCGGAGTCGCGCTGTCGGTTGCGATCGCAAGCTCAGCAATGGCGGCTGGCGTCGAAATCAACGCAAGCTCGACCGGATTGGCAATGCAGGGCTATGACCCGGTTGCCTATTTCACCGTTGGCGAAGCAACCAAGGGTGATTACAAAATCACCACGCTGCACAACGACGCCCTGTACCGTTTTGCATCGGAAGAGAACAAAGCCGCTTTTGAGGCGAACCCAGAGGCCTATCTGCCTGCTTACGGCGGCTATTGCGCATTTGGCACCGCAATGGGCTTCAAGTTCGATGGTGACCCGAACTACTGGAAAATCGTCGACAACAAGCTGTATCTGAACCTGTCACAAGACATTCAGGAGCGTTGGGAAGGCGACATTCCGGGCTTTGTTGAGAAAGCCAGCGCGAACTGGGAAGACATCGCCGACAAAGACCCGGCTGAACTACAGCAATAATTCGCTGACAAGACCTTTGTGCATCGGCGGCAGATCGTATCTGCCGCCGATCTTCGTTTGAAGGCATCATGTTTCACCCTATCTAGCATATGAGAAAAGAGCCCAACCTGAGTGGGCCCACGCCGGGGCACCGGCCAGAATAAAGTTGTTCGGGACAGTCAAAACATCACTGATCCGGCCTAAGGGCCGGAACGTAGATTCAATCATAACGCTGCCATTAGATTTGATTGGCAGCAGGTTTCGAGCGAAAGGAATGAGACGATGACAGGAAGATTGGCACTGATCACCTCGGTCGCCGTATTGGCTGCGGGATCCGCCATGGCGCAATCCTCAGGCAACTGGACTGGATTCTACGGCGGTGCACAGTTTGGTTATGCGGACATCGACACAAACGTATCAGGCGTCGACGGCGATGGTGCGATCGGCGGTATCATCCTTGGATATGATTACGATCTGGGCGATTGGGTCGTCGGAGGTGGCTTCGACTATGACTGGAGCGACGTAGACCTTTCCGGCGCCGCCACGGTCGAGAATGTCTGGCGGCTCAAAGCGCGCGCGGGCTACAAGGTGAACCCGCAGGGCCTGCTTTATGGCACCGCCGGTTATGCCGATGCGGATACCGATAATCTGGGCAGTGACGATGGCTGGTTCATCGGCGCAGGCTATGAGCAGATCGTAGCCCCCAATATCAGCGTTGGAGGCGAGATTCTGTATCATGAGTTCGACGACTTCAACTCATCGGGCGTCGATGTTGACGCAACTACAGTTCAACTGCGCGTCGCATATCGGTTTTGATGAGAAGGTAGGGCCCGGCTATTTGCGCCGGGCCCGTGCCGCTAGGGCACCAAGACTGTGCTGCCGGTGGTTTGTCGTGCTTCCAAAGCACGATGCGCATCAGCAACTTGATCCAACGGAAACTCCTGATCGACATGGATCTTGACCTCGCGCCCGTCCACTTTGCCAAACAAGCGTCGCGCCATCGCCTGACAGGTGGCGTGATCCGAGATATGCGTGAACAAGGTTGGCCGCGTCACCTTCAGAGATCCCCGCTGCGCAAGCATTCCCAGATCGACAGGCGGCACTGGCCCCGAAGCGTTTCCGAATGAGATCATCATGCCCAAGGGTTTCAGGCAATCTAGCGATCCCTCAAACGTGTCCGCACCGATGGAGTCCATCACCACATCAACCCCTTTGCCTCCGGTGATCTCGGCGACACGCTCGACAAAATTCTCGGTCCGGTAGTTGATGCAATGTGACGCGCCATTGAATTGCGCCAGGCTGCATTTCTCATCCGTTCCCGCTGTCCCGATCAGTTTGATGCCTTCGGATTTCGCCCATTGGCAGGCGATCAGTCCCACACCTCCGGCAGCCGCGTGGAACAACACGGTATCTCCGCGCCTCAGCGGCGTTGTTCGGTGAAACAAGTATTCGACCGTCATGCCCTTTAGCATCATGGCCGCTGCGGTGCGGAACGAGATACTCTCGGGCAGCGGACAAACCTGTGCTGCAGGCATCACGCGCGCTTCGGAATATGCTCCCGATGGGCCTGCGGCATAGGCCGCGCGTTGGCCGGGGGCAAGATGCGTAACGCCTTCGCCTACCGCCTCAACGACTCCGGCCGCTTCCATTCCCAACGCATGAGGCAACTCCAGCGGATAAAGGCCGGTACGCTGGTACACATCGATGAAATTCAATCCGCAGGCATGATGGCGAATGCGCACCTCACCCAGGCCGGGATCGCCAAGCGGGCGATCCTCAATCCGAAGAACCTCGGGGCCGCCGGATTCGTGTATGACGACTGTGCGTGCTGTCTGCTGCATGAATGCCTCCCTTGCCTGTGGAAACAAAGCTAACACGCCTGTGCGGCAGAGCAATCCTTCCGGCTCTGCAAGGGTGATCGGGCAAAATTTCGCAATATGTGCTATAATGCAACGAGACGTTGTAATTGGGCAGACGTTGCCGGCTGATCCGGTCACGCGAATTGCCACGCCGGATGCATCCCGCGGCGCACCCACGCCAGAAAAGGGGATGAACATGGACAAGACAATCGGTAACCCAATCACCTGGGTCGCCCGAAATCTGCGGGCAACCAGCGATCATGTCACTGAATCCGTGACCGAGATCGGCAGCGCGGATGTTCAGGCTCTGCCGACGGTGCATACGCTGACCCTGCAGGATCTGCGCGAATGCCTGAAAGCTGGATATAACGATTTTCTCGAAACCCGGGCCGATGCGATCTTTGTCGTTCTGATCTATCCAATCGCAGGTCTGCTGATGTTCGGTATTGGGCTCAACAAAGACATGGTGCCCCTGCTGGCCCCGCTTGTCATGGGTTTTGCCCTGATCGGGCCGGTCGCCGCCGTCGGGCTTTATGAGATCAGTCGCAAGAGGGAACAGGGCGGAGACGTTCATTGGCTGGACGCGTTCGGCGTATTCCGTTCGCCTTCCTTCGGAGCCATACTGGCATTGGGCTTCTATCTGGTCATGCTATTGATGATCTGGCTGATGGTCGCGCAAGGCATCTACGCGCAAACCCTAGGGCCAGAACCTCCGGCCTCGGCCATGGCATTCGTGACAGAAGTGTTCACCACCGGAGCAGGCTGGAGCATGATCATCATCGGCACCGCCACCGGTTTCCTGTTTGCACTGGTCGCATTGGCGCTAAGCGTGGTCAGCTTTCCGCTGTTGCTGGATCGCAAAGTGGGCGTTCCCGTGGCCGTCGTAACCTCGGTCCGGGTCTTGCGTCAGAACCCGGGTGTGATCTTAACCTGGGGGGCCATCGTGGCCGCGATGTTGGTACTGGGCGCGATCCCGATGTTGCTGGGGCTGATCGTCGTCATGCCCGTTCTAGGCCACGCCACATGGCACCTGTATCGCCGGGCGGTCGCCTGACTACATGGCAGCAGCTTAACCAGAGACCTTCAGAACGATCTTGCCAATGTGGCCCGATGCTTCCATCCGCGCATGTGCAACGGCGGCATCAGAAAGATCGAATTCTGAATCCATCACCGGTGCGACCTTCCCGGCCTCAAGCAATGGCCACACGGCTTCACGCAAGTCTTGCGCGATGCGCGCCTTGGCCAAATCGCTTTGTGGGCGCAAGGTGCTGCCAGTCAGGGTGAGGCGTTTCACCATCATCAGCGCAAAATTCAGTTCGACTACCGGACCTTGCAGGAAAGCGATCTGAACCAGCCGCCCGTCTTCCGCCAAAGCCTTGATGTTGCGCGGGATATAATCACCACCGACCATGTCCAGGATCAGGTTCGCCCCGCCCTCGGCGCGCATCGCAGCCACGAAATCTTCGTCGCGATAGTTGATCGCCTTTTCGGCACCTAGCTTGATACAAGCCTCACATTTCTCAGCCGACCCGGCGGTTGCAAAGACGCGGGCGCCAAACGCATTGGCCAGCTGAATGGCCGTCGTGCCGATCCCGCTGGAACCGCCATGGACCAGAAACCGCTCCCCCGGCTTCAAGCCGCCACGGGTGAAGACATTGGACCAAACAGTAAAGAAGGTTTCGGGCAGGCAGGCAGCTTCTTTCAAACCCATACCCGCAGGCACAGGCAGGCAATGGGCGGCGGGCGTTGCGACATATTCAGCATAACCGCCGCCGGGCAACAGGGCGCAAACCTGATCGCCAACAACCAGACCTTCGACACCCGAGCCGATGGCGACGACCTCGCCCGAGGCCTCTAGCCCCGGCAAATCGCTTGCACCGGGAGGTGGATCATACGCCCCCGCCCGCTGCAGCGCATCAGGACGGTTCACCCCGGCGTACGCGACTTTCAGAACCACTTGACCCTCTGCCGGTTCCGGCATCGGGCGTTCCGTCAGTTGCAGAACGTCCGGGCCACCAGCTTCGGTGATCTCGACAGCGCGCATTGTCTGGGTCATGGGCATATCTCCTTTGCCCAATGCCTAGCAGGCGAAAACGCAGAGGCCCAGCGGCAAGTGGAAACGCTGCGACTATTTTCCCGATGACAGCGAACCGGGCAGGTTGTTGGACAACTTCGTCGGAGCCTTCACCTGACCCGCAAGCCAGTTGGGGACGGCCAGAAACGGTTTCAGCAGCGGGTTGCCATTCACCTGCGCCTTGAACTTTTCAAACTGCATTACGCCCTCGATCCGCCGATCCAGGAATTCCCATGTCGCCTGATAATCCGGGCTGTCATCACCCAGCCAATACAACAGTGTCGAAGAATAGACGCCCGACAGAGTGGCACGTTTGGTGTACCAGTTCACGTCGTCCGAAGTATCGCCAAGCGCTATCCAGATCTGGTCACAGGTGCCCCAGACCGCCTTGGCCCCATCCGCGGCATGGATCGGCAACGCGAACAAAGTCATACCTCGGCGCACTGCTTCTTTGTCTTCGACCGCCTGCAGGCGGAAACGGACGGCAGCGGCGATCTTTTCACGGAATTTCAGCCCGCTCAGGTCTTCGGATTTCAACCGCTCCAACATCGCGGCATCCCCTCGCGCATGAAAGGCCAGTGCCAGATCGACGGCACCACGCGGACAGATCGCTCGGGCCAGCGCGGGCTCCAGATCGCAATCGCTGATGGCCGCACGAAAGCTGGTTTCCGACCAGCCGTCGAACGGCACATGGTTCAGAATCGCATCGAGAAGCTGCTCTTTGGTGTCTTCATAGGTTGCTGTCATGTCAGGTCTCCGAGGCTGCGGGTCCAGTACTAGACAAGTTAGGCGTGCTTTGCTATACGGCCACTTCCTGCAATTTCCTTGCAACTCTATCTAGAAAGGTGGTGACAACCACATGCAGGTTAGTGTTCGCGACAATAACGTCGATCAGGCGCTTCGTGCCCTGAAGAAAAAGCTGCAGCGCGAAGGCGTGTTCCGTGAAATGAAGCTGAAGCAACATTTCGAGAAACCGTCCGAGAAAAAAGCGCGCGAGAAAGCTGAAGCGATCCGCCGTGCCCGTAAACTGGCACGCAAGAAAGCACAGCGCGAAGGTTTGCTCTAAGAGCTTCCTGCGACTCGTCCAGCTTTGGATGACACTATTTGACGACCCCCGAGGCCCTGCCCGGGGGTTTGTCGTTTTTAGGGCGGATGATCCCGCCAATTCCCGGCTTTACCCTCGCGGCAACCTGCCGATTTTGATGCAATCGCCGCAGTCGGCATTTTACAGCGCAGCGAATCGCCGTTCGGTTGCATTCTGCCGCCGAAAAACGCCCATCGCCGTACCCGCCCTATTCAGCGTTCTTTGATCGTCTGTAAGTGAGGCCGTCCACTCAGACATAACCAAAAACGGAGGCACTGATGTCGACAGCAAGTACGGTCGAGCGCGAAATGCTCGCGCTGATCAACCAAGAGCGCACATCCCGCGGTCTTGATCCCCTGGAACTTGAACGCAACCTGAACGAATCTTCCGAGGACCACAGCAGCTGGATGTTGGATACCGACCGGTTCAGCCACACCGGTCAGGGTGGTTCATCCGCGACCCAACGGATGCAAGCCGCAGGGTTCGACCTGTCCGGGAGCTGGCGCACCGGAGAAAACATCGCCTGGCAATCCGAGCGTGGCGCACCCGGTATCAGCGATGATATCGCCCAGTTGCACCAGAACCTGATGAATAGCCCCGGCCACCGCGCCAACATTCTGAACCCCGATTTCAAATATATCGGCATCGGGATCGAAGAAGGCGACATGCAGGGGTACGACGCTGTCATGGTGACGCAGAACTTTGCGGCGACTCAGGGCGATGTCGATCTTGATAACGGCGGCACCACCCCGCCAGTGACGCCTCCGGTTGAAGAAGTTGTTGAGCCAGAGGAGGAAGAGGTTACCACCCCGACCGAACCAGAAGTGCCGGAAACCGATGTGACCGAGACTGAGGAACCAGTTGACGAAACACCGGTAGCGGAAGTTCCCGATGCCGAAGAACCGGCAGAGGAGACCCCGGAGGAAGACGTCACCGAAGAACCATCGGACGAAACACCCGACACCGATGTGACGGAAACCGAGCAACCGGCAGACGAAACGCCAGAAACTGACGTTACCGAGACCGAGGACCCGGTTGAGGAGACTCCGGAAACAGACGTGACCGAAACTGAAGAGCCGGAAACGCCTGATACCGATGTGACTGAAGTTGAAGACCCGGAATCCGATGTGCCGGATACTGACGTCGTCGAGGTCGAGGAACCCGAAACTCCGGAGACCGACGTCACCGAGGTCGAAGAACCCGAGCCAGAAACACCTGAAGTTGTCGTTGACAATGGTGCACCGGGCGCGGACTGCTTTGACGTTCAGGCCTTCCTTGCCGGGATCGAAGCGTTTGTTCATGCGCTGCAAGCCCAATTTGACCAGTTCGAATGGTCTCCGGTGCAGCAGGCTGACACGACCCCGGAGATGGATGATTTCGATCTGGTGTTCGACACCGACTTCGCTGACGACATGATCGAAACCGTTGAAGCCACAGTCGAAGACATGAATGACGACATGTGCGGCGTGTTTGTTTTCGAAACGAACTGCGGATTTGATTGGGGTTAATCAAACCGTTCAGGTGCGGGGATCCTTTTCCCGCACCACTTTCCTGCCAAATCAATATATCTTAGGCACGTGTAGCTCATCCGGCAAAATGCGCCGTTCGTATTCGGGGTTATAGCGCCGATCCGGCAGATTGACCTTTTCCTGCGGCACATCCTCATAGGGGATCTTGGTCAGCAGGTGCTCGATACAATTGAGCCGTTCGCGTTTCTTGTCGTTGCCTTCAACAATATACCAAGGCGCCTCGGATATGTTGGTGCGAAAGAACATATCCTCTTTGGCCTTGGTGTATGCCTCCCACCGGATGCGGGATTCCAGATCCATCGGTGACAGTTTCCACTGCTTCATCGGATCGTGAATACGCATCAGGAATCGCAATTGCTGTTCTTCGTCTGTAATCGAGAACCAGTATTTCAGCAGGATAATCCCCGACCGCACCAGCATCCGTTCGAATTCAGGAACGTCCTGAAAGAACTGTTCGACCTGATCCTCGTTGGCAAATCCCATCACGCGTTCAACACCAGCGCGGTTGTACCAGGACCGATCGAAGAACACGATCTCACCGGCCGCAGGCAAATGGGGCACGTAGCGCTGAAAATACCACTGGCTTTGTTCGCGTCGGCTGGGTGCAGGCAAGGCGACCACACGCGCTACACGAGGGTTCAAACGCTGCGTGATCCGCTTGATCACGCCCCCTTTACCGGCGCTGTCGCGCCCTTCAAATAGAATACAGACCTTGGCCCCTGTATGGACCACCCAATCCTGAACTTTGATAAGTTCAGCCTGCAGCCGCAAAAGGTTGCGAAAATAGACCTTGCGATCCAGCATGTCAGGATGCTGGTCCTTGTAAATCTTGCGCACTTCCATCGAAAGCATGGGTTCGCTGAATTCGATCTCGAAATCTTCGTCCAGCGTGTCTTCCAGTTCAGCTTCCAGCCAACCTTTCGGCGTGCTGTTGTTTTCGTAAGCCAAGGTCTGCTCCTTATCGTTCATCGGGTTCGGACCGTACACGGCCAGTGTAACCACGGAGTGTCAGCGCAAAGTGCCGAGGTCGTACATAAGGTCGGAAACATGGATTTTGGCCCGACCGCACGACAGATACAAGCGGCAGAATTGACGCAAGGCTAACCCCCAATAGTTGGTTTCAGACAGGCAAAGCCGTGGTTTTGAACACCGTGCGCAAAGCAAATGAGCTTTGCATCTGCGCCACCCCAGGCAAGCGAGACAGGTATTGCCGATGAATGCGAGCAAAATCCTCGGTATTTTCTGCGACGACCTTCAGAATGTAGTCCGCCGTGCCCGCCATCAAATGGCATTCCAGCACATCCGGAATCCGTGCTACGGCTTTTTCAAACGCCTCCAGCACTTCTTCCGCCTGACCCTGCAACGTGATCTCGACAAACACGGTGGTTGGAACGTTCAACTTCCGTGCGTCCAACAGGGCGACGTAGTCCTTGATATAACCCTCAGCCTCAAGTCGCTGCACGCGCCGGTGGCAGGCCGAAGGGGATAGATTCACCTGTTCGGACAATTCCGAATTTGACATCCGCCCTTTGCGCTGCAGGGCAGCCAGAATCTTCCTATCTGTTGCGTCAATCGTCATTTGCGCACATCCATTGCGTCAAGTTGTCTATATGCTGAATATTTTCCCGCAGATTGTGTGTTTAGCAAGTGGGGTTTCACAAAAATTGCGCCAATTTATGCCCATAATTTAGGCAGTTTATGAATGGAGTCTCACATGAAAATCGGCTGCCCCAAGGAAATCAAACCTCAGGAATTCCGCGTCGGGATGACCCCGAACGCTGCTGGCGAAGCTGTGGCCCGCGGTCACGAAGTCATCATCGAAACCGGTGCCGGGATGGGCTCGGGCTTTGATAACGATGCTTATGTAGCGGCAGGTGCCCGCATCGTCGACACTGCAGAAGAAGTGTTCGCCACGGCTGATATGATCGTCAAGGTCAAGGAGCCTCAGGCGGTCGAGCGTAAAATGCTGCGCGAAGGTCAGTTGCTGTTCACCTATCTGCACCTGGCACCCGATCCAGACCAGACTCACGATCTGCTGGAATCCGGCTGCACCGCGATTGCCTATGAGACCGTGACTGACTCCAATGGCGGCCTGCCGCTGCTGGCGCCGATGTCCGAGGTTGCCGGTCGCTTGGCTCCGCAAGTTGGATCCTGGTCTCTGCAGAAGGCCAACGGTGGCCGCGGCGTTCTGATGGGTGGTGTACCGGGTGTAGGCCCTGCCAAAGTGATCGTCATCGGCGGAGGCGTCGTAGGCACCCACGCAGCGAAGATTGCCGCAGGCATGGGTGCGGATGTGACCGTACTGGACCGTTCGCTGCCGCGTCTCCGCTATCTGGACGATGTGTTCGGCGGAACCTTCAAGAACCAGTATTCAACCGCTGGTGCGACAGCCGAGCTGATCCAGGATGCCGACCTGGTCATCGGTGCGGTCCTGATCCCGGGCGCAGCTGCTCCCAAACTGATCTCGCGCGAACAGCTGTCGACCATGAAGCCCGGCGCGGCTCTGGTAGACGTTGCGATCGATCAGGGCGGCTGTTTTGAAACCTCGAAAGCCACCACCCACGCCAATCCGGTTTACGAAGTTGACGGCATCATGCACTACTGCGTCGCCAACATGCCCGGTGCGGTTGCCCGGACTTCGACCATCGCACTGGGCAACGCAACCATGCCGTTCATGTTATCGCTGGCAAGCAAGGGCTGGAAGCAGGCCTGTAAGGACGACGCACACCTGCTGGCAGGTTTGAACGTCCACGCCGGCAAGCTGACTTACGAAGCGGTGGGCACCGCCCTCAACATCGACTCTGTCGATCCAACAACTCTGTTGAACTAAGAGCGCTCCCGCCTCTGAAAGCGTCCTTTTTCAAAGGACGCTTTACAGACTTGGGCCCAGCGCCGCGCCAATAGCGCGGCGCTGTTGTTTTCTGGACCAAGGGTCGCACAAAAAAGCACCGCGCCTTAGCGCGGTGCCCGGCCCAACCAGAGGAGGGCATTTCAATGCCCGATCGACGGGCGGGAGGCTTACGCCTCTTTGTGAATCTCCACAGAATGCGGATACGGGATGGATACGCCTTTGGCGTCAAACGCTTCTTTGATCGCTTTGGTAAGTTCAAACTTCACATCCCAATAGTCAGCCGCTGCGCACCACAGGCGCGCGGTCAGATCAACCGAACTATCCCCAAGATTTGTCACCCGCACCCAGGGCTCAGGATCAGCCATGATACGATCGTCAGCTTTGGCCACATCCAGGATGATGTTCATAGCCTCATCCGCGCTATCGCCGTAGTCGATGCCAAACACCAGATCGACCCGGCGGGTGTCATGGGCGGAATAGTTGGTGATCACCGAACCCCAAGCCTGACCGTTTGGCACGATGATCTGCACGTTGTCCGGCGTCACCAGCTCGGTCGTGAACAGGTTCAGGTCTTTCACAGTACCCGCTGTGCCACCAATATCGACATATTGGCCCAGCTTATAGGGCCGGAACACCACCAGCATCACGCCCGCGGCCAGATCGCTGAGTGTTCCCTGCAGCGCCAAACCGATGGCCAGGGATGCGGCACCCAGTATGGCCACGATGCTGGTCGCCTCGATTCCGAAAATGCCCAGAACGGCGACAAAGACAATCGCCAGCAGCACCCATTTCACGAGGCTCGCAACGAAATTCCCCAAAGTCGGGTCGATATGTGGCGTGGCGTTGATCCGCCGCCGCACCAGACCGCTAATGGCTCCGGCAACGATCCAACCCAATACCAGAACGATCAACGCTTTGATCGCGCTCATGATCAGCGGACCAAATGCGCCCACCTGTGTTACGACATCTTCCACACGCTTCTCCTTTGCGCCGACAGCAAACCCGCGCCTTTTGGCGCGGGATCGCTGAAAAGTCTGGGCTAATTTTGCGCGCAGGTCTAGGTGCGGGATTTCCGAGTTTTCCCCCCTGCTGTTCCCCAGCAAACATCGACTGACCGATCACGCACAGAATTGGACCTTACAAAAGCGCCACAAATTACCAGATTGACCGAGACAGGCGCGATAAAAGGAGCCCATCATGCTGGACACAATCCAATTCCCGATCATGAATAAATGGTCCCCACAGTTCCCCGAGCGGATTCAGCTTTATTCCTTCCCCACACCCAACGGGGTAAAGGCGTCGATCATGCTGGAAGAAACCGGCCTGCCTTACGAGGCACATCGTGTCACACTGGCCGATGCAGATGTCAAAAGCCCGGAGTTTCTTTCTCTGAACCCGAACAACAAGATCCCGGCGATCATTGATCCGAACGGGCCCGACGATGCTCCGTTGGCTTTGTTCGAAAGCGGTGCAATCCTTCTGTACCTCGCTGAAAAGAGCGGTAAGCTGCTGGGTCAGAACAAAAGCGACAAGCACCGGGTCACCCAATGGGTTATGTTTCAGATGGGCGGTATCGGACCAATGTTTGGCCAGCTTGGGTATTTCCACAAATTCGCAGGGGCTGAAATCGAAGACGCCCGCCCGCGCGAACGCTACGTGTCCGAGGCCAAACGCCTGCTGAACGTTCTCGACCGGCAACTGGACGGCCAAGATTGGATCGCCGGAGAATTCTCGATCGCGGATATCGCAATCGCGCCCTGGCTGCGCGGTTTAGATTATTACGGCGTCAAGGATGTCATAGGCTGGGAAAGCTATGGCAACGTTACGCGCTATCTGGATAGGTTCCTGGATCGACCCGCAGTGCAAAGAGGACTGAACATCCCCTCACGGGATTGATACACAAGGCCTGTGCGGCGGGATCCAAATCCGCCGCCACGGGCCATCGGGTTACCCAGGCAGCGCGCCTGTTAGAACGTAGCGCAAGATCTCAACAACTTGCGCGGGTTCTTCAGCGACGGCGAGTGCTGCTGCATCTACTTCTTTCAGCGCGTGCTGATGATCAGCCCCGTGCAGAACAATGATCGACTTGCCCAGTGCTGCCGCATAGCCCGCGTCAAATGCCGCGTTCCACTGCTTGTATTTGTCCCCAAAGCGTACAACCACAACATCCGCGTCTGATATGCCCTTGCGGGTCCGGATCGCGTTGACCATGGCACCCTTGTGATCGTGCCAGTACTTGTTCGGCTCGGCCCCCAAGATCGTGACACCGCAATCGTCCGAAGCACCGTGATCGGTGACCGGGCTACTGAACTCAACATCCAACCCATCGGCGTCCGCAATGATCTGCTCGCGCCAATCCGTGTGAATCTCACCGGACAAATAGACCTTCAGCATTTTTCTCTCCTCCCGTGAAAAAGGGGCGCAATGGCCCCTTTATCATTTCAAAAATACTCCCGCCGGAGGCGAAAACCAACTCATCCCCGCAAGACGCCGCCAGTGGCTTTCGTCACTTTTTCGACAATCTTGGTGCTGACCGCCTCGATATCCTTTTCCTTCAGGGTCGCGTCCGACGGCTGGAGCCTTACGGTAATGGCCAGAGACTTCTTGCCCTCGCCGACGCTACCGCCAATGAATTCGTCAAAGACGCGCACGTCCTCGATCAGAGCCTTATCAGCACCCGCTGCCGCATTGACCAACGTCAGAGCTTCGATATCCGCATTTACAACAAAGGCGAAATCGCGCTCGACCGCCTGCAGGTCGCGCAATTCCAAGGCAGAACGGGTCGCACCGGATTTACGTGGCATCGGCACCTGATCCGGCCAGATGGTGAACGCCATTGCCGGACCCTTGATATCCAACGCCTGCAACACGCGCGGATGCAATTCACCAAAAACGCCCAGAACCTTTTTGGGGCCCAGACAAATCTTGCCGTGCCGACCCGGGTGCCACCAGGCATCGCCGCCACGAAGGATCTGAACCTTGGCAGGCGCACCAATGGCGGCAAGCACCGCCTCTGCGTCGGCTTTGGCATCAAACAGGTCAACGGGACGGGAAGCACCATGCACGTCCTTGGGACCGCTACGCCCAACCAACAGGCCGGTAATCTGTGTCTGTTGATCCCCCGGCTCACCATCGTGGAACACTGGCCCGACCTCGAACAAGGCCAGATCGGCATAACCCCGCGCCTGATTGCGCGCCGCCGCTTGCAGCAGACCAGGCAGCAGATCAGGGCGCATATGGCTCATCTCGGACGAGATCGGGTTTTCCAACATGGTTGCTGCGTCACCGCCCCCGAACAAGGCTGCCGAGGCCTGATCGATGAAGGTATAAGACACACATTCATTGTACCCCAGCGCTGCACAGGTCCGGCGCGCCATCGACTGGCGACGCTGCGTGGGTGTCATGACCGGTTTGGGGATACCTGCTGTCGTACGCGGCAGCGGAATACCCTGCAACTTGGTCAGAGAAGCGATCCGCGCAACCTCTTCCACCAGATCGGCCTCCCCCATGATATCGGGTCGCCAGCTGGGCACATGCGCCATCTCGCCATCCAGACGAAAGCCCAAACGGGTCAGTGTCTGCCGCTGCTCGCTTTCCGGAATCTCCATCCCGACCAAGGACTGCACGCGCGCCGCGTCCAGTTTGTAGGCCCGCGCGTGGTTCGGCGCTTTGCCCGCCTCGACCACATTCGAGGCTTCACCGCCGCAGATATCCAAGATCATCTGCGTCGCATGCTCCAACCCTTCGCGCGTGTATTCCGGGTCGACGCCGCGCTCGAATCGATACCGCGCGTCCGAGTTTATCTTCAGCGCCCGACCTGTGAGGGCGATCTGTACATGATCCCAGAACGCGCTTTCAAGGAAGACGTTCACAGTCTCCTCGGTACAACCGGTTTCCTCGCCGCCCATGATACCCGCGATAGATTCCGGGCCTTTGTCGTCCGAAATCACCATCATGCCAGGCTGAAGGGAGTATTCTTTTTCATCAAGCGCGACCAGCTTTTCACCACCCTTGGCGCGATGCACCCGCAAATTGCCCTGCACCTTGTCCGCGTCGAACACGTGCAGCGGACGGTTGTGGTCGAAGGTCATATAATTGGTGATATCCACCAGAGCCGAGATCGGACGCAGACCAATCGCTTTCAGTTGATCCTGCAGCCACTGAGGGCTCGGGCCGTTCTTTACGCCACGGATCAGACGCCCGGTGAAATGCGGCGCGCCGTCCAGCGTATCCTCGTCGATCGACACTTTGATCGGGCTTTCGAAATCACCCGGCACCGGAGTGTAATCGCGTACTTTCAGCGTGCCCAACCCGCGCGCGGCCAAATCACGCGCAATACCCGCAACACCCAGCGCATCCGGGCGGTTCGGCGTGATCGCGATCTCGATCATCGGATCAACCTTTGACGGATCGTTCTCAGCCAACCAATCGACAAACCGATCACCGACCTCACCCGAGGGCAGCTCGATAATCCCGTCGTGTTCATCCGATAGCTCAAGCTCGCGCTCGGATGCCATCATGCCAAAGCTCTCGACGCCACGGATCTTGCCGACGCTGATGGTGATATCCAGGCCGGGGATATACATACCCGGTTTACAAACCACCACGGTGATGCCTTCGCGCGCATTGGGCGCGCCGCAAATGATCTGCAGATCGCCCTCGTCGGTTTCAACCGTGCAAACGCGCAGCTTATCGGCGTCCGGGTGCTTCTCGGCATGTTTCACATGGCCCAGCGTAAAGCCCGCCAGACGGTCCGCCGGGTTGACGATCTCTTCGACCTCAAGCCCGAGATCGGTCAGTGCTTCGGCGATCTCATCAACCGACGCATCCGTATCGAGGTGGTCTTTCAGCCAGGACAGAGTGAATTTCATTACAGCGGGCCTTTTTCGGCAAACATTCAGTCGGCACAGGCAATGGCAAAGATTGCGCCAAGGTGCAAGCGCTGCGGCTCACGGATAGGTAGGGGTGCGACCCAAAAGCTCGTCCAGCTGCCAGCCGATCCAGCCGTGGGGAATAAAGTGCCCGCCGGGATGGGTGTCCAGTGTCACCTGCCCTTGCGCGCAATCGGTCCACTCCAATCGGCTGAGCGTCAGGAAGGGCTTCACGCTCCAATCCCCGCGCGGGGTCGCGCCGTTGCAGTTGAACTTGGCCTTCCACAGCGCCACCGGATAGGTCGTATCGCCGTCCGGCCCAAAGGGGAAATCCATCACCGTATCGTCCAGCCCGTGCACATGGCGCACCTCGCTTGGGGCTTCCGGGCAATCCTCGGTCTGACGGATCGAGCCCGCTACCGCCAGCAGAGCGGCGATGTCGTTTCCCGACTGGCAGACATAGCGCCACGCCATTGCGCCGCCATAAGAATAGCCCGAGACATAGATACGCTCAGGATCAATGGGATAGCGTTTGGCGACGTCCTCAAGCACGCGATCTGCGAACGGCACGTCTGCGGTATCAGCAGTCCAGAAGTTCCAACTTTTGCCCAGCCCATTCGGAGCCACCAACAGCACATCACGCAGCCTGGTCGCCCCGGCGATGCGCTCATGGTTCACCACCACATCGCCCTGCCGCGCCCAGCCATGAAAATGCAACAGCACCGGCAGAGGCGTTTCGCCATCCCAACCATCAGGTTCCATTACATGGTAAGAACGGTCGCCGATCTCACAGGCGGTATCGCCGTGGCAGTCAGATTTCCACGGCCCCATCGCAAGGGCCGGGGTCGCGGTCAGCAGAAGAAAAAGCAGTCGATAGATCATAGGCCGGAGCCTAGCGACATGCGCCGCCCTGTCACGTAACTTATTGGTGTAGGGTGGGGTTTCACCCCACCAACCGCCTCACGGTGGGGTGAAACCCCACCCTACAAAGGATCAAATCACAAAGCCGCGCTATCGGCCTTTGCCCCGCGCAATACCTAAGCGCTTGTGCTAAATTGCGCTGAAAAGACGCTCGCACAAAGAGTAATAGCTATTTTGATTTCTCTTTAGCGTATTGATCAATGAACTTTTTTGCCATCGCTTGTCGGTCTTCCGCCTCTTTCCTTCGATCTGTCCTTTCTGAAAGAGTGTTCATCGCTGCCCAA
This sequence comes from Ruegeria sp. D7, assembly GCF_056534355.1. NCBI lineage: Bacteria > Pseudomonadati > Pseudomonadota > Alphaproteobacteria > Rhodobacterales > Roseobacteraceae > Ruegeria > Ruegeria sp. D7. The sequence goes on from NZ_JBQFPG010000007.1 coordinate 204,680, forward strand.
AAACCCGGGACAGCAATAACCACTAATAGAGGCCAAATCCAAAGGACAGCAGACTCCAATAACTTCACCGTTAGAGCCTGTATGCATATCGTGGTTAAGAGGATACCTATCAACCAAAGAAAAGGAGCATTCGCCACACGGCGATGCCACCAGTCAATGTAGCGCGAAAGATATACGCCCAGCGGATACACTTACCGCGACAAACCACCATGCAAATTCGGCATATCCAATGCCGCAAACCCATAGTGCCGCAGCCAACGGAGGTCGGAATCAAAGAACGCCCGCAAATCCGGAATGCCATATTTCAGCATCGCCAGACGGTCGATACCGATGCCGAACGCAAAGCCCTGATAGACCTCGGGATCAATCCCACCGGCCGCGATCACCTTGGGGTGGACCATGCCCGAGCCCAGAATCTCCATCCAGTCGTCGCCCCCCCCGATCTTCAGCTGACCATTGTCCCAGGAACAGCGGATATCGACCTCGGCCGACGGTTCGGTGAAGGGGAAGTGCGAGGCGCGGAAGCGCAGTTCGACATCGTCGACCTCGAAGAACGCCATCACGAACTCTTC